>CBDUDB010000069.1:0-12871 GCA_965365795.1 uncultured bacterium | reverse complement strand
TGAAGAAGAAGCTCAAAAAGAAAGATTTTGCCGCCAAGGTGAACCGTGAAGAAATCGCCGAGGGGGCCGAGGATCTGGGGCTGGAACCGGATGAAATCATTGCGCACGTGCTGGAGGCCTTAACGGGGATCGGTGATGAACTTGGGCTTTAAACCAGGGCTCTTCTCGTCCATCCTGGCATTTTTGTTTTTGGGCGCCCCCGCCTGGGCTGAGGACCATCGTCCGGAGTTTTTCTTCTGGGGCAATCTTCCAAATGCCACTCGGATTCTGAAATACACCCTCAATCCAGAAGAGCGTCATGATCCGGTGTGTCTAGTGGACCCCGAAAAATTGGATCAGTGCCGTGTCGCCCCGGGGGCATCTTTAGTGTTGATTCGAAACGGTGCCTTGGTTGCCTCCGGCCAGGTCAAAGAGATTCGTGCCGGTTGGGTTCCCCGTGCCGGGGACGATCGGGTGGTTTTTCTCGTGCCGACTGGCCTTCCCGATTCCATTGCTGTTGGATTGGATCTCCATTTCCCGGGACGGAGGGATCGCGAATTCGATCTCTACGTGGTCGGGGACCATGAAGTCAGAATTCTGAAACCCGTCCAAGGAAGCACGGTTGGGGAAGATGAATTCAAAATGGCCGCTCTGATGGCCATCGAGGACGGGGTTTTTTACCCCTTTGATTTTCCTTCCCCGAAATGGGTAGAGGAAAGGCCCTACGTTCCGGGTTTTCCGGAAGCCTTCGAATGGGTGTCCGGCCAGACTGAACCGGTGAATATTGAAGTGGAAATAAGCGATGGTTTAACCGTCAAGGTCATGAACTGCGATCCATTTTTCGTCAGGGTGAAGACCGCTGACCATTTGAGGCCTTTTTGCCTGCGCGGGTCGTTGGACTATTTTCTGGATGTGGACGGCTCGTGTTTCATGGTTATGAGAAGCGGCAAGCCAAGCACCGGAATGTGGGGATATTTAGTATACCGTCTCCAACCGAATGCCCTGCCCGAATTGGTGTATTCCGACGGTTCCTGGTCCACTTGAGGGGCCCCCGGGGGCCCCTCGGAAATTGAGAGGCGGCCTTGCGGCCGCCTCGTTCTCCCTCCAATTCACAAATCATATTTTTTGAAATAATCCGCCTTTCACGATCCGGCCGAAACAACCTGGTCCTGTTTCAAGGCAGCTATGCCCTCGGAGAGCGATCCATATATTTCAAAAACTTCATCCACCCGCAACTTGTTGAGAACACTCATGCTGCGGCTGTTGAAATCGCAAAGGACAAACCGGCCATCAAATCGATCGAAATGGAATTTGGCGGCGATGAGCCGGCCCACCCCGCAGGAATTGATCCAACGGGTCCGGGAAAAGCTGAAAACCACCTTGCGGCAGCCGGAGGCGGCCATATCGGAAATTAGCTCTTGAAGCTGTTCGCAATCCCGGCCGCCGTCGAAGTTCCCCACCGGATGTATCAGGTTGATGTCACCCTGGAGCTCGATCCTGAATCGCATGGTATCTCCCCCCACCCCATCGGGTTTGTATTTAGAACTCAATTACATCTACAAACGGGGGCGGCATTAGTTGGTGAAAAAAACCGGTGCGGCTCATTTTTTCGATTACCAATGATCCGACCGGGCGTTTGGGTGTACACTTCAGACCCAATTCGGCCGGAATTGTCACCAGAAACCTGGAGCTATTGATTGTTGTCCGAACGCTGGAAAAACAACCGGGTCTGCAGGCTGCTGGGCATCGAGCACCCGATCATCCAGGGTGGCATGATCTACAATAGCGGCGCGCGGTTGGCCGCCGCCGTGGCCGAGGCCGGCGGACTGGGGCTGATCGGGGCCGGCAGCATGCGCCCGGATCTGTTTCGGGACCAGATTCGCAAGACCCGCACCCTGACCCAGCGTCCTTTCGGGGTGAATATCCCTCTGCTCTATTCCCACAGCGCAGAGTCGGTGGAAATTGCCCTGGCTGAAGGGGTGAAAATCTTTTTCACCTCGGCGGGATCGCCCAAAAAGGTTCTCGGGCCCCTGAAAGAGGCCGGGTGCACCATGGTCCATGTGGTGGCCAGTCCTGCCCTGGCGGTCAAGTGCGAAGCTGCCGGGTGTGACGCCATCGTTTGCGAAGGCTTCGAAGCAGGGGGTCATAACGGGCGCGAGGAACTGACCACCATGGTCCTGGTGCCTCAATGCGTGGCCGCGGTGGACATTCCTGTGATCGCCGCCGGGGGCATCGCCACCGGACCGCAAATGGCCGCCGCCCTGGCCTTGGGCGCTGAAGGTGTGCAGATCGGTTCCAGGTTCGCCGTATCAGTCGAATCCAGCGGTCACGATCACTTCAAACAGGCCGTGGTCAACGCCGGACCCGCCGACACCTACCTGGTTCTCAAAGCCCATGTCCCGGTCCGCTTGCTGAAAAACACTTTTCGTGACATGATCACCGCCCTGGAAGCCGATGGGGCCGGCCGGGACGACTTGATCGCCGCGGTCGGCACCGGCCGCGCGCGCCGGGGCATGCTGGAGGGCGACATCACCGAAGGCGAACTCGAGATCGGCCAGGTTTCCGGCCTGATCGAAGACATTCCCACCGTGAGTGAAATCTTGGCTCGGCTGCTGGCCGGTTATGATCAAACCGTCAGAAAGCTCAATCCCAACCAATGACCAGCGATTGGAGACCAGTTTGGACAGCACCGCGTCCGCGCCCAAAGTGTCGATCTGGAAGCAGTTCCCGTCATCGTTCTGGGCCGCCAACGTCATGGAGATTTTCGAACGCATGGGTTGGTACGGTTTTTATGCCGTCAGCAGCCTGTACCTGACCGGGGCGGTGGTCGACGGCGGGTTGGGTATGTCCAGCGAAGACCGCGGGGTCATCCAGGGCTTGGCCACGTTTTTCCTCTACCTGTTCCCGGCGGTGTTCGGCGCCTTGGCTGACCGTTACGGTTTCAAACGCATGTTCCTGTCCTCCTGTCTGGTGATGATTCCCGGCTATCTCATGCTGGGCATTCCCTCGGGCTTCTGGGGTTTCCTGGCCGTCTACTTCCTGGTGGCCATCGGTCACGGAATGTTCAAGCCGGTGGTGATCTCGACCGTGGCCAAGAGCACCAACGAAAAAACCGGCAGCATGGGTTTCGGCATCTTCTACATGATGGTCAACATCGGCGGTTTCCTGGGCCCGATCGTGGCCGGCATCGTGCGCGGCTGGGACTGGCAGTACGTGTTCTACTGTTCGGCGGGCTGGATTGTGCTCATGGGTGTGTTCGCGCTGTTTGTCTACAAGGAGCCGCCGCGTGACGCCGAGGCCGAATCGCGCCGCTCTCTCAGTGAAGTGTTCTGCGGCATGATCGGCGTGGTGGGCAACGGCCGGTTCTTCCTGCTCATCGCCGGCCTGCTTTTCCTGCTGGTCATGGGGTCGAAGTGGATGGGACCGGAGGTTTATTTGCCGGCGGCCGCCGGGTGGCTGATCTTCAACTTCGCCTGGGATGTCATTTGCCGGGGGATGAGTCCATCCTCCAGGGATATTCGGCCCTGGTTCCTTGAACCCATGAAAGTTGGCGAGGGCCGTTACCTGGTGTTCCTGGTCCTGATGGCCTTCTTCTGGACCAGTTTCAACCAGATTTTCATGACGTTGCCCGAATACATCCGCGACTACGCCGATACCAGTGACCTGATCCACAGCTTGGGGCCCATTGCCGGCTGGATCACAGGGGTGGCCCAATCGATGGGCCTGGATACCAGCGAGTGGGGCCGCGCCGTACTGGAACACGGCCAGGTCAAGCCCGAGCATCTTATCAATTTGAACGCCCTGGGCATCATCGTCGGCCAGATAGCCATCGCCTACAGTGTGCGTAAGCTGGCCCCGTTGACCTGTATCATTCTGGGCAGCTTCATCACCGTCATCAGTTTCCTGCTCTACCTGATCGGGCAGGGTGGCTGGGTCATCGTCCTCGCCGTTTTGGTTTTTTCTGTCGGCGAGATGCTGGCCAGTCCGCGCTCGAAGGAATACGCCGGCAACATCGCGCCGCCGAACAAGGTGGGCATGTACATGGGGTATTTCTACTGGTGCGTGGCGCTGGGCAACCTGTTCGGTGGGCTGCTGAGCGGCGGGTTGTATCAACACTATGGTCCAATCGAACGCGGAGGTGTGGACAACCCGGGTGCCATGTGGGTGATCTTCGCCGGACTGGCCATGGTTTCGGTCGTCCTTCTTTCCATCTATGACAGATGGATCAAAGCGCGTCCCCAGGGGTAAAAATACAGTGAACCGGGTGGATAAAAATTTCGAGCCGGTTCCGACAACAAAAGAGGCGCTCGTCCGTCAACTGGCCAGGTTGTGCCCGGAAAACCGTATCGATCTGGCCGGCGCCGTTGCCCTTCCTTGCCCACTACCTTTCAGCGACCGCTGGTTCGATTGGATCGAACAAGAACGGCATGGCGACCTGGAATACCTGGTTCGCGATCCGATCGGTCGGGCAGATCCCACCGGGAAAAATCCCTGGGCCAAATCACTGCTGGTTTTTGCGCAGCGCTACACCGCAGGTTGGCCAGAGGCCGATCTGGCGCCCGCGGCCGGTGGACCGGCAGGGACCGCCGGTGACCCGGCTTGGACAGACCGGGTCGCCCGCTACGCCCGGGGTCTGGACTACCACGATGTCCTGCTGAAGGACATCAGGTCGGTGGTGGCCGGATTGAAGAAAAAATTCCCCGGCCTCGAAGCGTTCGCCGCAACCGATACCGGGCCCTACCTGGAACGTGAATACGCCTGGCTGGCCGGACTCGGATTCCTGGGAAAAAACACCTGTCTCATCCACGAAAAACTTGGGTCGGGATTGTTCCTGGGGGTGGCCTTGACCAACCTCGACATCGAGGGTCTGGAACTGGGACAGCCGGTGTCCGAACCGCTGTACGCGGTGACAGCTCGTCGACGCCACCCGCCACCGAAGGTGACCGCCAGCCATTGCGGCACCTGTACGCGCTGTATTGAAGCCTGTCCGACGGACGCCCTGCTGGCTGACGGAGGATTGGACGCCGGCAGCTGCCTTTCCACCTGGACCATCGAATGGCGAGGCAATACCCCGCCGGACCGTCGCGCGGAGCAGGGGGGAATCCTGTTCGGATGTGACATCTGCCAGGCCGTCTGCCCCTGGAACCACCGGGCATCAGAAACCCTCCCGCATCCGCCTATCGTTAATGAATACGACGTCTTGTCGTCTCATTCGGAAATGGGACTGGCGGATCTGCTGCAACTGAGCGACGATGAGTTCAAGATCAGGTTCCGTCCTACGCCTCTGTGGCGCTGTCATCCAAAGGGGATGCGCGCCAACGCCAGGGTCGTGTGGGGAAATCTGGAAAGGGGGGATGAGCCATGAACCCGTCCGCCGCCTGGTGGCATCCGTTGGAAAATGGTCAGGTCGCCTGCGACCTGTGCCCGATCGACTGCCGGTTGCGCGAGGGACAGACCGGCCCCTGTGCTTCGCGGGCCAATCACACGGGGCAAATGGTTCCTCTCCACTATGGGCGTATTGTTTCCTCGGCCCTTGATCCCATCGAAAAAAAGCCTCTCTATCATTTTCATCCCGGTAAGCAGATTCTTTCGGTGGCCGCTCCGGGCTGCAACCTCCACTGTATGTTTTGCCAGAACTGGGCCATCAGTCAGGATGGGGACGCCCGGACCATGAAAACGTCTCCCAGTGATCTGGCGGCCATGGCCCAGGCGGAAGAGTCGGTGGGCGTAGCCTTCACTTATAGCGAACCGCTGGTCTGGTTCGAATTCGTCAGGGACACCGCCCAGGTCGTGCGGGAAAAGGGATTAAAAAACGTTCTGGTCACCAATGGATATCTGAATCCCGAACCTCTGGACGAACTTTTGCCCTGGATCGATGCGGCCAACATCGACTTGAAATCCATGGACGATGTCTTCTACCGCAAGATCTGCAAGGCGCGACTGGAACCGGTTCTGGCGGCGATCAGGAAATTCCAGGCGGCGAAAGTCCACCTGGAGATCACGAATCTGCTCATCCCAGGTCACAACGATTCCGATGACCAGATCACGGCCTTGGTGGATTTCGTGGCCGAGCTGGATACGGACATTCCCCTGCACTTTTCCGCCTATCGTCCGGCCTGGAAGTTCAATGCGCCGCCCACCCCACTGGAGACCCTTCTGCGGGCCAAGGAATTGGCGGATGAAAAACTGACTTACGTCTACCTGGGAAACGTCAATACGGCCGCCGGGAGGGACACGGTCTGTCCCGCCTGTGGTACGGTGGTCATTGAAAGGTCGGGATACCAGAGCGCAGCCAAATTCATCAATGGAGACAGTTGCCCCGGTTGCTCGGCTCCTGTTCCGGGTGTGGTCTGCTGAGCCGGATCCTTCAGGAGTTGTCCCACTCTTCGTCCACGTAGCTGACGGTGATATTGGTGGTGATACCGCCGCGGACGAACCATTCCCCTTTGACATCCATCAGTCGCGGTTTTACCGCCGCCACCAAATCGTCAAGGATTCGGTTAGTCACCTTTTCGTGGAAAGCCCCTTCGTCCCGGAAGGACCACAGGTAAAGCTTCAGGGACTTGAGTTCCACGCATTTTTGGTTGGGCACGTAGGTGATGAGGAAATTGGCGAAATCCGGCTGCCCGGTCAGGGGGCAAAGACAGGTGAATTCCGGACACTCGAATTCAATCTCGTAGTCTCGTTCGGGGTTGGGATTATCGAAACTTTCCAGTTTCTTGGTGGATTTGGTGGCCATGGATATCCCGTTTCGCTCAAGAACAGTTCGGTGTCGCTGACGAATTCTAGTTCACATTTAACCACGAAGCCAGCCCGGAGGCGAAGGGCCTGATTTCCAGACATATAAAATATTTCGAAAAATGGGATTTTTTTTGTAGGCAGGTTTTGAGTTGTATTTGACAATAAGGAACCATTACATTAGGAGCTGGAAAATCCCAGACAATTGCTGGGACCGGCGGTGGCCGGTCCATTTATCCTTTCCTGTTCAATCCCGATGTTCCGATCAGGTTATTGGCTGCCCTGATCGCATTCATCGACGAGGAAACCCATGAACCACCAAGACCCTGTACTATTTGACCGCAATGAAAATCGTTACGGTCCCGCTCCGGCGTGTCTGGAGGTTTTGCGACAGGCCGACGCCGAGTTGCTGTTCAACTACACTCGTGCCTTCCAGCAAGGAAACTACAGCGATCTTTCCGTCCGGTTGGGCGAAATCCATGGGGTCCAGGAAAAACGTATCATCCTGGGTTACGGTTGCGAGGACATCCTCAAGGAATCCGTTCATTATTTTCTGAAGAAGGATCGCAAGATCCTCATCCCGGCGGCTTCCTGGTGGTATTACACGGCCATCGCCGACGAAGTGGGAGGGATCACCGTCCAGTTCCCCCTGGTGGAAACGCCAACGCGGTTTGAATTCGATGTCGACGCCCTGATCCGCATGAAAGAAGAACACGACCCCGGCATGGTTCTGATCGCTTCTCCGAACAACCCAACCGGCAACACCCTTTCGCGTGAAGATCTGTTACGGATCCTGAAAGTTTATGACGATCGCCCCGTGGTCCTGGACCAGGCCTATTTCGGGCTGATCCCCGGTCAGACCGATGACTTTGGCGCTTTGACCGACGAATTTCCCCACCTGATGGTCCTGCGCACCTTCAGCAAGCTGTTCGCTTTGGCCGGCGTGCGGATGGGATACGGAATCATCGGCGAGGGATTGGGCGGCTTCCAGAAATTCTGCGCCCGAAATCTGGGGTACAACCGGATTTCCGAGCGTCTGGCCCTGGCCGCGCTGGACAGTCCGGCCTATTACGATGATATCGCTCAGCGCATGGCCAACGACCGGGAAAAGTTCTACAAGTTCTTCCGCTCATACCAGGGGTGCGAGGTTTTCGAGTCGGACGCCAATTTCATCCTGGTCAAGTTTCCCCGCCATGTCATCCCCCTGCTCAAGGAAACACTTGATGACCAGGGCCTGATCGTGAAGTTCTTCTCGGAGCCGGCCTTTGTGGGATACGCCCGGATCAGTCTCGGGACCGATGAAGAAGACGCCCGACTGCTTGATGCCTTCCGTCAGGCTTGGCCCGAGGATGCGGCTCAGGCGGCCTCGGGTGGAGAGGTGGCGTGAAAACGGGGTTTAACCGGCTTTTCCAGGAATACCGCTCCATGCTCAAGGCTCCAGAACTTGAGGAGATCCTTGATCTGGTGCTATTCAGGCCCATCGCTTTCGTGATCGTCAAGCTGCTTCAACCAACCCCGATCACACCCAACCACGTCACCCTGTTCAGCTTTTTGCCCGGCTTGGCTTCGGGATGGTGTTTCTGGCAGGGGACACCGGAATATTTTCTGATCGGATCCATTCTCCTTTTTTCCACGAACGTACTGGATTGTGTGGACGGAATGCTGGCCCGGATTCGTGGCACCGGTTCCCTGGTGGGGTATGTCCTGGATGGGTTGGTGGATTACGTGACCCAGATCTTCCTGATCATCGGCGTGATCCGCGGAATGTCGGTTCTGACCGGCGAGACGCTTTACATCATGGCCATCGGGATTCCCGCGGGTTTCAGCTTTGCCTGGTGGTCGGCCATGCTGGACCGCATCCGCAACGAGTGGTTGGACCGGGTGTACGGCAAACGGCGCGATCCCGAAGTGGAACTGCAGGAACTCCGCAAACAGACCGCCATCTGGAAGGCGGAAAAAACCCACCGCCCCGAGCGCGCCCTTATCGCCATCTATGCCGGTTACGCCAGATTCTGGTATTCAGGTCCGGTTAACCGAAAAATTGTCGATCGCAATAGCATTCCCCTGGAAACCTGGATGGCCGCCCGTCGCCCCATTCTGTCAATGGCCGCCTTGATGGGGCCTACCATGCACCTGTCTCTCATCATTTTGGCCGGGATCTTCAACAAGCTGGAATGGTATCTGTGGTTCGCCCTGGTATTCGGTACGAGTTGGGGTCTCCTGGTCCTGACCATCCGGGCGTTGATCGATCGTCAGCTTGCCGTCCAGCTGGAGAAAGGGGCCTGAGATCAGAGTCATCCTTCTGGCCGCCGGGCAGGCCACCCGGCTGCGCCCCTTGACCGATGAACTTCCCAAATGCCTGCTGTCCGTGGGCTCGGAGACCATTCTGGCCCGGGCGGTCAGGATTCTGGCCTCTCGCGGGTTGAAGCGGTTTATCGTGGTCGACGGTTTTCTGGGGGACCTGATTCGCTCAGCCCTGTCCGTGGATTTTCCCGATCTCGATTTCACTTTCGTTCGAAATGAAGACTATGCCACGACCAACAACGCCTGGTCCCTGAACCTGGCTTGCTGCGAGGGGATGATCGGGGAAGAACCGCTCTTCCTGCTGGACAGCGATATCGTGTTCGAACCGGAAGTCATCGACAGGATTCTCAGCGACAAGGCTGCCAATCGCCTGGGCTTGCGCACGACCGGTTCGGTGGGGGAAGAGGAGATGAAAGTCCGCCTGGATACCGCCGGCCGGGTGGAGGACCTGGGCAAAAATATCAAACCCGCCGAGGCGGCGGGTGAATCCGTGGGCTTGGAGGTTTTTTCCGCTCCTGCGGCGGAAGCCCTGGGACGGATCCTGAACCGGCGCATGGCGGATGAGAACCGGACCAATGAGTACTATGAAGCCTCCTTTGTCGAAATGATCCGGTCAGGTCATCCCGTTTTCCCGGTGGATCTGGCGGGGTTGAGGTGCCTGGAAATCGACACGGTCGAAGACCTCACCGCCGCTCGCGGGGAGTTTTCCGAGCCGTGATGGAATCGCTGGGCATGGGATTTGTCATGGGCTGGGTTGGATCGATGCCCCTGGCCGGGGCGGTCTCCATCTTCGTCTTTCAGCGGGGTCTCGCCGGTCAATTCCGTCAGGGAATAGTGCTGGCCGCCGGGGCGGCCGTCGCCGAGGCTGTCTGGTGTCTGATCGCGTTGGTCGGGGCGGGACAAATCCTTTCCCGCTGGCCCAACCTGGAGGGTCCCGCCCGCACGGTGGGCGGTCTTATTCTGCTGGCCCTGGGCCTGTTTTTTCTGACCAGGAAAAACACCTTGCCCGACACCAAGAACGAAGTGGAACCCTCATCTGAAACGGGTCATATCCTCCGGAGGGAATTCTGGCTGGGCCTTGTCCTGGTGGCCGGGAACATTTCCATTCCCTTCACCTGGCTGGGTTTCATAACGGTGGCGGTGTCGTGGGGCTTCAACCCGGTTGCGGGCCCGGCCTGGCTTTTCTCCACGGGTGTGGCCCTCGGAATAATGGGCTGGTTCGCCTTCCTGTTGAAATTGCTGGCAACCTTCCGAACGCGTTTCCGTCCCAAAAAGCAAAAACACCTAATGAAGGCCATGGCCTTCCTCCTCCTAGCAGTCGGCACCTTCACTCTAATAAAGGTCTGGCTCTAATGGTCTTCGCGAAGTGATCATCCACCCTCAGACCTGATAGATACAAGCGCGCCCCAAACAATCCGCAGGAACGAGGACGTTTGGGGCGCGCTTGTATCTATCAGGTCTGAGGGCGGACGATTACTTCACGAGCGCCATTCGACCCACTGACCGATCATTCCCGTTGGTGACCATGTAGAAGTAGATTCCGGCGGCCACATTTCGGCCACCGTCATCCTCACCGGTCCAGACCACCTGGTGGGCCTGGGCAGGCAGATCCTCGTCCACCAGGGTCTTTACGTGATGCCCGGCCACATCGAAGATCGCGACCCTTGTCCGGCCCGCCGAGGGCAGGGAGAAGCGGATCGTGGTCTTGGGGTTGAACGGGTTGGGGAAGTTCTGATCCACCCGGAAGGCCACCGGCACGGTTCCGTCTTCGTCCGGCACGGGGGACATACCACACCCGCTGGCCAAGGCCCCGATCAGCCCGCAAGCGCCGCTGTGGGCGGGCGCGCAAGGCGATTCGGGCGTCAAGTTGAATTTCCCAGCCGCGCTGTCGCAGAACAGGGGATCTTCGGAAATGTTGCCGTCAGTCCCGGTAGGATCGGGCACACCGGAATAGTTGAGTCCGTCGTTCCCGAAGGAATCGTTGCAGCTAAGGGCTACCGGGGGCGACAGGAACACCATGCCGTTGGCGTTGGAAGCTGTGCTGCCGGTATTGAAGGCGACGATATTATTGGTGACGGCCGGCGTTCCGGAGCCCACGTAAATTCCGCCGCCGCCGGAGAAGGTCCCGTCATTGCCGGTGATGGTGTTGCCGGCGATGGAGCCGCTGGTATTGCCTTGGAAGTTTGTGCCTCCACCCCAGAAAAGGGCGGTGTTGCCGGCCAGGACAGAATTCATAAGGACCGCATCAGTGCAACTGGTCAGGTCCACTCCGCCTCCGATATGGGCTTCGTTTCCGCTGACGACCAGGCTATCCAGGGTCACGTCGGCCAGGGTGGCAAAGATGCCGCCGCCATGGCTGAAAGTGGCAGCTGCGGACTTGAGGTTGTTATCGACGGCGACACCGGTCATGTTCAGGGAGCCCCCGTTGAAGTACAGGCCGCCGCCGTCGCCGGTCATGGTGTTGCCGGAAATCTCTCCGCCGGTCATGTCAAGGGTGGAGCCGGTGTTGTAGGCGCCCACGAACATCCCGCCGCCATTGGTGGCCTCTAGATGGCCCGAAACGACACAATCGGTCATGGCCAGATCCGAATCGAGGACGTGCATGCCGCCGCCCTGAGGAGGATTGGAGCCATTGGTGGTGATGACGATGTTGTCGGAGATGTCGCAATTGATCATGGTGATATCGCTGTTGAAAGCGAACAAACCCGCACCGAAGACTCCGGTGTTGCCATGGATCGAGACGTTCTCCAGCACGGGGCTGGAACCGTTGATCATGATCCCGCCGCCACAGCCCAACTCGGTGTCACTTCCCACGGAGTTGCCGGTGATATCCAGGTTGCGCAGGGTCGGGGAAGTGCCGTTCAGAATGATGCCTCCGCCATAGCGGCCGAAGTAGGGGATACCGCCGAATATGACTCCGCCACCGCCGATGATCCGGAACCCGTCGACCTCGGTGTCATTGTCGATGTCACCCTGGAAACGCATGGTAGACTCGGCGATGTTCCCCGTGATGACCGTGGGAGAATTTTCCAGATCACGGGTCATGTAACCGGCGTCGTATCCGCCGAAGAACTTGATGCCCCGGTCGTGCAGGGAGACCGGTTCATTGATCATGGTAGCCGCTTCGACCTTGACCGTGTCCCCTTCCACGGCGCACTGGATGGCGTCGAACAGTGTGGGATATTCCGCAGGATACTGCTGTACGTTGTCCCCGAGAGCTTTCTGCACATTGATCCGTCCGGAGCCCAGAAGCCCTTCATAGTCGGGATTCACGGCGTCAATGTTGTCGCAGGTGGTCGTCAGGAGGGAGGCAATGGTCGACCAGGGCCAGGTGGGGTGGGCCGACCACAGAAGGGCCGCCGCTCCACAAGCCAAGGGCGAGGAAAAGCTGGTGCCCTGCACCGAACCGTAGGTGTGCTGGTCGCCGTCGGGAACGTAAGCCGTGGTGTAAATGGCTACGCCGGGAGCGGAAAGTTCGACCCAGGAACCGTAGTTGGAAAAGGTGGCCCTGGCGTCGTTGACGTCGGTGGCGGCCACGCCCAGAACACCACTGAAACTGTTCAGATAAGAGATTTCCGTTTCGGAGTCGTCGTTGCCGGCCGCGGTAATGACCAGGACACCAGCGTTCTGGGCCGTGGTCACCGCGTTTTGCAGGAAGGAAGAGGAGCCCCAGCTGCAGTTAATGATATTGGCGCCGTTGGCCGCAGCGTAAATAATACCGGGGGAAGCAAAGTCCATCCGCACGACGCCCTGGGGAGCGCCCTCGGAATCGGTGGTTGTCCAGCCGCAGCGAATGGCCATGATTTTACAACCGGGCGCAGCGCCGGCAATACCGATTCCGTTGTTGGTG
>CBDUDB010000068.1:0-12906 GCA_965365795.1 uncultured bacterium | reverse complement strand
CAAACGAGGGGGCCGATCAGGCCCCCTCGTTCCATTTGAAAAGTTCAGGGAATCAGGTTTTTTTAACCGCCAGGAGCCGCCGATACAACTCCTCCAGCCCCCCGCACATCTTCTCTTCCGAAAACAATGTCTGAGCCCTTTTCCTGCCCGCCTGGCCAAAAGCGCGCCTCTTCTTTTCATCTGCCAGCAAATCTGAAACGGCCGCAGTCAACGCGGTGACATCGCGGGGATCGGCCAGGATACCGGTCACCCCGTTCTGGACGATGTCCGGCACTCCGTCACAATTGGCCGACACCACCGGCACGCCCATGGCCATGGCCTCGACGATCACCAATCCGAACGCTTCGGCATGCGTGGGAAACAGGAACAGATCCATGGCCCCCAGCAGGTCGGGCACGTCGTCGCGGTAGCCGGTCAGGATCATCCTATCCCCCAGGTCGGCCTTTTCGATCCGGTCCAGGATGGCGTTGGCTTCTTCGTCCTCGCCCCGGGAAGCTTCGCCCACGATGACGAAGCGAGTGTCGGGATTATCCGGCAGGATTCGTTGCGCCACTTCCAGAAACTGCAGGTGTCCCTTGGATTCGTTCAACCGCCCCACGATGCCCACGAGCCGTTCGTGATCGGCGATGCCCAGCTCCCGGCGCAAACGCCCGCGACGCGAAGCATCCGGCGTGAAACGGTCCATGTCGATGCCGTGGTGTATGACCCCCACCTGCTCGGGCCGCAAAGGATGGGTTTCCAGCAGGTTTTTTTCGATCACCTTCGAGATGGCAATGACAAAATCCACGTTACCGTAGAGATACGGGTGCACGGGCAGGTTCTTGGGCCGGATGGTCCCGACGTGTTTGTGCAGCACCAGGGGAGTCGGCTTGCTCCACTTCAAGGCGGGAACCAGGGTGAACAGGTCGCGGGAATAGTCCGTATGAACGATATCGATGTGGTGGCGATTGATGTACCGCGACAGCCGATAGGCTTTAAAAGGATGGAATTTTCCCCACAGGTCGCAGGTGAGGGGATCAAAATCCATTTCCAGCAGATGCCGGTGGATAGGGCTCTCGGAATAACACACCGGATGCACCTGGTGGCCGCGATCACGCAACCTGCCGCTGATCGTGGCCATGCTCATTTCCATGCCGCCCCAGGAGCGGCTGGTGCAGACCTTCAGTATCCGTAATCCCACCGGCCGTATCCTGTCCGTGAAATCCCCTTGGCCCATTTCCGGGGCGTCATTTCTTTCCGGTCGTCTTCTTGCCACCAGTGGTTCTGGTGGTCGTTTTTTTGGTGGTCTTCTTCCCGGCTTTTTTCGGGGCCGCCTTGGTAGAGGCCCTGGTCGTCTTCTTGGGCGGAGCCTTTTTGGTGACCGCTTTCTTGACCGAGGTTTTCTTGCCCGGCGCCTTTTTGACTGGCGCCTTTTTCGCAGGGGCCTTCTTGGTTATCGGTTTTTTGGTCGGAGCTTTTTTGATTGTCTTCTTCTTGCCCGCCGGTTTGTCTTCGGTGGCCTTCTTCGGCTCGCTCTTGGTTTCCGGCTTGGCCGGCGCGGCGGCCGGTTCGGTCTTTTTCCCGGTCTTGACCCCGGTCGTCTCTTTTCGATCCCGTGAGCCCCCACGTCCGGACCGTCGACGCCGCCGCGAGGACCGGCTGCTTCCATTCCCATTGACGGCCTTTTCCAGCGCGATCCCTTCACCCAGACCTTGCACGACCCAGGTACCACCTGCGGCCGCATCCCTTTCAACCTTGAGCAGTCCCAGCCCCCGGGCTTCTTCCAGCAGATCCCCGAACGTCGAGTAACCATAGCCACGCTCGTTGAAATCGGGCTGCTTGCGGGTCATGGTGTCCTTGATCAGGGACGAGTAGAGCACTCCGCGCGATTCCATCAACAGGCTCTGCACCGTCTTGACCAGAAAATCGAAAAGATCGCGCTTTTCGCGGGGAACATCGACCGCGGAACGGCTCAGCCGGCCCACCCTCTGCCGGATAATGTCATCATAGAAAATGAACTCGTCGCAGTTGCCGATCAGCAGCCGGCTCGACGAATTTTTCATCCCGATTCCGATGACCCGTTTGTTGTTTTCCCGCAGCTTGGACACCAGGGGCGAAAAATCGGAATCACCCGAAACGATGACGAACGTATCGATGTGCTCCTTGGAATAACAAAGGTCCATGGCGTCGACCACGAGCTTGATGTCGGCGCTGTTTTTGCCCGAGATCTTGGGCATGGGAATCTCGATCAATTCGATAGCCGCTTCGTGCAACGGCGACATGTGTTCCTTGTAATAGTGCCAGTCCGCATAGGCTTTTTTGACGATGATCTTACCTTTTTCAAGTATGCGCTGAAGAAGAAGTTTGATATCGAAGCGCTGGCCCGCGTCACGGGCTCCCAGCGCCACGTTGTCGAAATCGATGAACAGGGCGAGATTGGTCTCGCGTTCCTGGCTCATGGCTGCCTCCTTGCAGTGGCCGGATGCACGACATTGAATTTTGGCCCACACGAAATTTGTACGGGTTTTCCGGAACAATAAGACATAAAATAGATGGGGTACACTGCTATCCTGATCTATCCCGATCAAACCAACCTTTTGTCCCGGAGAAGACCAGCCATGGCCGAATCTCTTTCTGCACAAGAACTTAGCTTGCTAATTAAGCGCGTTTTCATGCCCTCGGATTCGGATACCGGGCTGGCGATCATCGTGGATCTGCCCGACGAGCGCCTGGCCGACAACCCGGAATGGGCCCAGCGCCGCCAGATGGCCGCCGATTGGCACCAAAAGCTAGTCTCTGAACAGAATACCCTCGGTCTGGATCGCATCACCCTGGCCTGGTACCGCAACGCCGGCGGCAACAACGCCGATCTGCCGGCGGCCTGTCATCCGGGTGACGGAACGATTGTGCCGGACCACGCCGATGAGGTAGCCGACTGGGACAGCCGCACCTTTGCCGACCTGTTCTTAACTCATACCATGGTTCTGGCCCCTACCGAACTGTCCGCCACCGCGCCGTTGAAGGTCGCCACCCGCGACGGAGGATTCCGGGCGGCCACCATGCCCGGTTTCCTGCCCTCGATGATTCCGGCCCTGCGCCTGGACTACGGGGAAATCAACCGCCGGGTCAACCTGCTCAAGGGATTGCTGGATATCGCCCATACCGCGACCTTCGCCTTCGAGGCCGACGCCAAACCCCACAACCTGGTCCTGGACCTGCGCCACCGCACGGGCCACGCCTCCGGCGGCCTGTTTCCCGCCAACGGGGTGGCCGGCAATCTTCCCTCCGGGGAAGCCTACATCGTGCCTTATGAAGGGGAAATCGCCGGGGACGCCAGCGGTTCGGCCGGGATCCTGCCGGTTCAGATCGGCGAAGAGGTCGTCCTGTACGAAATCGAGGGCAACAAGGCCGTCACCGTGCTGACTTCCGGACCGGAAAGCGAACGGGAGGCCGCACACATCCTTCGGGAACCGGCCTACGCGAACCTCTCCGAACTGGGGCTGGGCGTTCTGGGGGATTTTGGGCTCAAACCCACCGGCAGCATCCTGCTGGATGAAAAACTCGGCCTGCACATCGCCTTCGGGCGCAGCGATCATTTCGGCGGGACTATCGGACCGGACGATTTTTCAGGGCCCGACGCCGTCATCCACCTGGATCGGGTTTTTATCCCCGAAACCCAGCCGCGGGTCAAAGTCAGGGAAGTCCGGCTCCTGGGACCGGGGCTGGACCGGGTCATCATCGTTGACGGAGTCTTTGTGGGTCTGGAGGAAAGCAGCTAGCCGGGGTGTCAGATAATCCTGAGCAAAAAAGAAGGTCGGGACCTGCCGATGAGTGACTCTCGCCCTAAGTCAATCTGACGTAATGGCCCCGACCTGATTCTGAAATTATTCTTGTCGCTCAACCGAAAGGCTGCGCACAACCCCCTTTTCGGTTTCGCGATTAGTCAATTTAGAATTTTCTGCACAACCTGTAAACATGTATTTTTTGATTATAGGTGCTAAATGTGCGCAATGCCGTGACAAATTGGGGTGTTAATACTTGTTGCGGATATTATTGATTAAAGGAAATGTACGAATAAGGGCCTTCCGGGAACGCCCCTAAGCCGGCCCAGAACCCTGCGAAAAGGTTGGGAGTACCGAATTTGGATCACGTGGGACGCATCTTCCGGCCACCCAGCGAAGCGGAAAGCCTGCTGTTGCAGATCTCCGTGGGATGCAGTCACAATCAATGTACTTACTGCGCCATGTACGAGATGGAAGAGCAACGATTCCGCATCAAACCTTTCGCGACCGTCGCGGACGACATCGACGAAGCCGCCGTCATGAGCGAGGCCGGCCCCACTATTCGCCGGGTTTTCCTGTGCGACGGGGACGCCCTCATCCTGCCAACCGATCATCTGGCGGGCATCCTGAATCTGCTCAAGGAAAAAATCCCCTCCGTGCGCCGGGTGGGCATCTATGGGGATGCTCGCAGCATCCTGCGCAAGAGTCCCGCCGACCTGGACCGGCTGCGCCGGCTCGGCCTGGGGATCGTCTACCACGGAGTGGAAAGCGGTGACGACGCTGTCCTGGAAAGCGTGGTCAAAGGGTCGACCGCGGCCGAAGCGGTCGCCGCGGCGCAACTTCTGCGAAAAGCCGGAATCCGTCACTCGGTGATGGTGATGCTCGGCTTGGGCGGGATCGACCGGTCAGCCGACCACGCCGCCAAGACGGCGGAAATCCTGACCAAAATGGATCCTCCTTTCGTGGGCGCCCTGACCACCACCGTCATCGGCGGCACGCCTCTGGCCACCGAACAGGACGAAGGCCGGTTCAAGCTGCCGGATCGCTGGGGATTGCTTGAGGAGTTGCGGATTCTGATCCGGGACAGTCGCTTTTCCCGGTGCCGGTTTCATTCCAATCACGCCAGCAATTATCTGCCCTTGAGTCTCAATCTGCCGACCGACCGGGACCGTGCCCTGGCCTCCCTGGATCACATTCTGGCCGTCCGGGACGAGGACCGCCTGCGCCCCGACTTCATGCGGGGGCTTTGAGTTACTTGACACGGACCGCCCGACAGGTGGATCATGCAGTTCACCGCAGGAATTCCCGGGATTTCCGAATGCGGAGAAATGGCGACTTGCCCAAGTCACTAGGCGAAAGACTCGAATCATGACCGAGGAAAGCTCCAAACCCATCCGTCTACTGCTGGTCGATGACGAGGAAGACCTGGTCACCTTTCTGTCCCACCGACTGTCCAAGCGGGGTCTCGATGTCACCACCGCCCTTTGCGGCAAGGATGCCATCAAGGCGGCGTCGGAGAATAAAATCGATGTGGCCGTGGTCGATCTCAAGATGCCGGACATGGACGGCATCGAAGTCATGGAAAACATCAAACGGCTGCAACCCTACACCGAGGTGCTCATGCTCACCGGCCACGGCAGCCATGACTCGGCCTGGGAAGCCGGGCGCCTGTGCGCCTTCCGCTACATCCTGAAACCCTACGATTTCGAGGAACTTTACGAACTCGTCTTGACCGCGGGCGAAAATCGCCGTCAGCGCATGCAGGAAGAATACGAAGAAAAACTCGAAAAACTGATGACAAGCACCACCAGTCCCCGGGACCTGATCGAAGAGAGTGACAGACTCCGTAGTGAGTACGAACAGGATTAGCACTGCCCTGGTCGGCGAAGGCCGCCAACTTGCCGACCTGCTGGCCGGCCTTTCCTCCCGCTCCACTCTCCTGCGGTTGAGAATCGTTGCCGTGGTCGACCTGGACCCCTGCCCGGACAGTCCCGGTCTCGATCAGCTCCGCGGCACCGGCCTGAAGGAAATTTCCACCACCCTTGACGACGTGCTGTCCCGTGATGATCTGGATCTGGTGATCCTGGGTTCGAACAACAACGACGTGGCTGCGGCCCTGCGCACGGGCCTGTTCCCCCATGTCCCAGTCCTGGGTCCGGAAGCGAACAATGTCATTCAAGGCGCCCTTCGTCTGGCCGAGGACAACCGGACCCTGCGCTCGGACAGCCGCCGGTTGAAGGAAACCAGGCATCGCCTGAACATCTTCATCGAGAACGCCCCCCTTTCCATCTACATCAAGGATACCCAGCTCCGGTACCGGAAACTCAACAGTCGCGCCCAGCGGGTCCTGGGCGTGCGGGAAGCCGACGTGGTGGGCCAGCGGGACAGCGTCATCTTCCCCGCCGGTCGCGTGCGCTGGCTGCAAAAAGTGGAACAGGAAACCCTTAACAGTCGGCGGACCCTCCACGCAACCGGCGTCCTGCCCATCCAGGGCCACAGGTTGCACGTGCAGGTGACGTTGTTTCCCGTCATCGAAAACGGTCTGGTGGACGGGTTATACGGATTGATCGAGGACACGACCCCGCTCCACGAAAGCGAAAAGAAACGGCACCAGGTCGGGGAACAGCTCAGTGAAACCCAGAAATACCTGCGCGAGGTTCTGGACAACAGCCGGGACATCATTTTCCTGACTGATCCCGAGGGCAACATCCTGACCTTCAACAGCGGGGCCGAGGGCTCCCTGGGATTTACGCGCGACGATGTTGTCGGAACCGCGGCCCACCAGCTTTGCGCCAATCCGGGCGAATTCGACAAGCTTTTCATCGAGGCGATCCGCGACAGTCACGCCACCAGTTACGAAACGGAGTTCCGCAGCAAGGACCGGCAAGCGGTGATCTGCAACATCAGCTTGACCCGGATCGATGGTCCCGACGGCCGTCCCCTGGAAGTGGTCTGCCTGTGCCGCGACCTGACCACCCGCCTGCGCTTGAAAAACGACCTGATCCGCTCCGAACGCCTGGCCGCGATCGGTCAGCTGGCGTCCGGCGTGGCTCACGAGATCCACAATCCCCTGGCGGTGATCGACACCATCGCCGGACTCGTCGAGGAATCCCTGATTGACGAAGGCGACGCCCTCCAACCCGAAACCAGGAAGATGCTGACCCGGGCCATGGACCGGCTTCACCACCAGGTGCAGCGGGTGACCACCATCACCCACAGCCTTCTGGGTTTTGTGCGCACCCAGCATGCGGGCATCGTGAGCCTGGATATCGAAGTTTTGCTGGAGGAATGTTTAAGTGTGCTGGGAGTGGAGATCAAGCGGTCGGACGTCGAAATCGTCCGACACTACACTCAGGACATCCCGGAGTTCTCGTCCGATCCCATGCTTTTGGAGCAGGTGTTCGTGAACCTGATCAAGAACTCACTGGACGCCATGCAGGAGATTCCGGACCGACAGGGCGTCCTGGATATCATGACCAGCATGGACGGCCAGAATGTCCTGGTCACCATCCAGGACAACGGCATGGGCATCCCGAAGGAGAATTTCGAAAAAATCTTCAACCTGTTCCACACCACCAAACCGGCCGGCCAGGGAACGGGCCTGGGCCTGTCCATCGTGCATGACATCGTTTATCGTCTGGGTGGAAACGTCCGCGTGGCCAGCGAACCCGAACAGTGGTGCCGCTTTGTAGTGGAACTTCCCCTGCATCCTCCGGAAAACCTTTTGCCGGATCCTTCGATCAGCCTTTGAGCCGGTCCAGATCCCCGCGCAGGGTATCCAGCTTGGCCAGGAAACTGTTTTTCGAACCGGCGGCCATCTGGCCGGCCAGGTCCCGGTACTGACGGATGCCGGTCAAGAGGTTGGTCCGGATTTCCTCCAGGGACTTGATCTTGATGTCCGCCAGACCCTCACGGCGCCGATCGACATCCTTCTTCAGGCGATCCAGATGCAGGGACAGTTCCTTGAGGAACATGTGCGGGCGTTCAGCGTTGATCGGCAGGCTGGCCCGCCCATAGATGTGGTCGACCATTTCACGCAACTTGGCCACTCGTGAGAAATAGACGGTATTGGGACCGCAGCAGACGGCGGTCTTGGCGGCGGGGTCGATTTCGTTGGACACCGTGGCCGCCCCGGCCAGGTCGTGGCAGATGCAGGCCTTGATGACCACATCCTCGGCCAGTTGAGGCCGCGATTCCGGGTTGATCTCGCTACCGTCGAGGGAGGTGAGTTTGAGCCGCTGGTAAGTACGGCTGGCGGTGCAGATGGGCTCCTCGGTGAACTCGGTATTCGAGACCAGGAATCCCTTGGGACACCGGCTGCCGGGTTTGCCCTCCGCGATACGACTGAGGCGGCTCTCCTCGCTGAGCGAAGTCTTCAAGCACCAGAACGGCACACCCAGGGGCGACGATTCGCTGAGGTGGACATCTTCTTCTCGGGCAACCTGGATTTTGCGCAGGTGGTTCTCGTCAATATTGACCACCTCGGGCACCAGCAGGAAGGGACTGCCCCAACCGGTGCCGTCCACCTTGTATTTCTCTTCCAGCATCCGGGTTTCTTCGGAAGTGCCGATGCCGCCCTGCACGGTGACCCGGAAATCCATCTTGGCTTCGGGAATCGCCCGGCCCATCTCCTGCATGGACTCGGTCCAGATTCCGCGCAGCTGTTCGGAAAGGTCTTCCCGCTTCTGGGCAAACTCCTGCAGGACGGGCCCCAGCAAGGTGCCCTTCCCCCCGAAGGCGTGGCCACCGCAGTTGAGCCCCGATTCGACCCGATACTCGGAAACCCACAATCCCTTCTTGGCCAGCAGCTTCCCCTGGACAAAGGCCGAGCGAAAATCCCCCACCTTCAGGATGATGCGCTTGCGGATCTCACCGGTGTCATCCGGAAAGAAGTCGGTGAATTCGGCGAGATAGTTGAACAGGCGGCGATTCAAGCCGGCTGACAGGATGAGCGAGGATTGCACCCGGCTGTTGGCGTACCCGCGCAGAGCGCTCATGGCATCGGAAAACACCGCCGGCAGCACCTGGCCCTTGCTCATCTTATCCCGGTCGAGCTTGGTCATGATGTTCACGTCGATGGCCCCGCAGGTGATCCGCTGGCGCAACTGGTTCTGAAGGCGGGCTCTTTCCTCGGGATCACGCACGGCCTGCATCTTGTTGTACATGGCCTTGAGCGGGGATTCGGGGAGCATCTCGAAGTAACGCGTGATTTCGCTGCCGGCAACGAACAGGGAGTTGCGCAGTTTCTCCATCTGGCCGTCGATCAACTCGTCCATCATGTTCAGGTACGAGGTGATGCGGCTGGCCCGGGAATCCTCGTCTGAAGAGGGGATCTCCAGGTAATCCCGTCCCGCGATACTGCTAAGGCGTTTGCGCATCTGTTCGATGAGCGTGTCGTCTACCAGACTGATCACCGATGATATCCCGTAACGCGCCACCTTCATGGGCGTGTCGATGGTGAATCCAGTCCCCATGACGGGGATATAGAACTTGTGCACGGGATGGGTAAGAGGATGGCTCACGGCAACACTTTCCTTGCGTTGATGGCCGAAGGCTAACGCCCCCAATGTAGATTAGGGGCTCCCAGTTGCAACCTGAATTGCTTACTGATCAAGCATCTCCAGGATTTCGGCCGTTTTCTCCTCCATGAGGGCGCGATCGCCCCGTGACTCCACGTTCAGCCGTATCACGGGCTCGGTATTGCTCTTGCGAAGGTTAAAGCGCCACCGGCCCATGTCAAGGGAAAGCCCATCAGTCCTATCGACGGCTTTCGCACTATTTTGATATTTCTTTTCAATTCGAGCCAAAGCGGCGTCAGGGTCTGTCAATCGCCGATTGATCTCCCCGCTGGCAGGGTAGGCCGCCTGCATGGCTTTCACCAGCTCGGAAAGGGGTTGGCCCGTGACCGACATCTCCTGGACGACCAGCAGCCAGGGCAGCATGCCGCTGTCGCAATAGGAGAACTGCCGGAAATAGTGGTGAGCCGACATCTCGCCGCCGTAGACCGCATCCTCGGCGCGCATGCGTTCCTTCATGAAGGCGTGGCCGGTCTTGTTCATTATGGGACGGCCACCCGCCTTTTCCACCATGTCGATGGTGTTCCAGGTCAGACGGGGATCGTGAACGATACCTGCACCGGGATGATCGCGCAGGCTGGCGGCCGCCAGAAGGCCCACCAGGTAGTAGCCCTCGATGAAGTTGCCCTTTTCATCAAAGAAAAAGCAGCGGTCGAAATCGCCGTCCCAGGCCAGCCCCAGGTCCGCGCCATGCCGGCGCACCGCCTCGGCCGTGACGCCACGGTTTTCCGGCAGCAGAGGATTGGGGATCCCGTTGGGAAAGGTCCCATCCGGTTCGGCGAACACGGGAATGATCTCACAGGGCAGGATTTTCGCCAGCTCCGCCACCACAGGGCCGGCGCAGCCGTTGCCCGCATTGGCCACGATTTTCAGCGGTTTGAAACCGTCGGCATCGACCTGGCCGGCCAGGTACGCGACGTACTCGGCCAGGATATTTTCGGACGTCAATCCGCCCTTTTCCGCCGAGGGATCCAGCTTTTCTCCGGCAGCGGCAAGCCCGATGTCATCCAGACCGCTGTCGCCGCTGATGGGCTTGGCCTGGTCGCGAACCAGCTTCATCCCGTTGTGGTCCATGGGATTATGACTGGCCGTGACCATGATTCCGCCGTCCAGATCCCTGGCAAAGGTGGTGTAGTAGACCATTTCGGTGCCGCACAGCCCGATATCAAGGACATCGGTCCCGGCATCGTTCAGACCCCGAACCAGCGCGGCGCACAACTCGGCGCTGCTGAGGCGGCAATCCCGTCCGACCACCATGCTTTTCGCCCCGATATAACGGGCGGTGGCCAGACCGATCCGGTAGGCCAGGTCGACGTCAAGCTGGTCGGGAACGATGCCCCTGATGTCATATGCCTTGAAGCAGGCAGGTTTTCCGGAACGGTCGGCGGTCATGGGTGTTCCTTCCCAGATCAGAATTCTTGTTCGTCCAAGGGTTGTCTTGTCGGCCACCTTTGAGTAGCATGAAAAGCCGAACCCGGCAACCCGGGAAAGCCCGGACTTCACCATAGGAATCCTTTTGGAGGGATCATGAAGAATTTCGCCATGCTCGCCATTGTCGCCCTGGCCGCCACGGCCTTGACCGGATGTGTTCAGATGCACAGCGACACCATCATTGAAAAGGATGGTTCCGGAACCGCGACCATGACCCTGTCATTCAGTCCCGGCATGGCCGAGGCCATCAAGGAGATGGAAGATCTGGGGATGAACGAAGGACAGGACATGGACGTCCCCGAATTCGACAAGATCAACAAGAAAGAACTGGAAAAGGCCGTCAAGGGACACGGGGTCAAGATTACCAAGTTCAACAAGGACACCGCCGACGGAAACATGATGGTGGACATCGGCCTGGAATTCGAGGATCTGAAAGGCCTTTCCTACGTCATGGGCAAGGTCATGGGCGACAACCCCGGCGACGGCATGGGGATTTTCCAGACCGACGACGGCAACTTTGTCCTGAAGGAAGCCAAATACGATTTCCCCGAGGAACCCGACACGAAGGCCGAAAAGACCGAAGAGGAAATCAAAGAGGCCAAGGAAAAAGTGGCTTCGATCCTGACCGACGAGGAAAAAGCCCAGAAGCAGATGGCCCTCATGGGCAAGATGATGGGCGCCATGGGTGAGCTGGACGTCAAGTTCACCATCACCGTGCCGGGCGAGGTCATCGAAAGCAACGCACCGACCGTGGAAGGCAACACGTCCATCTGGGCCATCAACGCCGGCAACATGATGAACCAGCAGGACAACGACATGGAACCGGTGATCAAGTTTGCGAGCAAGGGCCTGAAGATCAAAGCCATCAAGGAATAGATTCATGACCTTGAAAGAAGCGGTGGCCGCCCTGAAAAAGGGCGGAACTGCTCAAAACCGAAAAATCTACGGACACCACGGAGTGACCGGAAAAATGTACGGCGTCAGCTACGCCCTGCAGAAGAAACTGGCCAAGCAAGCGGGGTGTGATCATGACCTGGCGGTAGCTTTGTGGGCCACCGGCAATCACGACGCCCGCGTGCTGGCCACCATGGTTTGCGATCCCACCGCATTTCCTTCCCGCCAGCTCGACGCCATGGCCCGCGATCTGGACAGCTACGTCCTGACCGATGCCTTTTCTTCGGTGGTCAGCCGCAGCGGCAAGGCCATCAAGAAGTTCGAGGCGTGGAAAAACCGGAAGAACGAACACATCAGTTCGGCGGCCTGGAACGTCATGGCGAGCCAGGCTTTTTACGACGACACCCTGACCGATACCTTCTGCGCCGAACAGATCGATCTGATCGCCCGGGAAATTCACCAGCGGCCCAACCGGTCCAGGCACAGCATGAACCAGGCGTTGATCAGCCTGGGGGTACGGAACCCCAAGCTGGAAAAGAAGGCCCGGGCCGCGGCCAATAAAATCGGTAAGGTCGTGGTCGATCACGGCCAGACCAGCTGCCGGACTCCCGACGCGGCGGCGTTCATTTCCAAGACGCTGGAACACAGGAAAAATCAGGCCGCCAAGAAGAAGGCTGCCAAGAAGTGAGGCGGACCGAACTGGAGTCCGCCGACGTTGGCCTGTTCCGGGATTTGGCCGCCACCTGTGAGGTGGGATATCTTTCTTTGGTGACCGCTGAGGGTTTCCCGCGAGCGATCGCGTTGAACTTCGCTGCGGTCGGCGAAACGATCTACTTTCACGGCGCCCTCGAAGGTGAAAAATTCGAACTGATCCAGGCGGCCCCCCGCGCTGGATTTTCCATCGTCAAGCCCTACAGCTTCATCCCCTCAACGTGGTCCGCGCCCCGGTACGCCTGCCCGGCGACCCAGTTTTTCAAGTCGATCGAGATCAAGGGAATCTGCTCGGAAGTGGAAGACCCTGCGGAAAGGGCTCTCGGCCTGAGCGCCCTGATGGACAAACATCAGCCCGAGGGCGGGTTCGATCCCATCGATCCGGCCGTTCCCATTTATGCCAAGGCTTTGGCCGGCGTGGGCGTGTTTCGTGTGGTGCCGGATTCCTGGTCGGGCAAGGTGAAATTCGGGCAGAACGAACCGGAAAAGCTGCGGAGGATCTTCGTGGAAAAACTGCGCGAGCGCGGCGGTCC
>CBDUDB010000067.1:0-13498 GCA_965365795.1 uncultured bacterium | reverse complement strand
GGAACCGGAACTCCCCATCCCAGGTCGCGGGTCATGGCACGGTCCTGCAGTCCGCTTTCGAAGTAGCCCCGGCAGTACTGCTTCACGTTGTCTTTCCAGTCGGGATGTTCGCCCAGATACGCGGTCAATTTTTCCTGCCAATCGCCCATGGGCAGGAACCAGTGGGTGGTGGGCCGCAGTTCGAGGGGACTGTTGTCCAAAACGCTGCGCGGATCGATCAATTCGGTGGGGTTGAAGGTGGAGGTGCAATTTTCGCACTCGTCGCCGCGGGCGCCTTCGGTCTTGCAGACCGGGCAGGTACCCTCGATGTAACGGTCGGGTAAAAACCGTTTCTGGGTCGGGCTGTAGTACTGGTCGGTGGTCTTTTGAATGAACAGTCCCTGGGAGTGCAGATCGGAAAAGAAATCCTGGGCGGTCCGGGTGTGGATGTCGCGGCTGGTCTGGCTGAAGTTGTCGAAGCTCATCCCGAAGCCTTCGAAGGACTTCTTGATGGAAGCGTGGTTCCGGTCCACCAGTTCCTTGGGCGTGATACCCAGCTTTTCAGCCGTCAAGGTGATGGGAACGCCGTATTCATCGGACCCGCAGATGTAGAGAACCTCTTCACCTTTCAGGCGCAGGTACCGAGCGAATATATCCGCGGGAAGGTAGGCTCCGGCCAGGTGACCCAGATGAATTTCCCCGTTGGCGTAGGGCAGGGCACTGGTGATAAGTGTCCGTGAAAATTTCTTGTCCTGACCCATGCCGTTCTTACCACCTGTTAAAATGCGTTTGATATGACTTCGGGCTAGAAAGAAGGGGTGTCTTGTTGCTCAGGGGCGTCGTGGAGGGCCCGTAGCCATGGATGGCGGAGGGTCCGGAATGCCGAGTCATTCCGCCACAGGAGGTGGCGGAACGACGACCCCGGAGCAACAAGACACCCCTTCTTTCTAGCCCGAAGTTATATCAAACGCTCAACCATGGGCAAGATAGTTTTCGAGTAGACATGTTTCTCGAGCCACTCTGTGCATTCGACGCCCGTGGCTTCCAGGACGGCGGCTTCAAGGCCCAACCGGGTCAACGGACTGCCGTCCCGCACTTCGTAGAGGTGGCGCAGGACAAGGTCCAGGGGTCGTTGTTGCCCCGTGCGTTCGGTCAGCCATTTATCCAGATTCATGCAGGCGCTCACGCTGGCGGCGTAGGCAAAACGGACCTGTTCCGGTCCCGCCATCACCTCGGCGGACGCCTCAGCCACCGTGATCCGGTTTTTCAAGCGGTTCTTCGTGTAGTCCCGGTCCAGTCGGGTCTGCAGAACGGCCCGGGCATGGTCCGGGCTCCAGACGCCGGCCGCGGTCAACATTCTGGCGGCGTACCAGGTGGTGGCCCCTTCGGTGAACCACAGCATGTCGGGATCCCTCTGGGGGATCGCTTCCCCCAACCAGCCGTGGAACATTTCATGGGCGATGACGCTGGCCGATTGATCCTCCAGGTCTCCCCAGGTGGTGGCCGGGTCCATCATCACCAGCACTGAACTGCCTGTATGGATGCCGTACAGGTCGAATCTTCCCTCTCCGCCGACGCGGTTGGGGGACAAGATCACCGTGATCTGATTTGTGGGAGCCGACCCGAAAAAGCCCATTTCCGTTCGCGCGATCCGGCGGATCATGTCCAGGGCGCTTCCCAGGGGAAAATTCCAGCTGTGATCGGTCGCCAGCTGGATAACGCACTCACGAACCTGAGTGGTGGCGATCTGTAAATCGCCGCAGACCAGCAGGGCGTTGTTGAGATCCGCCAGGTCATGGGGGTGGAACAGCAGGTTGTCCGGCACAGCCGGGGTTGCCGGGGCCTTGCCGGGATCCGTCCCGCCTGAGGTAGCCACTCCAGGGGCTGGCAGATATCCTTGACCCTGGCTGATGCTGGCCGACCCAGTTGAAGCCGGGGCCGTTTCCGGCGGAGCCCGATGGCTTTTTTTGACCAAAGCCGGCCAAGGAACCAGAACATCTAGGTCACCCGGATTGTGCAAGGTGACGGTAATGTGATCCACTTCCACGCCCGTCGGCTGCAGGAACACTTCGAACCCGGCGGCCCGTATCCCCCCGGCCACGGGGGTGGAGATATGATTCCGCACGTCGGTATTATTGTGATGGGCCTGGTTGAGATCGATCTGATAGACGAAACCCGTCCGGCTGGCCCTTCCGGTGGACACCTGCCACCCGTCCGAGGTTCTCTCGACGGCCAGGGGTTTTCCCTGGCTTCCATCGGGATTCAGTTCATGGGCGGTGGCGCTATGGGGTGTGACGCCATTGGTGGCATCGCCGAATACTCCAGGCGGAAAATCCAGGTTCATGTGCCGGGGCAGGTCGCCTTCAGCCATCAGGGTGATGACCAGACTTCCCTTGGGGGCCCTTTCCAGGTCGATTTCATAGGTCAACTGGATAGGGAGCGGGCTGCGCGGAATGATGAAATAGGCCGCGAATCCCAGGATGGCCAGCCAGGAGGCGATTCGTATCAAGGTGTGACTCGGCAACGGACCATCCATGTCCTTGAACCAGGAATTGGGATCCCCCCCGCGCTTGGCGATGTATTTCTCTACCGGATCCTGATTGTTCTCGCTCATTCAGATTCTTCCTCGTTGATCCACTCGTTGAGTGACAAATTCCCCGATTTCCCTAGACTGAGGCGTGGAAACACGCCGCCGCTAGATTTATCGGCCGCGAAACCACGATCTTGAATAGTGGAGTGAATTATGGATCTGGGACTCAAGGGCAAATCCGCCCTGGTGGCGGCGTCCTCAAGGGGATTCGGCAAAGCCGTGGCCCGCGGGCTGGCGTCCGAGGGCGCCCGGGTGGCCATGTTCTCGCGAACCGAAAGCGATCTGAACCAGGCCGTCGAGGAGGTGCGAGCCGCCGGCCAGGAGATATTCGGCGGGGCCGCGGGCGAGGTTCTGGGTCGGGCCCTGGACGTCACCAACGGGGTGGCCTTGGCGGATTTTGTCGCCGAAATCGAGCGGCGGTGGGGCTCGATCGATCTATTGCTGGTCAATGCCGGAGGCCCGCCGGCGGGCAACTTTTCCGAACTGGACC
This sequence comes from uncultured bacterium, assembly GCA_965365795.1. Taxonomy (GTDB): domain Bacteria; phylum Krumholzibacteriota; class Krumholzibacteriia; order LZORAL124-64-63; family LZORAL124-64-63; genus JAGLCY01. The sequence continues at coordinate 10,439 of CBDUDB010000067.1, read as the reverse complement.
TTGACCAGTGGGAAGCGGCCTACCGGTTGACCCTGGAAAGCGCCGTGAGAATATGCCGTCTGGTGATGCCCGGCATGATGGCCCGCGGTTGGGGACGTATCGTTCAGATAACCTCGGTGAGTGTTCGGCAGCCGGTGGATAACCTGCTTCTTTCCAGCGTGATGCGTCCCGCAGCCCACGCCCTGGTGCGGAATCTGGCCCTGGAGGGGGCGCCCCGAGGAGTGACCGTCAATTCGGTGGCGCCGGGTTATCACACCACAAGTGCGGTGGAACGTTTGATCACGAAAAAAGTCGAACTGACCGGTTGCACCAGGGATGATGTGCTGGCCGAGTGGTCCGCGGAAATTCCCCTCGGACGACTGGGAAAGCCGGAGGAACTGGCGGCCCTGGTCCTGTTTCTCATGTCCGCCGGAGCGGGATATGTCACCGGCCAGTGCATCGTTTCGGACGGGGGCTGGGTGAAAGGGACTTTTTGACGGGGGTGGGCGCCTGGGCCCTGCCCTTGACAGAATGAATTCTTTTACTATAGTTAATAAACTGCGCATCTAGGCAACCAGGCTTCGCCCCGCCGGGGCATAAGCGATAAGGAATGGGATCGGGAATGGAAAAATTAATCATATTCGTGATTCTGTACTTCCTGGTCGTGCAGTTTGTCCTTCCCATGCTGGGCGTCAAGCCTGGCTGAGGCCCTTCCCAGGGCCCGATCGGTGATCGGGATAATTTGCAGAATTTGGGGGGATCCCCGGACAAACCGGCTGATTCAGGGGACGCCGATTCCCGCTAGAGGTCCGTTCTGGATTTTTTCTTGGCCTCAGGCCCGGAGGTTGACCAGTGCCGATTTTTGAATTCACCTGCCAGAAATGCCACCATCAATTCGAAGAATTGCTTTCCCTGGCCGAACTCGACGTCGCCAAGCTTCAATGTCCTGCTTGCGGTTCCAAGCGCCTCGAACGAGGCTTTTCAGCCTTTGCCACCGGGAATGCGAGCCCCGGTTCGGGCGGAAGTCCTGCCGGAGGATGCGGTTCATCCGGAGGCTTCACCTGAGGCTAAGGCTTCTGCGGCCGTGAGCCGGCATCTGACCACTCCAGATTAGCTTCTCCGAAATTTCAAACGATCTCGGGCCCCATCGCCCAGGCGGTGGCCGAAGTACATCACCAGGGCTCCGAGGATGAGTCCGGCGATGACGTCCACCACGTAATGGTACCGGTTGTAGACGGTGGACATGCACAGCAGGACGAAGATGGTGGTCATCCACCAGCGATGACGGGGGAAGTTCACCCAGGTGTGCCACCAAGGCACCATGGAAGCGGCCACGTGGCTGGAGGGGAAGGCGGCGCCCAGCAGGGCTCCATTTTCATGGATATGCCGCATGATGTCGGTGAATACCCAGCCGCCCACCTCCACATATCCGGCCCGGAAGTACTTGGGACCCCAGGCCGGAAACAGGGTGTACATGGTGTAGCAGATCAGCATGGTCAGGCCCAGATCGCGAATGAACGACCGCACCATTTCCCAGCGGGCCTGTTCCTTCAGGTTGCCCGAACGGAACACCAGCACCAGGTAGGCCGTCGCCAGGAAGTAGTAGGTGAAGTAGGCGAACTCCATCAATTCGTGGAACCAGGGCCAGGGCCAGGCCCGCGACCATTCCAGACTCGGCTGGAAACCGAAGATCCATTCCTCGAGACGGATCAAGGAGGGATCCAGGCTGTTGTGGAAATCGAAAAAGATGATGCCCAGGTATTTCATTTCCGCGTAGAACATGGGAAAGATCATGGGCAGGTATATTTCGCCCAGCAGACGCCAAACAAAAAACCGGCTTCCCCGCATCATGGGCGGAATGAACCAGACGGCCAGAGCGAGCGCCCCGTGCAGCAGGGCGTTTGTCCAGGGGGCAGGAAACACCGAGGGTTTCAACACGGGATAGAAGGCGCTGACCAACAGATAGACCACGGTCCAGCGGTCGATATTCATTCGCCGCAGGGACAGGTCCACCAGTGTTTTTTTGAGGCTCAAAGCCAGCCTTCCCTCTGGTAGAAATCCAGGGTATCGACGAACCCAGCCGTGGCGGTATACCGCGCCCGAAACCCGGTGGCGGCGACCAGTTTGTCTCCGCGGCAGACCCAACCTTCGGCCTCGAGGTCACCAATCCGGTCCCGGTTCAAGACCACTGAACGGGCGGCCCGCCGGGGTCCGACCAGCCAGGAAAAAAATTTCAGAAAACCCAAGGGGACCGGCAGGGTGCGGACTCTGCGGCCGGCCACCTGACCCAGGATTTGGGCCAGAGTGGACCAGTCGTAACCGGCCTTTCCATCGTCCACGAAAAAGGGGCCTGTGGCCGACTCGGTTTCCAGAAGGGCGACTGCGGCGGTGGCGGCATCGCACCCGTGGACCAGGGAAAGTCCTGTCATTCTCCTGCCGATCCGACCACTCCAACCCCGCAGGGCCAGGGAGAACAGGGGCAGAAATTCCCTGTCCCGGGGGCCGTACAGGGAGGGCGGCCGCAGGATCGCCGTACGGAAAGGCCAGGCGCCGGAATCCAGCAGTTGTTCGCCGGCCAGCTTGGAGCGTCCGTAGGCGGTGATGGGCTTGCAGGAATTTGTTTCGACTGCCGGTTGATTGACCGGGGCCGGACCGTGAGCAGCCAGGCTCGATATCAGGACAAAAGCGGGGGTTACCATGCTGCCGGGCCAGACGTGGGCCGCGGCCTCCAGAAGAGTGGAGCAGGTGGTGACGTTGGCCCGATGATAGATCTCTTCGGTGGGGGCGTTCACCACTCCGGCACAATGTATCAGTCCGCAGGTATCCTGCAGGAACCGCCGGCAGTCTTCCGGCTCGGTAAGATCGATTTCCATGGTTTCGATGGGTTTGCCGGTGAGCCAGCGCAGGTTGCTGGTAGCGCGGGTGGAGGCCCGCACCCGGTAGCCGCGAGCCAGCAAGGTGTCGGCGATGTGGCTGCCCAGGAAACCGGTGGCCCCCGTCAGGGCAATCCGCCGGCCGCCGTCATCCGGGTTGCCATTCCCGATGATCACCCCACCTCTTTCTCGTAGATGCGATACGTCTTGTACATGTCGGCCCCGTAACTGGTCAGGATCCGGTTCATGGGTTTGTTGTCCGCCAGGATCCAGGAGCATTCGCCCGATGTTGTGCCTTTGGCGAAAGCGTTCACCATGGTCTGGTACACCAGGGCCATGTCCACCCCGAGTTTGCGGTATTCCGGCAGGACCCCCATCAGGAGGGTGCGTGCGTATTTGATCTTGCGTTTACCCAACAGGAATTTCAGCCAGCCGAAGGGCAATAGTTTACCGCGCAAGGGCTGCAACGCCTGGTTGAAATCGGGAATGGTCAGGGAGAAACCGATAGGCTGTCCGTCCATCTCGGCGATCAGCAGAAAAGTGGGATCGACCATCGATTTCATGTCCTTGGCCATGTAGGCGAAGTCCTCGTCGTCCAGGGGTATGAAACCCCAGTTGGCACTCCAGGTCCGGTTGTACAGGTCGCGGACCAGCGAGGCCTCGGCGAAAAAATTCTTCATGACAAAAGGCCGGATGACCAGACCCGGCCGGGCCAGGATCCGATCGATGAGCCGTTGCATTTTTTCGGGCAGCTGTCCCTGGGTCCGGATGTCCCAGGCGTAAAGATCCTTGGCCCCTGTCAGGCCGAAGTCCTCGAAATGCTTTTCGTAGTAGCGGGGGTTGTAGGGCATGCCGATGACCGGGCGGTTGAACTTGCCGCCCACCTGCAGGCCGAACCAGTCGTGGTTGGAGGTATAACAACCCGGACCGCGCATGGTGTCCATGCCCTGGGCGGCGATCCAGTCACGGGCGGTTTCCAGCAGGGTGGCTGCGGCGGCGGGGTTGTCGTCGACCTCGTAGAAACCGAAAAAACCCACCTTCTCTTTCTGGTGATCGTTGTTGTACCGGTCCACACACGCGGCGATGCGGCCTACGATCTGGCCGCCGTCGCGGGCGAGCCACATCTCGGCCACAGCATGTCGGTAAAAGGGATTTTTTTTCTTGTCGTGAAAGTGCTTCATCTCGTCCAGCAGCGGGAACACGTAATGCGGGTCGTCGCGATAGATCCGGTAGGGCACATCCAGGAAATGCCTGAGAGCGTATTTATCGTCTCCGACGGGGGAAATGGTCACGGCCAAGGCTGTCTCCCTTTGCGAAAAACCCGGTCTTAGAAAAAACCCTGTTCCTACCAAAAAACCCGAGCGGTCCTGGAACGAATTCAAGAACTACCCGGGTCGAAAAAGCACGTCGCCGGTGAGGCGGGTTTTCCCCGAGTCAACCGGGAATGATCCCCAATTCCCGGCCCACCTTGACCATGATGTCCATGGCTTTGTTGATCTCGTCCTCGGAGTGGGTCGCCATGAGGCTCAAACGGATCAGGGCATTGCCTGCCTCGACGGCGGGGCTGACGACGGGGTTGACAAAAACACCTTCGTCGATCAAACGGCGGCACATGGTAAAAGCCACCATGTCCTGGCCGACCACGGCGGGAATGATGGGTGTCTCACTGGGACCGGTGTCGAAGCCGGCGTCGTCGAGGCGTTCCCGCATGAGGTCGTTGTTGCGCCACAGGGCCTCGTGGCGCCAGTCCTCTTCGAGCATCACGTCAACCGCGGCCGATACCGAAGCCACCGAGGCGGGCGGCATGCTGGCCGAGAACATCAAGGCGCGGGCGAGGTGCTGGATGAAATGAATGACGTCGGCATCCCCGGCGACGAACCCGCCCACCGAGGCCAGCGATTTGCTGAAGGTGCCCATGATCAGGTCGACCTTGTCCGTGAGTCCGAAGTGGTTGCAGGTACCCCGACCGTCTTTGCCGAGCACACCCACGCCGTGGGCGTCGTCGACCATGATCACGGCCTCGTGTTTTCCGGCCAGTTCGGTGATGGCCGGCAGCTTGGCGATATCGCCTTCCATGGAAAACACGCCGTCGACGATGATCAGTTTGTTGGATTCGGTTTCGCTGTCGAGAACAAGCTCCAGATTTTCCATGTCGTTGTGACGGAATTTGCGCACATCGGCAAAGGAAAGTCGGGCGCCGTCAATAATCGAGGCGTGGTCGGTCCGGTCGACGATGATCGTATCATTGCGGCCGGCCAGGGAACTGAGGACTCCCTGGTTGACCATGAATCCCGTCGAGAAGACCAGGGCCTTTTCCTTGCCCACCAGGTCGGCCAGTTTATCCTCGAGTTCGATATGGATGTCCAGAGTTCCGTTCAGAAAACGCGAGCCGGCGCAGCCCGTGCCGTACTTGGCGATGGCATCCTGGGCGGCTTCCTTGACCTTGGGATGGTTGGTCAGCCCCAGGTAATTGTTGCTGCCCAGCATGATGATTTCTTTGCCCTGGTACCGGACGGTATTCTCTTGCGCCGATTCGATGACCCGGAAGTAATTGTAGAGATCGGCCTCCATCAATTTCTTGGCGGTCTGGAATCGGTGGATTTTGTCGAGAAGACCCATGGTCACCGTCTTTTCTGGACACGGAATCGGAAAAAAGCCCGTCGGGCGAGGATACACGAATACCCCAGGTAAGGCTACGCGATCCCAGAAAATAGCCGGTTAGGCCTAATCCGACAACTAGAAAACTTCGGCCTCGAAAACCAGGAAATCCGCACCCTGCCGCCAGCTGTCCGGGTCCAGGCCCGCTTTGAGAGCCAGATGGGTCAGGGTTGTGTCACGGTCCCAGCCCTGTTCACTGGCGACCTGGGGCAGGAAAACCGCCCGTCGGCCCTGTTTGGCCAGAATGACCCCGTGGCGTCCGATAATGATCTCCTCCGGCCCGCTAACCGGGGTCAAGGGAGTCAGGGCGGAAATTTCGATGCATATATCCGCCAGTTCCCGGGGGGTTACCGGGGGAAATCGGGGGTCGGCGACCGCGGCACTGCGGCCATTGTCCGCCACCGCCTGGACCAGGGGCTTGATCCCTTCGATATACCCGATGCAGCCCCGCAACCGACCGTCCCGGGTCAGGGTGACAAAAGCTCCCCGGTGGTCGCCCAGGCACCGCTGGATATCGATCCCAGCTTCGGTGGCCAGGTCCCCAGGGTCCGGCGGGGGCAGGTTGCTGGCCGCGGCCTCCACGGCCTGCCGGGCCACCTGGCGAAGAAATTGCTTTTCTTCATCGTTGAGACGCCCCTTCCCGACGGTGTCATCAGTCATGATTTCCGCTTTCGCCGCAGGAAGGGCTTCGGTCACCGGTGCACAGAAGGATCGAGGCGTAACTGACCGACAGCGAATAATCGCCGTCCCGATCGCCGCTACGGCTGTAGTGGATCAGGGCCCCCTCGTATCCCGCGGGCAACTTCTGCTGGAGGGCCAGCGATGCCGCCTCCAGCCCGCACATGGTGATGCCGGTCTCGCGGCGGTAATCCAGCAGGCCCGCCGGGTCCGCGGAGAGAATTTTCAGGATCGCTCCGGTGTCCAACTTTTCCAGAGCGGCCGGCAGGTTCGTGGTGAAAGGGACATATCCGTAACTGGCCCCGTAGTGGGTGAAATCGGTGGATACCACCACCAGGGTGTTCTCGTTTTCCAGTTCCGCCAAGGCCGTCGCGGCCTGCCGGCGTTGTTGTTCGGTCAAGGCCGGAACCAGCATCGGGACGATGCGTGGCGGGGCCTCGGGCCAGGTCCGTTGGATCAGGGGCAACTGGATTTCGACCGCATGTTCGGCCGCGTGGGCGCCCTCGTTGATCTCGAACGCTTGGTTTTCCGCCAGATGTCGGACGGCGGCCTGATCGATTGGAATGGTGCCCAGGGGGGTGGCGAAGGCCGCCACGCCGGTCAAGGCGATCCGGTCCAGAGCGGTCCGGTGATTGGGGGCCATGAGGATGAGACGTTCGGGCGGGGTCTGCCGGAGCAGCCCGAACAGTCGGCCGGCGGTGGCGCCGCTGTAGACGTAACCGGCGTGGGGGACCACGGCCACCAGGGGACGGCCTGCCGGCCGGGCGGCAGGGTCGGCTGCGGCCAGGAAGTCGTCCGCCACCGCGGCCAGTTCCTCAGGAGCCGAGGGGTACCAGGAGCCGCTGAGGACCGGTTGGCGAATCGTATTCATGGCGATTCCTCCCGACAATGACAGCCGGACGTGTTTTTGTGCCCGCGGATGATAATCCGGGTTGGAAACCAACGATTTGGACTCTATCATATATCAGTACACAAAAAACACCCACCATCCAGAAGGAGGGCCCTTTGAATATCAAACAGAATCTCAAAGGCGATGTCATGGTCCTGAATCTGTCCGGAAAAATCATGGGCGGCCCGGACCACGAAAAATTCCAATCCGAAGTCAAGACCCTGATCAGTTCCGGCCACGTGGACATCCTGCTGGACATGAGCAAGGTCAACTGGGTTAACTCGACGGGTCTGGGCATTCTGGTATCGGCCTATCACACCCTCAAGAAAAACGGCGGCCAGTTGAAGATTTGCCAGGTCAGCGACAGGATCGACAACATCCTGAACGTCACCCAGTTGAAACTGGTCTTCGAGACATTCGATGCCTGCGAGGATGCTCTTGCCTCCTTCAGCCAGGGATAGACCTGGTGACGGATAAGACAAACCCGCGGACGGCCCCCGGTCGCCCGGTCGCCGAAAGGGACGAGGTGGAGCAATACCGCAATCCCGCTCTGACGGTCGACGGCGTGGTCCTGTTGCACCAGGTTGACCGGGTGCAGGGGGATCAATATTCGGTGCTGTTGATCGAACGGGGCGGTGAACCCTTCAAGGGACGGTACGCCCTGCCCGGCGGATTCGTGGAATACGGCGAGGACATCGAAGGGGCCATCCACCGGGAGATCCAGGAGGAGACGGGATTGACGGGTCTTCCCTTCCGTCAGTTCCGGACTTTCGGTAAACCCGGCCGGGATCCCCGCGGCCACACCGTGTCGGTGGTCTACGTGGCCGTTCTCATCGGAGAGGCCCCCGTCGTTACCGGAGGGGACGACGCCGCCTCCGCCGACTGGTTTTCCGTCCAGAGACTTCCCGATCTGGCTTTTGACCATGGCCATATCCTCGGCCTGGTGCTCGACACACTCAAAAAATAATTACCCACGACCTGGGCCGGCATCCTTCCGGTTCCGGGCGGTCACTTTCGCAAGGAGCTGACAGTGAGCAACAATCTCAACCCCGAAACCATTATGGCGGCCCTCAAGGACGTCAAGGTGCCCGGTACCAAGGTGGACGTGGTTTCGATCAACCTGATCGGGGAAATCAAGATCTCCGGTGGTGAAGTGGTCGTGACCGTGGTCAAGACCACCGAGAAGGACGAAACCATCGCCGCGGTGAGGCAAGGCGTGGCCAAGGCCGTATCCGCTTTGCCGGGAGTTCTTTCGGTGGATGTTCCATTGGACGACCGTTCCAAGCCCAAAGCTGCGCCCACCGGTCCCCACGGGCAGTCGCCCGACCCGTTCGCCGATCGCAAGAAACTGCCGGGGGTTGATAAGATCATAGCGGTGGCGAGCGCCAAGGGCGGCGTCGGCAAGTCTTCCGTGGCGGTGAACCTGGCCCTGGCCCTGGTCGACAGGGGCCACAAGGTCGGCCTTCTGGACGCCGATGTCTACGGGCCGAGCGTCCCGACCATGCTGGGCATCGAAGATGCCCCCGAAATCACCGAAGACAAAAAGATCGTCCCCGTTTCCTCCCATGGTCTGCAGGTCATCAGCATGGGGCTTCTGCTGCCGCCGGACCAGCCGGTGATCTGGCGAGGACCGCTGGTGTTTTCGGCCATCAAGCAGTTCCTCAAGGATGTGAACTGGAGCGATCTGGATTACCTGATCGTGGATATGCCGCCCGGGACCGGTGACGCCCAGCTGACCATCGTCCAGCAGGTGCCCCTGTCCGGCGTGGTCATGGTCACCACTCCCCAGGAGGTGGCCCTGAAGGACGTGCGGCGCGGCATCATGATGTTCCGGGAAACCGAGGTTCCTGTGCTGGGCATCGTGGAGAACATGAGTTATTTCGAGTGTCCGGACAGCGGTAAGCAGTATGACATTTTCGGTCATGGTGGCGGCGCGGCGGTCGCCTCGCAGTACGAACTGCCTCTGCTGGGGGAGATTCCCATCGACCCGATCATCCGGACCGGTGGCGACACCGGGAAACCCGCGGTTCTGGTCGAAGGCAGCTCCATCCGGGAGGCTTTTTTGCAGCTGGCGGGGAAGGTTTCCGAGCTCGCAGTGGACGTGCCCGACTAGCTCCCGTTGATAGGACCCGGCCCGGGTCCACTTTCTGGACACCGGGCCGCCGGTCCATTACCTTCGCTCCATGGTAATATCGGATTACACGATTCCCGGCGGGTTTCTGCCCCGGTTGGATTGCGACAGCGTTGCTGCCGTGGTCGACCGCTTGGTGGAACGGGTTCTGGAAGGCGAATCTCCCCAAACGGCGGCTGCGCTGGCCCACGAGGTCATGCGCCGTGAATCCGAAGGCAGCACGGCCATCGGGGGTGGTTTGATCATTCCCCACGCCCGGTTCAGCGGGATCACCGAAGCCCGCCTGGCCGTCGCGACCCTGGCCGACCCGGTGGATATCCCCTCCTCGGAGGACGGGCGCCCGGTGGATATCGTGATTCTGCTGGTCGGTCCCGAAGGCGATCCCCGCCAGATGCTGCGTGTTCTGGCCCGCCTGGCCCGTCTGGTCAGACAGGATTCCTTCCTGCAGGGCCTCCGCCAGGCCGAAACGCCCGCCGACCTTCGTGCCGCTTTCGCCAAGGCCGGCGAGTCCTAAAATCGATCAGCCGTTACCACAATATTTCCAACAAAATTAATATTCATTTTCATAGTTGTTTTCCATATAACTAGGGCTTGAATGCCGCCTGCCTGCGAGTTATTGTCCCTTTCCCAACCCAGAAGCGTCTTTCCGGATCCCTTGAAGGGAGTGTCCTCGATGTCCAGTTTTCGTAGGGAATCAACCCGGGCTACCAGGTGGTTGATCTTGTCATTGGTGACCGTGGGTGTTTGCGCCTTGTCGGCCGTTGCCGCCCCGGCGGATCACCTGATCATCAGTGAAGTCTTGGTCAAGACCCAGGCTCCGGTCGCCACCAACGGCAGCCCGTTCATCGAGATCGTCAATCCCACGGCCACGGCTATGGCCATGGATGATGTCTATCTCACCAACGGCGCAGCGGCACCGGCGACCTTCTACTACAACATCGCCCTGCTGGACCCCGCCGCGAGCAATCCGGGTGGTGGGACCGCCGGCGCGTTCCACGCGAGGTTCCCTGCCGGATACACCTTGGCTGCCGGTGGCAGCATCGCCATCTCCCTGAACGGGAGCACCGAGTACATGGCGGCCTACGGGCGCAATCCGGACTTCGAACTTTTCGAGGATGGGGCCGCTCCCGACGGAGTGCCCGAGATGCGGGAAGCCTGGCAGGGTTCGATCAACGCCGGTCTGGGCGGCGCGGGCAACGTGCCGGCCCTGGCTGACGCCGCGGCCAGCCTG
>CBDUDB010000066.1:0-13536 GCA_965365795.1 uncultured bacterium | reverse complement strand
CGCCGGCGATGGATCCGCCCCCAGCTCCAACGGTCCAGGAGTCGATCAGCGAATAGCTCTCTTCGTCCGGTGGGTCCTGATTCTCGGGAGTGGTGCTGCTTTCGCAACCAGGGAAGAGAAGAACCAGCGGAACCAAAACAGCGAATAACGGAAGATAGTGATGACCAGAAAGAGAGAAGCGACCTGGTGAGTTCATGGTTGATGCTCCTAATCTGAAGGAACAGGCGCAGAAATCAGCACTTGGGCAAAAGTGAAAAGCCAGGTTCGATTATACCTTGGACAGGGATGCGGAGTCAAATCGGTGCTGCGCGCACGGCGGTTTTTTTCGCCTTCGGGATCCAGAACTCACCTTCCGTTCCACAGCCTGACTTTGGCTTGCTTCAAATTAAATGTTGGCTCTTGGCCGCCCAGTATCGTTTCGTTTTAATTACTCGCTACCTAGGATCTAATTTGAAACCCCTTCACGCTCCTCAGGATCGGCGGCGTTTTCCTGCCCCTGTCTCGGGGTACGTGCGCGGGGCTCAGGAACTGGCTGAAGGGGTCGCGGTGTTCGCCCCTTGCCGGTTATTAGCCGCACGCCGCGCTCGTAGAAAAAATAAGTCCAGACCCACTCCAGGAACGTCGTGAACTTTCGACGGAAGTCTATCAGAAAAAGCACATGGACGAACGCCCACAGCAGAAAGGCCAGGATCCCCCCGAAGCGTCGACCGCGGATATCAGCCACGGCCCGGTTACGGCCGATGGTGGCCAAGTTGCCCTTATCAACGTAGGTGAATACTTTCCGTTGTGGCGGCGCCTTGGCCTGGGATCCGGCCTTTAATTCGGCTCCGATGATCTTGCCGGCGAATCGTCCCATCTGCATGGCTGCCGGAGCAACTCCAGGAATCGGGCGGTCTGTCTTCGGATCGATCCGACTCGCAAGGTCCCCGACCACGAAGACCTCCGGGTGGCCGGGCAGGGTCAGGTCATCGCCTACCTCGAGTCTTCCCGCAGTGTCTGCAGGTGTACCCACCCGTTCGGCCAAACCAACGGCCCGCACGCCCGCGGCCCAGACAATGTTGTAGGCGGCGATACACTGCGAATCTTCGCCACTGGTCACGGTCAAGCCCCGTGAGCCCATGTCGATCACCTTCGTGTTCAGCCGAACCTCGACCCCCATGGACTCGAGGTCGCGCAGGGCCCGCTCCGAAAGCTGGGCCGGAAAGGTGGGCAGCACCCGATCGGCGAGTTCAATGAGGATGATCCGGGCGCTCTGGGTGTCGAAATGCCGGAAATCACGACGAAGGGTCTGGCTGCTGATCTCGGCCATGGCGCCGGCCATTTCCACGCCGGTGGGGCCACCACCCACGATAGCGAAGGTCAGGACGGCCTGGCGGGCCTCGGCATCGCCTTCCAACTCGGCCTGCTCAAAGGCCAGCAGGAAACGGCCACGCACATCGACGGCCTCGTCGATGGTCTTCAAGCCGGGCGCGTGCCCGGCCCAGGTCGCATTACCGAAGTAATTGGTGCGAACCCCGGCCGCCAGCACCAGATAGTCATAGGAAAGTCTGCGGTCAGCCAGGGTGACGGTGCGACCATCGAGATCCAGGTCGGTGACCTCGCTCATGATCACAGTGCAGTTATCCTGCCGACTGAAGATCTGCCGTATGGGTGCGGCGATGTTACCGGGAGACAGGGCGGCGGTTGCCACCTGGTAGAGCAGCGGCTGGAATAGATGGTGGTTCTGCCGGTCGATGAGTACCACGTCGGCCTCGGCCTTGCGCAGGGCACGGACCGCAGCCACCCCGCCGAAACCTCCACCGACCACAATCACTCTGGGTCTTGTGGCCTGCATTTTTTCGTTTTGGCCCACTTGCCTGGCCTTTCTCCCTGGGGATGGCTACCGGGTCGGTCATGGCTGATCCCCGGAAGCCGACATGCTAGGCCCAAGTCACCTCGCGCGCCAGTCAATGCAGGCCAACCTACCCGGACCAAAACGGAAATGGCCGCCCCCCGTAAAAAGGGAGGCGGCCAGGTAAGGAAGTTAAGGTCGATCAACGATACATACTTTTGAAACTGGACCAAATCTGTTTCTCCGTGGCAACCGGATTGTCGTTACCCACTTTCACGGAGGCGAGGTACCAGCCGGCCTCGACAAAGGTATTGTCACTGCCGAACTCGAAGGAGACCTCGACCGACTGGCAAATGTACGGAGTCAGGTCGAAACACGAGGTTATCCAACCCGAATTCAAGCCCGTGAAACCCGTCTGGCGGGGGTTTGCGCCTCCTGCTAGACTGTACCGGAAACAAGCCGCCGCACCGGGTCCCGGATATCCCGAAATTATCCTGAAATTCCCCCACCGTTCAACCGGAGGATGCAACATCTCAGCCGCCGCCCGTCATCCCAAGATCCTGGCCGCAGCCACGGCCGTGCCGTCCCACTTCGCCGAACAGGAAGAGATCATCGCCGCCTTGCGGGTGGCCTGGAGCCGTGAGCACTACAACATCGAGCGGTTGGAGAATCTGCATCGCGCTGTCCAGGTAGGCGGCCGTTACCTGGCCCTGCCCCTGGAAGACTATCCGGACATCGTCACCTTCGAACAGCGCAACACCGCCTGGCTGGCCGCGGCCCAGGATCTGGGCGAGCTTGCCTTGAGCGAGGCCTTGGCAGGCACCCATCTCCAGGCGCGGGACATCGACCACATCTTCACGGTCACCACGACCGGCATCGCCACCCCCAGCCTGGACGCCCGGTTGGTCAATCGCCTGGGCCTGAGGACCGACGTCCGCCGCTCCCCTCTGTTCGGTCTGGGCTGCGCCGGAGGTGCTGCCGGACTGGCGCGGGCCGCGGACTACCTGCGCGCGTATCCGGACCAGGTTGCCGTCCTCGTGTCCTGCGAAATATGTTCGTTGACCTTTCAGCGCGATGATCTGTCCATCCCCAACATCATCGCCTCCGGACTCTTCGGCGACGGCGCGGCCGCGGTGGTCCTGGCCGGCGCCGACCGGACCGATGGCGGCAATACTTCTCCCCTGCCGCGGATCACGGCCAACGGTGCCGTCTTCTATCCTGATACCGAACGGGTGATGGGCTGGGACGTGGTCGATACCGGGTTCAAGGTGGTTCTCTCGGCGAAGGTCCCGGAAGTGGTCCGCGCCCATATCGGCCACGACGTCGATCAGTTCCTGGCAGTAGCTGGACTCGGCCGGGCCGACATTGATCACTGGCTTGTTCATACGGGAGGACCGCGGGTGCTCGAGGCCTTCGGCGCGGCGCTGGAACTGCCGCGGGAAGCTCTGGCCCGCTCCTGGAATTCGCTCGCCGAGGTCGGCAACCTGTCATCGGCCAGCGTTCTGTTCGTGCTGGCCGACCTGTTGAATGACACCGCGCTGAAGGAAGGACAACGGGGACTCCTGGCCGCCATGGGCCCCGGCTTCGCCAGCGAAATGCTGCTCTTGGATTGGTGATGGTCTTGAGGAGAAAGGACGGCCGTTGGCAACCTCGGTTCTACTCTACCTGGCGCTGATCCTGGCCCTCTACGTTGAGCGCCTGGTGGAGCTTGGGGTGTCGCGCCGCAACGTGCGGCACCTTCTGGCCCGCGGTGGCCGCGAGTACGGCCGCCGACATTTTCCGCCGATGGTACTGTTCCACACCCTGTTCCCTGCGGCCGCCGCGGCCGAAGTCCTGGTCCTTGACCGCCCTTTTCCCGGGCTTTGGGGTTGGATCAGTCTGGCCGTCGTTTTTCTGGCACAGGGCCTGCGCTGGTGGTCGATCGCCACCCTGGGCGGCGCCTGGAGCGTGCGCGTGGTGGTCGCCCCTGACGCGTCTCCGGTCACGGACGGACCCTACCGCCTGCTGCAACACCCGAACTACCTGGCGGTCGTGCTCGAAGTGGCCGCCATCCCCTTGGTCCACGGAGCCTGGTTGACGGCCGTCATCGCGACCGTGTTCAACATCTGGCTGTTGGCGGTTCGCATTCCCCTGGAAGAGAGGGCGATGGGCCCTCGATACGCGGCGGCCTTCGCCCGCCGGCATTCCGCAGTTGAAAAGGAGGCGCCGTGACCGAACGTGAACAGGAAGTTCTGACCGAGATTCAGAAGATCCTCACCGTCAGCCTCGAGGCAACCGAAACCGTGACGCCTGCAGACCGTCTGGCCGACAATGAAGTGCTGGACTCTCTCGGCCTGATCACCCTGGCGATCGGCCTGGAGAACCGCTTCCGCGTCCGGCTTTCTGAAGAGGACGCGCCCCGGATCGAAACCTTTGGCGACGTGATCGGCCTGGTCAACCAGCGCCGCACCGAGGCCGGCAAGTGAAGGCCCGCCGGCAACCGATCCCCGTCCGGACCACGCTGGACGAGGTCCTGGGCGTCGCCGCCCGGGGAGACGACGGCCTGACCTTCGTCCGCGACCGGCAGGACGAAACCCGGCTATCCTGGCAGGAGGTCGAGGAGAGCGCGCGCCGGTGTGCCGGCGGCCTGCTTCAAGCCGGGATCGCTCCCGGAGAGCGCGTGGCCCTGATCCTTCCCACGGATCCGGATTTTCCCGTGGCCTTCTTCGGTTCCCTTCTGGCGGGCGCGGTCCCCGTTCCCCTCTATCCTCCGGTCCGCCTGGGGCGCCTGGAAGAATACCACGACGCAACCGCCGCCATGCTCGCCGCCGCCGGTGCGCGGATGATCCTGACGAACCGACGGGTCCGCAGCCTGCTGGGCGAAACCGTGGTCCGCGCGCGGCCCGAGCTCGGCTGCCGTGTGCTGAGCGACCTTGATCTGAGCTCCCCGGCACCGCACCCCCAATGCCATCCCGAGGATCTGGCCCTGGTCCAGTTCTCATCCGGCACCACCCGCTCGCCCCGGCCGGTCGCCCTGACCCACGCCGCCCTGATGGCCCAGTGCGAGGCCATGCGGCCCCTGCTCCGCGGCCACGACGACGCCGGGCAGCGGGGCGTCTCCTGGCTACCTCTGTATCATGACATGGGCCTGATCGGGGCCCTCCTGGGCGCGATCACGTATCCGGGGCCGCTGACCCTGATCCCGCCGGAACAATTCCTCGCCCAGCCCGCCTTGTGGCTGCAGACAATCTCCCGACAGAAGGCCACCATCTCCCCGGCGCCTCCCTTCGCCTTCGCCCTGTGCACGCGACGCATCCGCGACGAGGAAATGGAGGGTTGCGACCTTTCATCCTGGCGTCTGGCCATCTGCGGCGCGGAGCCCATCCAGCCGTCGGTGCTGGAACGATTTTCCGCCCGCTTCGCCCGGTGGGGGTTCCGCACCCGGGCGCTGGCCCCGGCCTATGGCCTGGCCGAGGCCTCGCTGGCCGTCACCTGCACCCCGCCGGACCAGGACCCCTCTTTCGAGTCCGTGGACCCCGGCCACCTGGCGGTGGGCGAAAAGATCCGGCCCGGCCCGCGACCTGTAACCGCGGTGGGCACCACCTTGTTTGGTACCGAGCTTGAAATCCGGGATGGTTCAAACCGGCTATTGACCGCAGGCCATTGCGGGCATATCTGGGTTCGCGGTCCCACCGTCATGCGGGAATACCTGGACCAACCGGAAGCGACCGCCGAGGTCCTGTGCGACGGCTGGCTCGACACCGGCGACCTGGGATTCGTCCTGGCCGGCCGCCTTCATGTGATCGGCCGGACGAAGGACATCGTCGTGGTGCGCGGCGCCAACCACCGCGCCGATGAATTCGAGGCTTGCCTGCAGGATCTTCCGGGCGTGCGACCCGGGCGCGTGGTCGCCGGCTGCTTCATGCCCGCCGATGCTGATGGTGAGGAGCTTCTGCTTCTGGTGGAGCGATCACCCCACGCCCGCGACGTGACGGATGCCGATCTCGTCACTGCCGTGAACCGCCGGATCCGGGGGCGCACCGGCATCCAGCCAGGAAAGGTCGTGATCCTGAAACCAGGTACCTTGTTGCGCACCTCCAGCGGGAAATTGCGCCGAAGCGCGTCCGTCCAACAATACCTCGCCGGAACCCTGACCCCCCCGGATGCGGTTCACGGGGCCGCCCTGGCCGGGCAGTTGCTGCGTTCGGCGGTCGGGTTCCTCCGCGCTCGGCTGCGGCCATGACCAGGCGGATTGTGGTTGTCGGCGCCGGACCGGCCGGATTGGCCGCCGCCATCCATTGCGCCCGGCGCGGCCTCCAGGTTTCCGTGCTCGAACGGGCGCCCTCACCCCCGGACAAGGCCTGCGGCGAAGGGTTGATGCCGTCCGGACTGGTGCAGCTGGCCGCCATGGGGGTGCGGGATCGCCTGGCAGCGGATGACTGTCACCCTCTGAAAGGGGTGCGCTACGTTCAGGAGGACGGCACCAGCGCCACCGGCCGCCTGCCCTCGCCCGGCGGCCTGGGCATCCGACGCACGGCCTTGACGCGGGCTTTGGCCGACGCCGCGGTTGCGGCCGGGGTGCGGATCATCTGGAATTGCCGTCTGAAGGAACACCACTGCGGCCGGGAGGGGGTCCGGTTGAGCACCAGCACCGGTCCGCTCGAGGCCGACTTGCTGGTGGCCGCCGACGGCCTGCATTCACCGGTGCGGAAACGTGCGGGGCTATTTACGACCCCCGGGGACGGCCGTCGCTTCGGGGTGCGCCGCCATTTCCGTTGCGCACCCGGGAGCGATTTCGTGGAAGTGCACCTGGCAGCGGGCAGGGAAGCCTTCATCACGCCGGTGGGGCCCGATCTGGTCGGCGTGGCGTTCCTCTGGGACCGCACGCTGTGGCCCCCCTCCGAGCAGTCCGAGTCCGTCTTCGGCAGTTTGCTGGACAGCTTCCCTGAATTGAAGAAACGATTCGAGGGCGTTCAGGCAACCACACCGGCTCAGGGAGCCGGGCCGCTGGAGCAACCGGTATCCGCCACGGTCGCCGAGCGCCTGGTGCTGATCGGTGACGCCGCCGGCTATCGGGACGCCATCACCGGAGAGGGATTGTCGCTTGCCTTCGCCAGCGCCTCGGCCCTGGCCGCCATCGTTCCCGGAGCCCTGGAGCGGGGTGGGACATCCTCCGCCCTGCGGCCCTACGCCCGGGCTCATGCCCGTCTTTACCGCCACTACTCCCTGGTTGCCGGCACCTTGCTGGCGATCGCCCGCCGTCCCGGACTGCGGCGCCCTGTGATCCGCTGGCTGGGTGCGCAACCGAGCCTTCTGGACAGGCTGATCTCCTGGGGCCTTCGCTGACGACGGCTCCGCTTTGACGGGTTCAGTCCGCCCGGGATTGCGGCAGCGAACCGACCAGCCCCTTGCGGAATTCCGATCCCTTCACGAAGAAGCTGCCCAGCAGCGACAACCGGCGCTCCGGACCGATATCGGTTTGGTCGACGACCAGTTCGCCGCCCACCCGCTGGTAGACCGTGCGCAGGGTATCTCCTCTGATCCGGTAGAAGATCCGGTCACCTTCGGTTATGCCGCCGGCGGCCAAAGGAGCGTAGGAGCGGGGAAGACCTCCGGCCACCAGCTCGTAACCTTCAGGAGTGAGCAGGCCCTCGTCGCGGGCCCGGCGCATGTTTTCATCGATCCCCCCCAGGAACTGGTCCAGGCTGATTCCCCTTTGGAAGATCAATTCGGCCCAGGCATCACGACTGTCCAAAGCGATGCGAGCCGCCTCTTCACGGAACTTGTCGTCATCCTGCAGAGGCAGCAGGTGGGTGAGCCTTTGGACGGTCTCCGGGCCCAGCCAGAGTTCGAGGGTCAAAACGTCCACCTTGAAAATTGTCTTTTCCAGCAGCGCCCGGGTGGTAAACGATGGCTCGGAGTCGGGACGCGGGATCGGAGCCGTTGCATTCGCCAAGACCCCGGGCAAACTGGAAACAAGAGAGACGCCGAAAAAAATAAATGTGACCAGATTTGATTTCATGGCAAGCAAGTCCAGGGTTGAAAGGAGTGAAATTTTGTTCCCGACAAGAACGTCACGAAGTCTGGAACCTGCCAGGGAAGATCCAGTACGACCAGGGGCGGGTGTTCCGCCGCAAACGGTGAGTGACAATTCTTTTTCAAAAACCTTCTGACATTCCCTAAATCATCTGCTAGGCTTCAGAATGCGTGTTCCGTCAAGCTGGCGGATGGGTGACGAACGACACGGCGTCCGTCGACGAAGAAGTCGGGCCGGTCCATGAGGTTCGACGGAGGCGGCGACATGTCGTGACTTTCGAAAGGGAGGGCACCATGACTTTGACGATTCTTCGCCGTTTCGCCTTGCTGATAGTTTTGACCGCTTCGCTGCTCGTATTCGCCGAGCAGGTGCCTGCCGCCGACGAGCCCGAAGGCTACGCTCTATACCGCGTCGCCTCCGCCAGCGGTGGCATGGGCCGGCCGCAAACCCCCACCAAGATCATTGTCGATTCGGATGGCGGGTATATCAAGGCCAAGCTTCCCTACGGCGCGAACTGCTCCGAGACCCTCACTTTCCGCTGGGATTTCAGTCGCGATATCCGCTATCTCAAGTTCGAAGAAGCTTTTTCCATGGACTTGATTGCCGCCGTGGAAGGCAACTGTGATCCGCGCCGCAATCCGTACATCAAGGCGAACCTTCAGTTCGTATCGCTCAGCGCCCCCATTCGCGCCCGGATGACCGAGGAGGATTTCAGCGCCGCGGCAATGTACATCGACGGCAAGCTGGACCGCATTTGCGTCAAGCCGGTCGATCCGCCCTACGGCCTCCAAGGGGGCGCCTCGTACCGATTAGCGGCCACGACCGCGAGCGGCCCGGCCGACCGACTCTGGTTCGGGGTAATCATCGAGGGTTTTTCACCCAGTGGTGAGGCCTTCACCTGGCAAGTCGCTTACATGTTTCGCGCCGTCAATGGCGGTCGCCCCACCAACGACACCATCGCCTACGATACCCCCGGACTGGAAAGTAAACCGACCGTGGGGGTCAGGGAAGATTCGGACGGGCCCAAGCCTGACGATGGCACCATAACCCCGGAGGTTGACCCCGTCATCCCGGTCGATGACCCCTCTCGCCAAAGCGGCCGAACTCTTCTGGTTGAAGAACGAACCGTCACCGAAGGACAACGGGTCATCGTGCCGGTCCGCCTTCTCAATCCCAATGGGGTAGCGAACATTGATTTCGCCGTGAGCTACGATCCCACGGTCGCCGTAGTTGAGGGTGAGGTCGTCAAGGGCAGCCTGCTGGGTGCCGCCCGGATGGAAACCAATATTTCGGAAAATGGTCGCATCCGGCTCGCCTTTGCTCAGGAAAGTCCCCTTACCCGGGACGGTATCGTGGCCAACCTAGGCTTCCGGGCCGTGGGACGCCCCGGCGACATCACCGTCCTCGGGCTCGCCGTGACAGATATCGACGATGTCGGTGGCATCGAACTGGACATCCAGCGGATCAACGGGCGCATTGAAATTGTCGGCGCCGACGAAAGTCTTCGCGGCGACTGCGACTACGACGGGGAACTGACCATGGCCGATGTCATCTGCGCCCTGCAGATGGCGGTCGGCCTGATGGAAGTGGATCTCAACCTCGACGTCACGGGCGACGGACGCGTCACCTCGGGCGACGCGCGCCAGATCCTTCAAATGATCCCCTGACAGGAAGGAATCGCGTCATGAAAACTCGCACATATGGACATGGCTCGAGCCTTTGTCTGGCGACTTTGCTGGGCCTCATCCTGATATATTCTGGCGCCCAGGCCGGTGAGATGATCCTTCGTGCCGAGTCGCTGGAAGCGGCTCCCGGCGCCGTGGTCGAGGTTCCCATTGTCGTATCCGGGGCCACGGGTATGGAGGGATTGCAGTTTGTACTCACCTTCGATCCGGCCCTGCTCGAACACACCGCCGTGAAGCTGGCGCCCCTGGCCGGCGCGGGCGCCATCGACGTCAAAATTCGCCAGCCGGGCGAGATTCGCGTCGCCATGTATCCGGAAAAAACGTTGCAGGACGACGGCACGCTGCTGTTCGCCCACTTCACCGTGCTCGGGGATGCGGGCGACTCCGCGGCGGTGGAACTGGCCGAAGCTCGCGCCTGGGATTTTCGCGCCGGATATCCGCTGGAAATGCTGGTCGTGGTGGAGCCGGGATCTGTTACGGGGGTTCGCACCGCCGCCACCCCCAACGTCGTGTGGTGGAGTTGCGGCTTGGTCCTGGTCCTTGTTATCGGCGGCGCGATTCGACGCAAACTCCGAAGTTGAGCGAAGCGCTTTGATGCACGGACGACCGCAATGTTTGTAGATGCAGTCGCTCGTTTCACGGTTGTGTTGATATCCAGATGCCCCCCGGGGGGCATTATTATGTTAAGTAAATGGAGGTGACCTGTCCCCACATTTTGTACCGAAAACCCCGCCACCTTCCAGCAGCGGGGTCCTATTCATCAACCCGTGGGCTGACTAACTAACCTACCAGCGATCTCTACTTCAGCAAAGTCATCCGTTTCGTCTCAATAAACCCATCTGCTTCCAGGCGGTAGAAGTAGACTCCGGCTGGCGTAACGCGGCCGGCCAGATCTCTTCCGTGCCAGACGACCTCGTTGCCACCTTGCTGAGCGACCTGGTCGTCAATCAACACATCCACCAATAGACCCGACACGTTGTAGATACGCAGACTGACCCGCATTTCCCGTGGCAGATCAAAGGCTATGGTAGTTCTCGGGTTGAAGGGATTGGGCTGATTGCGCAAGTCCAGGTAAGTGGGTAAACCGGCAATGTCATCTACCGGCGAGGCCGGGCCGGCTTCTTCCCAGGCTCCCATATCGCTGGTAGCTGTCCCGTTACCGTCACCGTCGATCGGCCTGTCCACACCTGCAATATCATCGTCTGGGGCATAAAAATTTGAGCCGCTGTCAATGCAAGGAGAGGTTTCGGGTGTGATATGCAGTTCACTGCCCCCGGTATAGAGCGGGTTGGCATTGATATTCGCGGTACCGGGTCCGGTCCAACCACCCTCAATATCCGAATAACTCACATCCAGATAGCTGCTAGCCGTTGTGATATCCAGTTCGTCCGGGTTATCTCCCCAGAAGATGGAATTTCTTATCTTGGGCGCTTCGGAATTGGTGTTACCGTGGAAGGCGCCACCGGCGAGGTCGGCGTCGTTCGAGAAAAAAGAACAGTTGGTTATCGTCGGATAGACCTGGTTGTAGGAAATCGCACCACCCCAGCTGCCCGCAGCATTATTATAGAAAAGGCAATTGGTTATCGTGATGAGTTTTTCCGTGGTGAAGTTACGGGAATATCCACCTATGGCCCCACCCCCGAGAGATCCGGGTGCCGTGGATGCGTTGTAGTTGAATCTGCTCTTCTCAATTGTTGGGGATGATGAGACATGATAAATAGCGCCGCCAGTGGGAGCAAAGTTGAAGACAAACCTACAGTTGGTGATCCGAGGATCGGAAGCCGTGATATAGATCCCACCGCCGGCCACAGAAGCAGTGTTGTTGATTAATTCACAGTTTGTGATCGAGGGAGAGAAATAAGCGTCAATTATGAAGCAGTATTCGACCCCGTCCTCGATATAGATGCCGGCACCCGAACCTGAATTGACCCGGCCGTCTCTGATTGTGAATCCGTTGATCTGACAGAGATGCGTGATATACAGGCATCTTACCGATTCGTCTCCGTCAATTACCGTCGGATTATTCTCCCAATCACGCTGACTGGATTCGGTCTCGGTGCCGTCAAAGCCTCCGAGGATGGTCACGATTTTATTGACCTGGATTTGACTTGATAGGTGATACACATCTTCCTTGACCCAGATCTGGTCCAACGGCGCAAAGCACACATTATATAATCCTGTGGCGGCATTGATGGCTGTCTGGATGTCGTCGAATGCTTCGGACCAGCTCGATCCATCCCCCCCAGCAGAAGCGTCACCGTCCACATACCAGACGGTGCCATAGGCAGGTAAGCTGAAGAAGAAAACGGAAATGAGTACCGAAAGGACAATTCGCAGCGAAATTCTCTGATTAATCATGATATTCCCCCTTGATTATTCATGAAATACCCCCTTTTGAGAACGGACCTTACCGCAAAAGTGTTTTTTGGTCAAATACAATTACCTGAGGTGGGCGTGCCGGGTTTAGCCAGACCCCGCTCTTTGTGGATCAAGTCTTGAATTTGTTTGCTGATTCCATGTTACAGAAGCCGATCCCCGGTGAACGGGGAGCCGGAAGGAGCTGGCAGACGGCTCTCGACCGTCATTTTTTCAGAAAGAATGCCGAGTAGTAAGGTGCAACAATCATCCTTTAAAGGTTGCTCTCTGCTCGCGATGGCCTTGTTGTTTTTGCCAACATGGGCCTCGCTTGCTGGTGCAAGCCCCGACGACCTCGGCGGCACAGACGGTGGCGCAGTGGGTGAGCTGGGCCCCTCGGCAGCCGCCACGACGCCGACCGCGCGTCCCGACCCCCAAGGCGGCGCCGGGAGCGATCGATACGCAACCGAGATAATGGCGCTGGGCCCACTGTCCTATTGGCGGTTAGGAGAGGCCTCCGGAACGGTCGCGGTCGATGAAACTGGAGCGAACGACGGCACCTACGTGGGCCCAACCCAGGGAGCCGCCGGTGCACTCGCGGGGGATGTCGACCCCGCAGCCGACTTCGACGGGGTCGACGATTATGTCGACGTTGGCACCTTCGACATTTCAGGCACTGGCCTCACGCTTTGCGGTTGGATGAACTTCTCCTCCACTACCATGTATCAGGCGCGATTGGTGTCGAAGGCGAGCGACATTGAGGCCGAGGACCATGTCTGGATGCTGAGCACCACATTATCGAGTGGCGACTTGAGGCTGCGTGGGCGAGTCAAAGCTGGGGCCATCACCGACACCCGGGTAGCCTCGTCAGGAAACATCCAGATCGGTCAGTGGGTCTTTGCGGTGATGACCTATGACGAGACAATCATCTCGCTGTACCTGGACGGGGTCCCCGTGGGAAGTTGGGCGCACAGCTCCGGCGGGCCGGTAGACACCGACCCCGCTCTTCCCGTATGGATCGGGAACAACCCCCCCTTGGAAACCTCAAAGCCGATGGATGGGCAAATAGACGAAGTCGCCGTCTTCAGCCGCGCGCTCGCGATTGATGAAATCCGAATGCTGTACGCCGCCGGACGCCAGTATTACACGGTCGATCAAGGTACAACGCTGTCGGTAACCCCCAACGAGGGCGTCATCGTCAACGACACCGATCCAGAGGGAGAGACCCTGACGGCTGGACTGGTGTCCGGTCCCGCCGAGGCCGCCTCCTTCACCTTGAACGGTGATGGGTCATTCGATTACACACCGAACCCTTACTTCACCGGAACTGACAGTTTCGTTTACCAGGTATGCGACCCGGCATTGAATTGTGCCAACGCTTCGGTAACGATCACCGTGATTCCAGTGCCCCCGGCCCTGTCCGGCGTGGTCTTCGAGGACGTGAACTTCGCCGGGGTCGCTTCGGCCTATGACGGCGGGGGCATGGATCTCGCACTTGCCAACGTGGACGTGGAACTCTACGACGCGCTGGATAACTACCTCGTGTCGACAAGTACGGCCGGCGACGGCAGCTTCAGCTTCACGGGTCTGGCCGATGGCGACTATAAAGTGCGGGTGCGAAGCTCTTCCCTTGGGGATGCGGACACACC
>CBDUDB010000065.1:0-13725 GCA_965365795.1 uncultured bacterium | reverse complement strand
GGCGAGCAGGTGCCGATCTTCCAGGGCCAGCCCTATGAAATCGTATACGGAGAAAGTCAACCCGGTTTGATCAACTACTGGACTTCGGAGCCCGATGGTGGGGTCCTACTCTGGGGTTTTTCCCGCCCGACCTGGGGCATCCTCTACCAGCCGCCGATTCGGATGGTCGATGCCCCCTTGTTCGTCGGTAAGACCTGGAGCGAATCGGTGGATCTCTACGCTCTTCCGGACACCAATTTCTACATGACCATGGACTTCGGTTTCGAGGTCCACGAAGATCCCGAACTGACCGTTCCGGCGGGCGCCTTCCCGACGTTCGGTATCGGTGGTCCTTCCGGGGGAACCAGCACTATCCTTGACGGACGCTACACCTTGACTGGCGAGGTCGTGGCCAATAAATCACCGTCCGCTAACACATGGTATTCTCTGGGAGTAGGAATGGTGCAGGATAGTCTCGATTATCTCTATCAACTGGAAACCTACACCGACCATCCGGTGGCGGTCGAGGTCTCCTCCTGGGGAGCGGTCAAAGCCCTGTACAGGGGAACGCAGTAGGCGGGACCGGGATCACTCGCCGGTGATACCGGCCAGCAGCGCCTCGTTGGAATCCCATTTTTCCATCAGCTTCAGCATGCCCTCCATGGCGGGTTTGGGCGAGGCGGCAACTACTCTTCGGCGGAGCAGGGTCAGGGCGTCGTATTCCTCTTCGCTGAAAAAGAGCTCGTCCCGTCGTGTGCCGCTGGCCCTCAGGTCCATGGCCGGGTAAATCCGGTTTTCGGCCAGGTTCCGGTCCAGCACGATCTCGCTGTTGCCGGTGCCCTTGAACTCCTCGAAGATCATGTCGTCCATGCGGCTGCCGGTGTCGATCAAGGCCGTGGCGATCACCGTCAAGGAACCCCCGCCTTCGATGTTTCGCGCCATGCCGAAGAACTTGCGGGGAATCTCCAGCGCCCGCGAATCCAGACCCCCGCTCATGGTCCGGCCCGATCCCTTGCCGCTCTGATTGAAGGCCCTTCCCATGCGCGTGATGCTGTCGACCAGCACGACCACGTCATGATGGCACTCCACCTCGCGAACCGCCTGGGACATGGTCAGCTGGGCCAACCGTACGTGATCGGCGACACTCTGGTCGCTGCTGCTGGCCAGCACCTCGGCCGGCGCCGCGCGACGGAAATGGGTGACTTCTTCGGGTCGTTCGTCGATCAGCAGGACGACAATGCGTGTTTCGGGGGTATCTTCATGGATGGCCGTGGCCAGATTTTCCAGGATCGTGGTCTTGCCCGTCTTGGGCGGAGCGACGATCAGACCGCGCGTGCCCCGCGCGATGGGAGCCATCAGGTCGATGATCCTCATGGTGGGCAGACCGCACTTGCCCAGGTTGAAGCGGTGGTCGGGATTGAGGGCCGTCATCTCTTTCAGGGACTTGCGGGCGGCAAATTCGTCCGGAGCCAGACCACAGACCGTCGCGGCGCTGGCCAGGACCGGTCCCTTTGGACCTTTTTCCGATCCGCCGACAATCATAGCCCCGTTCACCAGGTTCAGCTTCTGGATCAGCTTGCGGGGAACAAAGACATCGGTGCTGTCCGGGGCGAAGGAGCGTCCGGGATCGCGCAGGAAACCGCCGCCTTTGGGCAATATTTCAAGCACCCCGGAAACGGGGCCGTGGGGCGTATCAGACATTGAATTCCATTTCGTGGATAGAAAAACCGCGGGGAAGTGGAATGATAAGACAAAAACCGGCTATCATCCAGTCAGAATAGGTTCCTTCTGTTGGCGGGAAAGAAGTAGAATGGTCCCGGTCCCTCATGCGAAAGGCGTCCCCTTTGTCCCTTTCCCGCCCTGCCTCCGTATTTTCATGGTCCGCTCTGGCGGTCGGGACCATCCTGGCCATCCAGCTGCTGGTGCTGATGGAATGGGTCTTTTTCGTGACCAAACCATCGTTCCTGGCTGTTCTTGGCGCAGGTCGGAGAATCCAGGTCCTCGGGATCACCCCGGTGCCATTTTACCTGGCGACCGCAGGGTTGTTTTTTCTTCTGGGCCTGGCCGCCCTGCTTTTTCGGTCCCGACCCCGGGCCGCCACATTGATCAGGCGTGGGGGCAGCTTGATCCCCGCCGCGATCCTCGGCGCCCTGTTCCTGTTGATGATCGACAACTTTGCCAACACCGTGACGGGTTGGTCCGTCGAGCGCAGTGCGGGAGTGGGTCGGGTGGTGGCCATCATCCTGGTGGTGGGCGCTTTCTGGCTCGGTTGGCGCACCGCCAAGGCCTGGCTGAAATTTTTTTCCGTGCACCGGCTTCTGGGCACAAGCTTGGCCGGGATCTGCTTGGCGTTTTCCCTGATCGCCCTGGTCACCGCCGGCCCCGGCCGGGACAACTTCGGCGAGATTGCGCCCGCTCGGATCAAAAATCTGAGGGACCCGCTGCCCAATATCCTTCTTCTGGGCAGTGACGGACTGAGCGCCGAACATCTTTCCGCCTACGGATACGAACGGGCCACCTCCCCTTACCTTGAAGAGTTGATTCCGTTCAGCCTGTTTTGCGAAAACTCCTTCGCCAATTGCGACCACACGACCGGCTCGCTGACCTCAATGTTGACCGGCCGCCTGCCCACCGAGACCCGCGTCACCTATCCCCCGGACATCCTGACCGGTGACCAGGCCTACCGGCACCTGCCCGGGTTGTTGAAACAGCTGGGATATTTCTCCGAACAGATCTGCATCCGCCACTATGGCGACGCCTTCGACGTGAACATGCGCCAGTCGTTCGACCGCGCCGCCTTTCGCGACCGCCGCACGGCCCAGGCTTCGTCACGTCTGGTCCGCTGGGCTAGTCAGGAAGCGGGCCTGTTTGCCGAGACCATTACCGACCGGATCGGCGTGCGGGTAGCACACACCGCTGGTCTGGGCACCCTGCCGAGCGCCTATGAAGAGGCCGTGCACGCCGGCCGTCTTACCGGGCACACCGATGCCGAACGCTACGACGGTCTGGTTGAAACCCTCAGCCAGGCCCCGGAGCCATTTTTTGTTCACACCCATTTCATGGCCACTCATGGGGGTCATTTTTCGCCTTCGGAGCCGCACTTTTCGGCGGGGCAAAACCAGGACCGCGACTGGATGATCAATTTCTACGACGACGCCATCCTGGAGTTTGACGGCGCCGTCGGCGAACTGGTCGAAACCCTGCGAGAGCGAGGTGTTCTGGGCAACACACTGATCATCATCTATTCGGACCACGGCATGAGTTCGAACGCCCGTCTTCGGACTCCCTTGATGTTCCTTTTTCCCGGAGGAGAATGGGCCGGAAAAATTTCCAACAACGTGCAGAACCTGGACATCGCCCCGACCATCGTTGACTTCCTGGGCCTGGAGGTTCCCGACTGGATGCATGGGCGCTCATTGTTTGAGGATCAGGGAATCGCGTCGCGGCCCATCTTCAGCACCGGCTTTCGCGACGACGCCCTGCGACGCATCGTACCCAAGGGGCCCTTTGAAATTGACGCCGCCCTCGCCGGACCGCCCTTTTTCTCCATGGGGCGGGTCGGCATGGTCATTGGGCAGAGGGTCTATTCCCTGGATCTTGTCCATCCCGGTCTGACCTTCCACGATCTCGCCGACCACACCGCCCCGTTGTCTGATGCCGATTTGCCCTCCGCCGCATCGGCGTCCGCCATCCTCGTCGATCATCTCAGGGAACGCGGCTGGGATGTATCCGGGCTGCCGGATCCGGTTCCATCGAAATCCCTGCGGTAGCTCAAAAAAAACGGGACCCCTGAGGGTCCCGTTTTAACCATTCTCCGGCCTGGAAAGCCTACTATTTCGTCAGGACTATTTTGCGGGATATCCGCTCCGGCCCACCATCCATGATCGCGAGGTAGACCCCGGAAGGGGCGGGGCGGCCGTCACCACTGCGACCGTCCCAGTGGGCTCGATGATTTCCCGGCTCCAGCCTTTTGTCCAGCAACTGGGTGACCTGGCGGCCGCGAAGATCAAATATCGCCAGCTGAACGTCCGCCGTTCGCGGCAGGTAGAAATCGAAATTCACCCGTGGGTTGAACGGATTGGGCCAGGCCCGCATCCGGGCCACAGCCCCGGGTAGTTCAGCCACCGGACTGGTCCCTGGAGCCTCCAAAGCCAAAGTGACCATGTCTTTTCCCGAATACTCGTCGTATCCATAGCCGGTTACAAAGATGTCACCCGCTTCGTTGATAGCCAGGTCCCGAACCTCGTCACTGGTGCCGGCGGGGCCGTCCCACCTGTGGGCCCACATTTCGTCACCCAGCGTCCCATCGTACGCCACGGTGGTCATGTCCCAGCTGGTGCCGGTCGAACTGCCGTCGCTCAATCCGGATACGATCACGGTCCCGTCAGGCCCTTCAGCGATACAGGTGGCCACGTCCCACCAGCCGCCACCAGGTCCGTCGTAGCCGTCCGCATCCCAGATCAATGAGCCATCGGCGCCATCGAATTTCAGCACCATGTAGTTGTAGTTGAAATCGATGTCCTGGACCCCGGCAACCAGCAGGTTGCCCGCGGCGTCCCTGATCATGGCCTTGGGATCGTCACCTCCACCGGTCGGCCCGTCGTAGACGGTTTCCCAGACGGTGTCCCCGTTGTTGGCGGCGTATCTCTGAAGAATGGTATCGTAACCCGTATCCCAGGAGCGCTGGCACATGACCACGTCGCCGTTGTCCATCAGGGCCAGCCAGCTGCTGCGCACGGTGCTGTTGTCCAGCGCGCCGGGAACCTGCCGGGACCACACGACATCGCCATTCAAATTATTCAGTTTTCGGGTCAGGCATACAGCATGGCCACTGTCACTGATAACATATCCCGTCACCACGGGGTGGTCATCCGGTCCGACCACGATATCCCAGGCGATATCATCCAGACCGGCATCTCCCCCACGGAAATCCGACCAGACGATGTTCCCAGTGCTGGCGTCAAGTTTCATCGTCAACATCTGGTCGCCCTGAGTCCCCACCGTGCCGCGACCGGCAAAATAGGCGTTGTTCTGGCTGTCACACGCGATGGCCAGTGCGGCTTCGTTCAATCCGTCCACGCTGGCGTAATGTCGGGACCAGAGAACCTCCCCGGTCTCACCGTCCATTTTCAGGACGATGACGTCATCACCCTCGCCTCAGCCCACGCAGCCGCGAATATAACCCGCGACCAGTAACTGGCCCACCGTATCCCAGGTCATATCGACGATGGCCACATCCTTTTCATCGTAGCCGCTGTAGCGGGTTCCCCACAGCACGTGGCCGTCGGTCGCATCCAGTTTGCGTACGTACAAATCGATTCCCCGAAGAGTATCGCTGGACTCCCCGCCGACGACCAGATTCCCCTGCGGATCGGTCAGCAGGCACCAGCCGTCGTCGACAAAGTCGTCCCCGCCGTCGTGTTGATCGGACCAGATCAACGACGGTTCGGCCAGTACGGTGCCACCGGACAGCAAACCGATGAAAACAATGGTAACGGCCAAGGGGGTCACCCAAAACCGAGATTTAATCATTGAAGATTCTCCTCGAATCAAGGATTGAGACCGGGCCCAAATGGACCCGGTCATTCAACTAAGATCATTATACACCATTTTTCAGAATGCGGGGAGCAAAACCCCCGCAACTCGGGTCAGATCATCCGGACCAGCCAGTTCCGATACTTCCTCTTCACCCCTCCGAACCACAGAACCAGCGGAGCCATAACGGCCAGCAACACCACCCAGCCGATCAACGATTCGGTCACCGCGCCCTCGTGGTAGAAGAAACCCAACCGACGGGTGAAAATGGCCAGCAATGGAATATGAACCATGTAGAAAAACAGGGGCACCCGACCCACTTTGGCCAGGGGGCGCAGAATGGGACTGCGCTGCTCGATGAAGTCGAAAACTCCAACCATGAAAATGACCGCGCCGGATAACCAGAGCTGGTGGGCCAGGCTCGGCGGATATTTCTGCACCAGGAAAAACGAGTAGCTGAAGAAGGTGTCCCAGGCAAAGATGTTGCCGAACCCGTGTCCGAAACGCACCACCCAGGCCACCGCTACCAGGACCAGGCCGACAATCATGGTGTTGCGGGAACGCTTCCGGGGATCGGTCCAGGCCTCGAACCAGAAATGGGCCATCACGCTGCCGACGACCGCCAGGGCGAACCAGGGAATCAGCGGATACTTGGTGAAGTGGCCCGCGTCGACAAAGAGCTGCATCCAGTAGTGAGCGATCCCATCATGGCTGTAGGGAATTTGCAACAGGAACGGGTGGACCAGGAAAAGCAGTCCGGCGGCCGCCGCGCGCCATTTCCAGTCCCACCGCACCATCCAGATCAGCAGCAGCATGCTCATGCCGATGGTGGCGATGATCCCGAAGTGATTCAAGCGCAGCCCGGCAAATCCGCTCCAGGAGGAGTTGACCCACACCAGCTGCACGGCCACCAGGAACAGACCACGCTGGATGAAACCCCAGTTGATGGCCCCGACCGACTCGCCGTTACCGAGTCTTCTCTTGAACACGTAGTAGACCATGGCTCCGTTCATCATCAGGAATCCCGGAGCACACAGATACCCCATGTAGCGCAGAAGGAACTGGGGCGTGTTGTCGAAAAACGGGTCCAGCGGATCCAGACTCAGCCAGGCCGAGTTGAAATAGTAGTTGCTGTGCCCGAGGGCCATCATCACACCGATGAGTCCACGGAACTCATCGATGAAGGTGAAGCGTTTCTTCTGCGCCATGGTCCGTCCTAGTTGGAGGCGAAGATGGTGCGCACCACGCGCAGACCCACCACGTTTTCGGCCGAATCGGGATAGCGGGAGCCGCGAGCTGCGCTCCGGCAATCCTCGCTGCCGCCGAACCAGCTGCCGCCCCGCACCACACGCTGGGTGCCGCCGAGGGCGCCGACCGGATCGAGAACCACGCCGTCCCCGTCGGGATCACCAACTCGGTAATCGCCGTACCAGTCCCAGCACCATTCCCAGACGTTGCCGTGCATGTCGTACAGGCCCTTGGCGTTGGGGGTCTTGGCGCCGACGTCGCTGGTGCCGGGGATTCCCGGGAAGGTGCTGCCGCAGTACCAACCCATGGAGTCCAGAACCGGGTCCAGGTTGCACACCCGGCCGGTCAAGGGACCCAGAGCGAAGGTGGTGGTGGTGCCGGCGCGGCACAGCCACTCCCACTCCGCTTCGGTCGGCAGACGCCAGCCGTCGGCAGTACGGTTCCAGTCAACCTGCTGGCCGGAAATTGTGTAGACCGGGGTCAGGCCTGCGGCCGTGGACAGGGCGTTGCAGTACTCCACCGCCTGCAGCCAGGTGAGGGATTCCACGGGCAGATCAGGCCCCGGGAAATGACTGGGATCCCTCATGCCGGTGGCCGCCCACTCGGTCTGGGTGACCTCGGTCACGGCCGAGACCAGACTGTCGGTAAAGACAACCGTATGCTGCCATTCATTCGGGTTGCGACCGGGTTCATAGGCCGGATCCGCAGGATCATCAACGTCATCACTGCCCATGACAAAGACGATGCTGCCCACCATGGGAGCATTGACGGTCGGGGTGGTCGCATCGGCCACTTCCGGATCGTCGACCCCGAAGTTGAAGGAGTAGGAATGGGCCCCGGAAGGAAGCTGAGTCTGATACCGGAAGAGCGTCACCCCGGCGTTGGTTTCGACGGCGGTCATGGCATACCCGGTGCCGTCTATGAGGACCTCGGCCACGGAAGGGGCATCCGGATAGACGTAGGACACTTCATAGGTAAAGGTGTCATCGATCGTGCCGCCCTGCATGTCCAGGCCGGGTTCGGTCAGCAGGATGCCCTCGCCGGGGATGGCGCTGGCAGGATTGCTCATGCCCGAAACCAGGCCGGCGTCGTCCGTGCAGCGCAGGGCGAAGTGTTTTTCACCCTCACTCAAACCCGTCACCACGAAATTCATCAAGCTACCGGGGGCTGCAGGCATCGGTGGGTTCGGCACCACGGAGGCCGCCGCCCAGGAGGCTTCATCGATGATGGGAACATCGGCTACCCGGAATTCCAGGCTGGAAGCTGTGCCCATCATGCGGTCATCCCCAGTTGCGTACCAGCTCAACTTCACTTGCTCAAGGCCAAAGGGCGCGGCGGTCAGGCTCTGGACCGAGGCCGGGGGAGTCTCATCCTTGAAGGCATTGGGACCCTGCATGATGATCAGGCCTTCGTCCCGGTCGGCCACCAGAACAAAACCATCGCTGCTGAGGGCAATGTCCATGGCGTATTCGGTAATGATTCGGCCCAGGAAAACCGGTTGACTAGGATTGGATACGTCCACGAAGTGCACGCCCGAACCCTGGGCGGCCAGGACGGCCAAGCCGTCGGCCACGGCCACGGCCCGGCAGGTCCCATCCAGATCCAGGTTGGTCACCCGAACCGGGGTGTCCCCTTCGTTGATCCGGAAAATGGCCAGCCCTTCCCGGCCGTCGGCCACGAAGGCGTATTCACCGGAGAGTTCCACATCAAGGGCTTCACCCGGACTGTCGGCCCAGCTGGCCAATGAGACGGCGTCCAGGTCCAGAATCCGTACGTCCAGCACGGCCAGACCCATTTCATCGTCGGCCACGTAGGCGTACCCGTCACGAACGGCGATACCTTCGGCATAACCATTGGTGCCGACAAAAACACCGTTGTAGGCCAGGATTCCCGGCTGGGCGGGAATCGATTCGAAAATGCGGACCCCTTTCCAGCTCTCGGCCAGATAGCACACGTACGGTGCTTCCGGATCATCGGGCTGGTCCACGAACAACCGGTTGCCGAACACCGCGGTGGAACCGCTGTTGAAGCTGACAACATCCGTGGGGTCGGTGATGTCATAGCTGGTAACCCCCTCTGTGCCTTCCACCACCAGGGCAATGTCCTGCAACTGGTTACCCACGAAGGTGCGCACGACCTCGATACTCTCACTGTATTTGAGAGTGTTCAGGGTCTGCACCAGGCGCGGCTGGCTGGGAATCGTAAAATCGATCGAGTGCAGCCCTGCCTGCCCGCCGGCCACGAAGGCGTAGTTGCCCATCACGGCAACCCCTTCGTTCTGACTGGGCAGAAGCAAGGTCCCCACCCTGAGGAAGGGAGCTCCGGGCGGCTCGTACAGATCTTGTTGGGCACATCCCGTCCAAAGCAGGGCGCAGCTCAGGGTCAGGAAAACCAAACTCGAATATAGGCGATGCGAATGCATGGTCACTCCTTAGAACCGGTAATTCAGGCTGGTCCAATACAGCCATTGGGTGAAATCCTTGTCCGTGGTGATGTCGCCTTCCCAGGGGGATTGGACAACCCGTTCGGTGCGTCTGACGGCCAGTTTCACGGTCAACGGTTTGGAAACCCGTTTCCGCAGCTCGATCGTACCCTTGTAGAACATGTCCCGCCTGCCGGCATGGTAGGGATCTTCCACCAGGGTCTTGTCGGTGGTGTAGTAGTAATCCATGAACAGGAAAGAGAGACTGACCCGGTCCAGGACCTTCTTGAACTTCTTTTGGAAAATATCCAGGCCGATGCGGTAGAGGTCCCGCGCGTAAGATGCGTCCGAATTGTTGGAAGCCCCGAGGGTTTCCCAGACCGAGTCGAGGCCCCGCGCCTGAGCGTCCTCGTAGCTGTAGTCGAAATTCCAGTTCAGGACCCGGCTCATCTTGTAGGTCAGGTTGCCCCGCACTTCCCAGGCGCTGATGTCATTCTCCATGAAGGGCTGGTTGTAGTAGCGGTAGTTCTCCTCGTACAGCACCTTGGCGCTGAATTTCTTGCTGAGGCGCTGGCGCCAGGTGGCATTCCACACGTTGCGCTGGAAGCGGAACTGGGTCCAGTCGATATCCAGCTCCGGATCGCCCACGGGTGATCGGTCCGAAAGCTGCCGGATGTACTGTTCCGGCGCAAAATGGAAGTAGAGCTCCAGGCTCTGGCTCTTGCCGAAGTACTGGCGCAGATAGAAGTGGAAGTCCGTGTTGGTCTTGATGGGATTGTTGGCGTACCGCCAGTACTTGACCTTGAACTTCAGCCGTGACTGTCCCCAGGGAACAAGCCGTGACCGGGCTTCGATATCAAAGGCCGGGGCGACGACAAGATCGTCTACGGTTCCGTTGATGAATTTCCAGGGAAAGGTGCCGCTGGTGAAGTCATCGTTGTATTCAGGACTGTTGGTCAGGATGTTGTCGTTGTAGATAAAATCGATAGAAGCATGGCCCACGAAAGTCACGGCCTTCTTGGCCCTTTTGGTGGCCTTTTTCTCCGCTTGTTTGCCGACCAGATGGGGCTGAGGCGGGCCCTCGTAATACATGATGACCAGCATGGGGTCCCCGCCGGGCAAGGTGGCCGCCAGTTCCAGGAGGAACTCACCCTCGGGCACCTCTATGGTGAACTTGTGGCCCCCGCTGGGTACCCCGGGACGGTCATCTCCCCAGGTCGATTTTGTGGACGGTTTGAACACCATGATCTTCTGGGCTTCCAGGCGGGGCACCCCGCTGAACTCCAGCAATCCGTCCACCGTGCCATCGGCGCCGTCTGGAAAAGCGACCCGGGCATATCCTGTGATCACCCCGGGCCCGACAACCGGCACCTTGACCCCCTTGTCGGTCACGGCCATGTACTTTTTCCCGGCCTTGCCGATGGGGACCTCGTCCACCTTGTCCACCGGGACCAGAACGTCCCAGGTTACGGCGAAACCCACGCCGGTCCAGAATAGAAGCGTCAAGGCCAGGGCAAGGGTCAGGGCCGGTCCCGGCAAGGGATTTCTTGTATTACACAATCTAATCATGGGCTACCGCGCAGGTCCTTCCTGGGGATGCGAATTTGGGCAGTGATCCCGCAATTTTCCGGGCGCACGCAGCGCACCTCGAATTGATGCAGGCCCTCCGGCACACTGATCCGGAGTTTCTTGCGGGTCCCCGGCAGAATGTCCAGACGATCGGGATAAAAAGCGTTCGCCAGACGGGTGGAGTCGTAGTGGAAAGTGCGCCAAAGTTCTCCGTCCCGCCAGACTTCCAGCATGTGTTTCTGGCTGCCGAGCATGCCCGGATTGAAATCCAGGCGTGTATAAAGCTGCAGGCTGGTCGGACCTGTCACCGCGAAGGCCAACGGCGTGCCGGCCTCGAACCGGTAGTAGGTGCTCTGGGTGCCGCTTTCGAATTGCAGGGTCGCCAGCTCGGCGTAACCGTCCGGGGCATAAGGAACGGTGCTGCTGGTCTTGCGCTTGCTTTCCCGGTACAGCCGGCCCACGACGTCGCCGCCGCCGGTCGCCTGCCCGGTGACCTGGAGAACATGGGTTCCCTTGGGTATATCGACATAGGCCCGGCGCAGGGACGACACCCGGCTGACCCGTTCGCACAGGACCACCGTTTCGTTGACCTGGGAGGTGAAACTCTTGCGCAGAATCTCGGCGCCATCCAGGCTGACCGAAACCACGAAAGGCTGCCGATCAGCATCGCCGGTGCCGAAGACATACCGGCTGATCAACTTGACCCGGCGCGGGCCGTTCACCTCGAACTCCACCGGGTCGGCCGGATCCAGAACGAGGTAGGTGAAGTTCTGCTGGTCGCTGCTCAGGCACACCTCGGGACCCTGACGCGTGGGGGTCACCTTTAGCCATTTATCCGCCGCCGAAGTCGTGGTCGGCATAAGAAATCCCGCCGCCACCAGAAAGAGGACCGGCACCACGGCCGGGCGTCGGCCCAGGCGGTCGAACAACCCCCGGCGAATCTCCGGCGCCAGGATCAGGATGCAGGCCAGGCAGTATACCACCAGGAAAGCCGCGGCCAGGGGCCAGCGATACATATCGCGCACGAAGATTTCGCCCTGCCCGGGTTGGGGCTGGAAATCCGGGGCCAGGGGCAAACCATTTGCCCTGGCCAGATTGATGATCCTCAACAGGTGCACCACCGGCACTCCTTTTTCGGCAAACAGGATCAGGGTTCCCTTGCGCGGCCAGTTGTGGGGCTTGAGGCTGAAGTTCAGCCCTTCCGGCAACAGGGTTTTGTTGTGGCGGTTGCCGACGCTGGCCACGCCGCCCCCCACGTTGACGAATAAGCGGAAAGCGCGGCCCTGGGACAAATCCCGATACAGGGCCATCCGCTTGTCGATGGCGTGTTCGATGTTGACCGAACCCAGATAAGGGATTTTGTTGCGATCGATGCTTTCGCGCAACAGGCGCCTGCCGGCCGGGCTCATCCCCCGGCCCATGTCATTGCCGCCGCCGAAGGTCGCCGCATCGCTGCGGGTATGAAAGATGCCCCGCTCGAAAAACAGGGTCTCCATGTCCAGCCAGGTGAACTCCGGACTGTTGGCGCCCCAGTTCGACGCGCCCACCGAAGTGATCACCACCGGCCTGAGTTCCATGGTTTCCATCGCCGCGTACAGGCAGATGTTCATGCCTGGAAAGGAGCCGCTGACCGCGATCGCCACCGGATCTCCCGGCCCCAGACCCGCCTGCCGGAAGTACTGGACCAGCACCGCGGCGAAGTTGGGGTTGAGGCTGGTCAGCTTGGCGTCCAGATCACCCGCCGCGTTGGTGATCAGGCTGATTTCAGGCCCGATCAGACCCGTGCCGGCCGGATCGTTGACCAGGTCGAGGCTGGCACCCTCCAGACCCCGGTGTTCGCGCACGGCGGCAAACGCCCTTTCGGCCCGGGTCGCAGCCTCCATTTTCAGGTCGTAGTCCCACTGCCGCGTGGGGGTCCGGGTCTTGTCCAGGACCGCCTGCATTAGAAGGGCCGTGACCGCCAACAGCAGGAGAATGAACCTGCGCCGATTATCCAACCGCCAGCTCAATGAGCTTCCCCCCGTAGGCTGTGACCAGGGCCAGACGCACGATGAACGAGGCCATGATCATGGTGCAGAGGGTTTCGACGACTCCCTGTCGCATCATCCAGTAGGCGATCAGCCCGGGAATGATGTAACCGATGGACTGGATCACGCTGGTATCCACTCCCAGTTGCATGGTTTCGTTGAAAACGAGGATGTAGCGCGTCAGGTACCCGAACAGGAAACCGGCCAGTACGCTAAACACCATGGTGCGTCGCCCGTAAAGAAGCACGAACCGTCCCACCAGTCGGATGAACCCGTAGGTCACCAGGGAGGCCAGCACCGTGCCCATGATCCGCAGGGGCTGGTCCATGTAAAGGGCGATGTAACCAGGCACCACCAGGCCGCCGGCGGCCAGGCCGAGGATTTCCGAAAAAACCAGACTGACGACCAGGCCCAGACCGATACTTTGGAAAATCATGCCCCCACCCCCTCTTGCTCCAGGTGGTCGAGCAGGTGGTGGCCGATGCCGGCGATATTTCCGATACCGATGATCCGCGCGCCATCTGGTCCCAGGGCCACCAAGCGGTCCCACAAGGCCGGAGCCTCAAGGTTGCCGCAATCGTGGATGACATCTCTGGATAGACCTTGGCGCCTGAGCAGACTGGCGAACAGGGCTGTATCCCCACCGACCAGAACATAGTGGGCGGCCTTCAATTCCCGTCCGAAAAGAGGGGCCAGATCCCGGCTGCGCCGCTGACGGTCCGAGCGGATGTTCATCAGGATGATGACCCGCTCCGGGTCGGCTTTCAGATCCAACCGCTCCCACACCCGGCAGTAGCTGTCAGGATCATTGGCGGCAAATCCGCTGATGAACTCCACTTCGCGGAAACCCGTGCCCGGTACCTCATGCCGAAAACGGCGACAGGTCATGGCGCCCGCATCGGGGGTCACGGCCCACATGCCCTCAAGGGCCACCTCGCGTTCCAC
>CBDUDB010000064.1:0-13792 GCA_965365795.1 uncultured bacterium | reverse complement strand
GGCTTCGCCTGAAACGGAAGCCGAAGTGGAAGTGGAGGCTGCTCCCGCCGAGGAGCCAGCCGAAGCCCCTGACGAGGCTGACGCCGCAGAAGAAGAAAAGTAACCGGCGCCGGATCCGAATTCCGGTTCTGATCCGCCTGTGAGAGGGGCGGAGGCTAGGCCTCCGTCCCTTTTTATTGGTTTTACGCTACCTAATGCCGGCCGGGTGAACACATATGGAGTTCCCATGAGCGATTTGCAGAAACTGGGGCCCCTCGAGGCGGTGAAGCCCTCCGAATTACCGTCCGGCAAAACCCTGAGGGTCGCCTTCTGGACCCTGGGCTGCCGTCTCAACCAGTATGATACCGAGGGCATCAAGACCACCATGTCCGGCCTCTACGATATCGACGTGGTCGGCTGGAACGATCCCGCCCATCTCTACGTCCTGAACAGCTGCACCGTCACGGCCAAGGCCGATCAGGAGTGCCGCCGCCTGGCCCGGCAGGTCAAGCGCCGCCACCCGGCCAGCAAGGTCGTCGTGGCCGGCTGTTATGCCCAGACCCAGCCCGAAGCCCTGGCCGCCGTTCCGGAAATCGACGGCGTGGTCGGCAACACCGACAAGGAAGATGTCGCCACCTGGATGCCGGCCGTGATGGACGAAAAGACCTTGACCATGAGGGTCGAGGATTTTCAGGAAAATCCGGAATTCGATTCGGCCCTGATCGACAGTTTTTCCGGACGCAGCCGCGCCTTCGTGAAAATCCAGGACGGTTGCAATCTGCGTTGCACCTACTGTCTGATCTGGCGCGCGCGCGGGCCGGGCCGAAGCCGACCGGTGGATGATGTCCTGGCCCAGTTGCGCCTCCTGGTCAAAGGGGGTTACCCCGAAACCATCCTGGCCGGTATTCACCTCGGTGGTTACGGTCGCGATTTCACCCCCAAAGTCCAGCTGCCCGACCTCTTGGATCGCTGCCTCGAGGAAATCCCCGGCCTGCGCCTTCGCTTGAGCAGCATCCATCCCAACGAGGTGACGCCCCGGCTGCTGGACATGTTCGCGGCCAACCACCGGTTGCGCCCTCACCTGCACATATCCCTGCAGAGTGGAAGCGATGGCGTACTGAAACGCATGAAGCGTCCCTACCGAAGCGACCGCGCCTGGCAAGCCATGCGGCAGGTGGCGGCGACCGTCCCGCATTTTGGCATCGGAGCGGACATCATCGTCGGCTTCCCGGGGGAAACGGACGCGGAGTTCGAAGACACCCGCCGCATGGTGGCTGAACTTCCTTTCAGTTATCTCCACGTGTTTCGCTTTTCGCGCCGGCCCGGCACCGCCGCAGCCGATATGCCCGATCAGGTGCACCCGGAAACCATTTCCCGCCGCAGCGAGATCCTGCGCGACCTCGCCGCCGCCAAAAACGCGGAATTCAGCAAGAGCTTGGTGGGCACCACGCGTGAAGCCGTCATCGAGGCCGAAAGTGGAACTCCCGGTTGGCGCCTGGCCACCACGGACAACTATGTCACCGTCATGGTTCCCGAAGATTCTGCCGGGGAAATCGTGGCGGGATCCCTGGTGAATGTGCGCATCGACGATTTTTCCGACGGAAAACTTACCGCCTCGGTCCTCGATGTTTTTCCCGCGTTTGCCTCCGCCAGAAAGGGGGCCTGAAGTGGCCACCTTCCAGGGTGAATTGCCCGATCTGACCAGGCCCAAATCCGAATCAGCGGACGGGCCGGAAATCTATATCGAGACCTATGGGTGCCAGATGAACGTCTACGACAGCCAGGCCATCAGCGGGCTGCTCGAGAGCGATGGTTTTCGCCTTGGCACCGAAGACCTGGCAGCGGACGTCATCCTGCTGAACACCTGCAGTGTGCGC
The DNA here is from genome assembly GCA_965365795.1 of uncultured bacterium. Classification (GTDB taxonomy): domain Bacteria; phylum Krumholzibacteriota; class Krumholzibacteriia; order LZORAL124-64-63; family LZORAL124-64-63; genus JAGLCY01. Next base: position 11,936 of record CBDUDB010000064.1, on the reverse strand, counting down.
GATCTGGCCGAGCACAAGGTGATCAGCCGGGTGGGGGAGTTGCGGCACCGGCGGGATCAGGCGGGTCTGGCCCAGCCGCTGATCGGGATCTGCGGCTGCATGGCCGAACGGCTGGGGAAAAATCTGCGCAAGGGCGCCCGGAAGGTCGACCTGGTCGTGGGCGTGGACAGCTACGATACCCTGCCCGGAGTGCTGCGGGAATTGACAGCGGTCAAAAAGGTAAAGGTGCCGGAAACCAACCGCACCCGGACCGGTCACCGCAGCGATGCCCACTACGTGGCGCCACCGGCTCTGTATCCCACCAACAACAGCCACCTGGTGACCATTCACAAGGGTTGCGACTACAAGTGCACTTACTGCATCGTTCCCCAGACCAGGGGGCCGCAAAGTGAAAAGGCCCCGGACACCATCCTGGATGAGATCCGGGGTATCGTCGCGGCGGGGGGCCGGGAGGTTACTCTCCTGGGCCAGAACGTCACCGCATACAAGTGGGGGGACGATCTCGATTTCGCGGTCCTGATGGAGCAGGTGGCGGCCATCGACCGATTGCAGCGCATCCGCTTCCTCACCGGACATCCAAGGGACATGCATCCTTCTCTGATGGACACCATCGGCCGCCTCGACAAGGTGTGCCCCTGGCTGCACGTACCGGTCCAGAGCGGCAGTGACCGGGTCCTCAGGCGCATGAAACGCCTGTATTCCAGCCGGGAATACCTCGACATGGTGGATTACGCCCGCCAGGTCATCCCGGACGTCACCTTTTCCACCGATGTCATCGTCGGCTTCCCCGGGGAGACCGAAACCGATTTCCAGGATACCCTTGAGGTCGTCCGCCGGGTGAAGTACGATCAGCTTTTCTCCTTCAAATACTCCGAACGGCCCGGGGTGCCCGCGGCGCGTTTGGAGGACGATGTCCCGCTTGAGGAAAAGAAAAGGCGGCTTGCCGAACTCATCAAAGTCCAGGAAGATATCTGGAACGTCGAAGCGGCCCGGCAGGTTGGTCAGACATGGACAGCGATCGCCGAAGGGGAAGCCCGCCGACCGGCGGGCAGCTGGCGGCTGAGAACCGGAAACAACCGGAAGGTTGTCTTGCATGACGTTTCGCTCGAGGTCGGGCAGCAGGTCACCCTGCGGGTCACCGGTTGCACCAACACCACCTTCGAGGGCGTACTTTTGGACTGACATATTCCCGACCCGGCCGGGAAGAAAGAGGTAATACCGTGTGGGTTTTCAAGGGAGTTCTCTTTCTGGCACTTCTATTCGCGCTGGTCTTTTTCTTCGTCACCAACAGCGAGCAGAGCGTGGACATCAACTTCTTCGGCAAAGCCTATCTGGGCATTTCCATCTACTGGATCGTGGTTGTCAGTTTTCTTCTGGGCTTCGCGTCGAGTTTTCTGCTCGCCGCCTTCCGGGAATTCAAGTTCCACCGGGAGATCGGACAGCTCAAGCGGCAACAAGCAGCCAAGGATCGCGAAATCGCGGATCTGCGGACTCTGCCGCTGAAACCCGATTCCGGACCGGATGCCGACAAGCCCCAGGCGGGAGAGAACCAAGGTGAGTAGCATTCTTCCCGTAGTTGTCGGTATCGTCGTACTGGCGGCAGCCGCGGTGGCGATCTATCTGTCATTCCGCGACACCAAACAGCCGGTCTCCGGGGACGACTATTCCCATGCTCTGGAACACTGGATCGAGGGCAATCTGGACGAAGCGGGGGCCCTGCTTCACAAGATGGTCCATGACAACCCCAAAGCGGCCGAGCCTTTCTATCAACTGGGAAACCTGCTGCGGATCCAGGGCGATGCCGAGCGCGCCGCCGTCCTGCACCGGGGGCTTACCGTCCGGTCCGATCTGACCCCGACCCAGAAAATGTGGGTGGGCCTTTCCCTGGCCAAGGATCTCAACGCGCTCCGGCAGTGGGAAGGTTCCCGCGATGTCCTGGATTCCCTGCCCAAACAGGCCATGACGCGCCCCCAATACTGGAAGACCCGCTTTACCCAATGGCACGGCATGGAGGACTTCCCCGAAGCGGGCCGGACCCTCAAAAATGCCGCCCGGCACAGTCTGGATAAAGATCGGCCCTGGTTCCTATCCGCCTATGCCAGTTACCAACTCGACCGGGCTCTGACCCACGCCCTGGCCGGCGAATCCGGCGAAGCCAACTCGCGACTCAAGGACGTCAAGAACATTGCGGGCACCGCCTCGCGCAGCGCCCTGGTTCGCGCCATCGGGGCGGCGGTTCAGAATGACCCCGCCACTGCCGTTTCCATCGCCAGCGACAGCCTTCTGGAAAGTCCCGAAGAACTGGACGTTTTTCTGCCTCTTCTCCAGGAAGTCCTACTGGCGTCGGGCCAGTTCGCCCGCAGCATGCCCATCCTCGAACGGGCTTGCCAATCTGAAAACGCCCCGCCTTCCCTTTGGATCGACCTGGCCATGCTCTACGAAAAACTGGGCCAACGAGAAAACGGGCTGCGTCTTTTGGAGAGCAAAGCCGGCCGCCGCAATTTCACGCCAGATGCCGCCGCTCCTTATCTCAAGATGCTCGCGGCCGATGTTCCGGACAGCGATTTCGCCAAGGTCTGGTCCATGTTGAGCATGCCCCAGCCACATGAAGGTTGGGTGTGTCGCGACTGCGGCAACCATGAAGAGCGGATCCGCTGGTTCTGCCCTTCCTGTCATGGGTTTCACACCTATGGCGCGGGCCCCATCCAGGCGGAGGTATCCTGAGGTGGCCGTTAAACTCAGGTCGACCATTTTATCCCTGGGGCTTGGGAAAGTTTTCTTCCTCGCTCTGGTGATCAGTGTTCCTGCCCTGGCGTCTCGCGACACCGTGTTGGAACTTTTCCGGAACGCGAAATATGAAGAAGCCCGCTTGAACATGGAGCAAGGGGCCGAGGGATTCCAGGCCGGAGAAGCCACCCTGTGGCAGGTACGATTGGCCGATGATCCTGCCAACGCCCTGGTGATGTTGCGGGAGGGACTGGACGATGGACGGCTGCCCGACCCGGTCCGAATCCGCATGGGCCTGGAAATCGCCGACATCGAATTCGGCCTGGGCCACTACCAGGCCAGCCTCCAGGCCTTGGCTCCCTTTCTGGAGCAGGACCAGGGGAATCTGCCGGGTGAATTGTACCTGCGGGCTGCGCTTTCTATCCGGGCCCTGGGCAACCTGCAGAAGGCCCGGGAAATGCTGGCCTCGGTCAAACCCCAGGACCAGGCGTTTCTTTTGGCCAGGTTTTATCTGGGTGACATTGCTCTGCAGCAGAAGGATGCGGCACTGGCCCTGAGGTATTTCGATTCGGCCACCGGCGGCGGCGGATCCGATCCCCATCCCCGGATCGCCGGGGGACAGTGGCGGGCTCTGCGTGCCGAAGGCCGTGAGCAAGAGGCCGTCGATCTTGAACGGGCTCTTGCCCGTGAAAATATGGGCAGCCTGGCCATGTTGGAAATTCAACGTATGCGCCGGGAGCAGCAGGAGGAACTGGCTGCCATGACTCCCGCCGAAGGGTCAACCCAGGCGGAACGCCAGGCAGAACCCGTTCGGGGCCGATATGCCCTTCAACTGGGTGCCTTCAGCGATCGGGGCCTGGCTCTGGAATTCCTCCGACGTTATCGGCGGCAGCTACCTGATCTGCGCATTGATGAAGTCCGGGACGCGCGCGGGCAATTTCTGTACAAGCTCCGGACCGGCTCCTTCGTCAATCCCGCCCTGGCCCGCCACGAAGCTGAGCGCCTGAAGGACGAGCTCGACATGGATGTCATCGTTGCCGATCTCACGGGGCCCACCAACGGGAACGATTGAGCCCTTATCATGGCCAACCCCTCCGCAAACAAGAAACCCAGCCGGAAAAAAACCAGCGCCATAAAGGCGACCGGGCCGAAAACCACACCCATGTTGACCCAGTATCTGGCCATCAAGGCCAAACATCCGGGTTCCCTGCTCCTGTTCCGGATGGGTGATTTTTATGAAACTTTTTTCGAGGACGCCCAGACCCTGGCCACCGTGGCTGGTGTGACCCTGACCAGTCGCGACGCCAAGAGTGATCATCCCGTACCACTGGCCGGGGTGCCGTACCACGCCCTCGATACCTACCTGACGCGACTGCTCAGTCATGGACTGACCGTGGCCATCTGTGAGCAGGTGGAGGATCCCGCCCTGGCCAAGGGACTGGTCAAGAGGGAGGTGGTGGAGATCATCAGCCCCGGCACCGCCACCAGCCCCGAACTCGTGGACTCACCATCGGGCCGGTACTGCCTGGCCTGGCTGCCCCGGAATGAGGGTTTCGACGGCTGGGCCCTGCTCGACGCCTCGACGGGTGAATTCCGCTGCGGCCAGGAAAGAGGAACCCTCGCCAGTCTGTGCCAGCGGCATCCGGTCAAGGAAGTCATCGTCGCCGAGGACACCGATTCCGGACAGATCAACAAGTGGCGCGCGGCCCTCGGCGGTGTCGTGGTCAACCAGGTCAACTCCGCCTGGTTTCATCACGCCTTTTCCCGACAGACCCTCCAGGATCATTTCCAGGTGGCCAACCTGACCGTGTTCGGCCTGGAGGAACCCGGCCGTGAACCGGCGTGCACCGCCGCGGGGGCCCTGTTGCGGTATCTGGAATCTCTCACCCTGCGGCGCCCCGACCAGGTGACGAGTTTGCGCTTCAGCGCCCGGGTGGACAGGTTGGCGTTGGACGAAGAAACGCTCCGCAACCTGGAAATCTTCCGCACCTTTCGTGGGGACAGGGGCGAAGGCACTCTGGTCCATCACATCGACCGGACCTTGACCCCCATGGGCCGGCGCCTTCTTGAAATGCGCCTGGCCGAAGCGGTGACCGACCTGGACGAACTCAACAGCTGGCACTCGGGGATTGCGTCGGCGCTGGACGACCGGAACTGGCGTGAGGATCTTCGCTCCACTCTGGGAAAAATTGGTGATCTGGAACGACTCTCCGCCCGGGCCGCCGCAGGCAGGATCGGTCCTTCCGGGATGCGCCAGCTCGGCGCCACCCTTGCCGCCCTGGGGGACCTGAAGACCCAAGGTATGACCGCCAGCCACAACGGACACCCGGTGGTCGGCTGGCTGGAGAGCATCTCCGAATTTGACGGCCTGGCCAACGAGATCTTGACCACCATCGCCGAGGACGCTCCGGCCACCACCCGCAAACCAGGCTACATAAGCGTGGGCCTGGATGAAGATCTCGATCGTTACCGCCTGGTCGCCAGCGACAGCAAGAGTTTTCTGGCCGGGGTGCAAAGTCGGGAACGAGAAACCACCGGTATCCCCACCCTGAAAGTGGGGTTCAACCGGGTCTTCGGTTACTACTTCGAGGTTACCAAGAAACACCTGGACAAGGTTCCGGATCACTATCAACAGAAACAGACCCTGGTCGCCGCCTGCCGCTTTCACACCGAAGAGCTCAAAGAAGCCGAGTCCACCATCCTGGAAGCCGAGGAAAAAGCGGAGGAACTGGAGACCCGCTTGTTCCAGGACCTCATCGCCAAGATATCGGGGCGGTTGAAGGACATTCGCGAGGCGGCCCTGTTGACGGGCAACATCGACCTCATGCTCGCCTTCGCCGACCTCGCCGAACAATACCGGTACTGTCGCCCCGAGTGTGACGACTCTTGCGACCTGCTGATCTCCGGCGGACGCCATCCGGTGGTTGAACAGTTACTGGACCATGACTTCATTCCCAACGATACCTTGCTGGATGGAACCGACCACCAGATCCTTCTGCTGACCGGCCCGAACATGGGCGGCAAATCCACCTACCTGAGGCAGGTGGCGCTGATCACCCTGATGGCCCAGGTCGGCAGTTTCGTGCCCGCGGATTCGGCCCGGATCGGGATCACCGACCGGATCTTCACCCGGGTCGGCGCCAGCGACAACCTGGCCCGCGGGGAATCCACCTTTTTCATGGAGATGAGTGAAACCGCCCATATCCTGCACCAGATGACCAGCCGCAGTCTGGTAATACTCGACGAGATCGGTCGAGGCACCTCGACCTATGACGGGCTTTCTCTGGCCTGGGCCATCACCGAATTCTTGAACTCGGGCGAAGGACCCCGGCCGCGTTCGGTTTTTGCCACCCACTACCACGAGTTGACGGAGCTGGAGGCCGAACTTTCCGGCCTGGTGAACCTCCGTCTGGAAGTCAAGGAGTGGGAGGGCAAGATCATTTTCCTGCACGCGGTCGGCCCCGGTCGCAGCGACAAGAGTTATGGCATCCATGTGGCCCGTCTGGCCGGCCTTCCCGAAAAAGTCCTGCACCGAGCCCAGGAGATACTTCAGTCTCTGACTTCGGCCGACAAACGTGATCTGCCCGCCCGTCGCGCCGCCAAGGACCCCGCGGCAGGTGGGGCCTCGCTGGTGGCCGATCAATCGGGCCAACGCCCCAGCCAGCTGACCCTGTTCCGGGAGAACGAAAGAGATGCCCTGGAGGCACTGAAATCCCTCGATCTGGAGAAAATCAGCCCCATGGACGCCTTCATGTGGCTGGACATGATCAAGAAACAACTCGAAGAATAGGACCCAACTCCTTACTAGATAATTTCTTCCAAATTATTTTAAGGTATTATTTAACAGCTCTGGGCCTCCGCCGATAACATATGCAGTATAATGAATTCGGGAAGGCAATACGGCCTGCCCTTCACGGTGGAATATGCGGGAGAAAAGTGGCGGAAATCATCAAATGGCCGGTGGTTCTTTTGAGCCCGGGGGAAGAGGAGCTTACCCTGCTGGCGGATCTGTCCGCCCGCCGGGACGCCCGCATTCTGGCCGTGATCGATCCCGAGGGGTTTTCCATCGGCTCCAGCCTGGCCGAGGTCATGGGCCTGCGCGTGATCAAGGATCTGTCCGAACTGGAACCCGGTTCGGCCACCTATTTGATTCATCCTCCCCTTGACGACAAAGTGGCCTTGATTGTTGATCAGGCCAAGGATTTTGCCTTGAAAGCCGTCTGCGCCAGTGATTTTCCCAGGATCATGGCCGGACCGAATCTCACCGATCCCAGATTCTCCACCGATGATGAGGCCGGGCCCCGTTTCACACCGGGCGTTTTCGCCGGCAACAGTTCCGCTGATCGCACGGATTTCGACCTTCTCGAAATGGAAACCGCGGCCATCCACCGCACCCTTAGCAGAATTGAAGAAGCCCTTGACCGTGAAGGCTTGCTGCGATGGCTGCTGGGACTGGCCACTCGAACGACCAAGGCCGGCAGTGGTTCGATCATGCTCTTCGACCGCCACTCCGAAGAATTGTACGTGGCATTTGCCTACGGGTTGAGCCAGCACACGGTTCACCGCACGAGAATTCGTTTGGGACAGGGCATCGCCGGGCAGGTGGCCGAATCACGGAAGGCCGTGTTCATCACCGACAATCAACACCCCGGGGCCAAACGCGACCGTTCATCCATCTCCGAGGCCATCTGTGCACCCATAGTCTGGAAGGGCAGCCTGCTGGGTGTTTTGAACATTTCGGCGAACGAGGGCGAAGGGAAGCTCGCCGGTAACGCTTTGGCCACCATTGAAAGCATGACTCACCGCTTCGCCATGATTCTGGACCGGTTCCTGCGCTTGCAGACCGTTCGGGACGGGGAATTGTACCGCTACATGGAGGATGAATTCACGCGGGATACCGGTTCTCCCGAAGCGGTATCAGCCACCTTGTGCACCTGGGCCGAAGACCTCAAGGACGCCGCCGGCGCCGACCACGCCTCCATCGGCGTTCTGACCAACGACGGTGATCTGTTCCTGGCCCATCCGACGGAAACCGAATACGAATCTCCGCCTCTGGCCGAAAAGGCCGATGTCCTGAGCTCCGGCAATCCCCTGGTCATTCACCCGGGGGACCGGGCCGACATTGATCCCACCGACCACCTCAGCGAAACATCCGTTTTCCATCTCCCGGTGGGCCGGGAACCGCTGAAGGCCCTGTTGACTGTCGAATTTTCCTCGGCTGCCAAGGCGCATCATTTTCATTCCATCAGCGGGGAAATTCTCTACCTGATCAACCGCCACCTTAACGACTACCTCGATCGGGCCGCCACGGCCGACCAGGTGGACAGACTGACCACCCTGGCCACCGCCCTTTCTGAACTGGCCGCAGGACCTGCCAAAGCAGCGAGCCGGAAACGTGTGCTGTCCGCCGCCTGCCGTCTGACCGGAGCGACCAAGGCCCTGCTCCTGACCGCCGATGACATTTCCAACCAGGGTGATTTGCAGGATGACGAAATCCTCAATAATGAGGCCATCCGGCTGTTGAATGACACGGGCCAAGGCGGTTGGCAGTCGACCGTTCTGGAATCGCGCGACGAATCGGGCGAAACCGGCCCCGGTCGCACGCTGCTGGTGGTACCGCTGGAAGCCCACAAACCCTTCCCCGGACTGGTCCTGCTGGACAAACGACGGCTGCATCCTTTGGACGGTGCCAGCTTCACGGAATTCGACGCCCTATTCGCAAGACGTCTTTTACCCCTGCTGGCCATGACCACCGAAAATGACTCCGTCACCTCGGGCCGTCCGACTGGAGGCCATTCCGGCCAAACCTCAACTTCGGATTCCGTGGACGATGTCGCTTATTCCGGAACCCAGGACGCCTTGGCCGAAATCCTGCGCAATGAAATGGACCGTTGCGACCGGTACCACACCATGGTCGGGCTGGTGGCCTTCCGTATGTCGGGCCAGGCAACTCCTCCGGCAACGGTCAGCGGCCTGGTGGCCGAAATTTCGCGTCGCCTGCGCACTTCCGATCACACCGCTTGCCTGGAAGACGGCACCATTCTGGTAATCGTACCCGAGGACATCCAGTCCCTGCCACGACTTCAACGACGGGTCACCACCGTTCTGCGCAACTTGACCGGCAATGAAAGCCTCGCAGTGCAAACCTCTTCACGGGTCTATCCCGGTGGGGGAGACAGCCCGACCCACCTCATCAATTCCGTGCTCGGAGCCCTGCCCGGTTGACGCCCGCCTCTGTCCTGTATACCCTTGGCAACCCGATGATCGGATGGAAACCGTATTCGCGGCCAATGAGGAGCGGCATGAGAGGCAGCATGGCGAGGCAACCCGGCAAGATCAAGGTTTTGGACAGCAGCACCATCGACCGCATTGCCGCCGGCGAGGTGGTCGAACGTCCCGCTTCCATCGTGAAGGAACTGGTGGAAAACGCCCTGGATGCGGGTGCGCGCCAGATCACCATCTCCCTGGAAGAAGGCGGCCTGGTATCGCTGTCCGTGGAAGACGACGGCCACGGCATCCGGTTCCGCGATCTTCCCCTGGCCTTCGAACGCCACACCACCAGCAAGATCGCCACCGCCGCGGACATCATGCAGGTTGCCAGTTTCGGCTTCCGGGGCGAAGCCCTGGCCAGCATCGCCTCGGTCAGCCAGGTCCGTTGCGTCAGCCGCCTGGCCGACGAGGAACTGGGAGGCTTGATCGAGATATCCGGCGGCGAGATCACCCGCCGTGAACCGGCGCCCCGCAATTCCGGCACCACCATCACCGTCCGCGACCTGTTTTACAACGTGCCCGCCCGACGCAAGTACATGAAGTCGGCCCAGGCGGAAAAACGGGCCATCATGAAACTGATGACCCAGCTTGCCCTGGCCCATCAGGACATCCGCTGGATCGTCAAGTCCGGTTCCGATATCGCAATGGATCTTCGTCCCGCCGGCTCCTTGACCGATCGGGCCCGCGACCTGTTCGGCGCCTCGGTCATGGAACACATGGCCCGGTTCGAGATGGAGAAAGGGGGCTTCAGCATCGGTGGCCTGGCTTCCCGCCCCACCTGGACCCGCGGTAACCGCGAGCAGCAATTCATCTTCATCAACCGACGCCCGGTGGAAAACCGAGCCCTTTCCCAGGCCATCGTTCAGGCCTATCGCGAGGTGGTTCCGACGGGCCGCCACCCGGTGGTCATCGCATTTTTGCAGGTTCCCCACGGCGAGGTCGATGTCAACGTGCACCCGGCCAAAACCCAGGTGCGCCTCCTGCTGGAAAGGGAAATTTTCGGCAGGCTCAAGAACGCGCTGAGCGAAGGGCTGAGTCTGAAACAAGCGGATGAGCTCAGACCCTGGAGAGGGGATGTGGCACCGGGCACCGCGGGCGAGGCCGGCGAACGGATCGCCGATGCGCAGGACGACTACCTGCGCCGCTATTTCCAGCGGGGAGGGTCCGCCGGATTCGAATTCAAAGGGGTGCCCGCCGGACAGGGCGAGTTATTTGGCGCTTCCGCCATGCGGGCCACCGGATCCGCAGAAGAGATTGACGGAATGGTTGCCGGAGTTTCGGAAACACCCCTGCACTCGGCGCCGTTCTGGCAGTTGCACCGGACCTACATCGTCACCCAGATCCGGGGTGGCCTGGTGTTGATCGATCAGCACAACAGCCACGAACGCATCCTCTACAACGAAGCCAAGCGGGCACTCGAAGAGCGCGGCGAAACGGGCGGCATCCCCACCCAGCAGTTGCTTTTCCCCGCTCACCTCGAACTCACGCCCGGCCAGGTCCAGGCCTGGCAGACCCACGCCGAGCAGATGAAAGCCATGGGCTTCACGATCGAACCGTTCGGGGGGCAGAGCATCCTGGTGCAGGGCATCCCCGCCAGCCTGAAGAACTGGAACGAAGGGCGTTTGCTGCTGGACATGCTCGACGACCTGGCCTGGGACGACAAACCCAGCCAGGAAAACCAGGTGGACCTGCTGGCCAGTTACGCCTGTCACGGCGCTGTGCGGGCCGGAGAACCCCTCACCATTCCCGAGATGCAGAACCTGGTGGACCAGCTGTTCGCCACGGACACGCCCTTGTCGTGCCCCCACGGACGACCCACGCTGATCCAGTACACCCTGGAGGAGCTGGAGAAAAGGTTCGGGCGGACCTGAGATGAACCGGTCGCCTGAATCCATCCCAAACCAAGGGGCCCCCGGAGGCCCTTTTTCCGGCCGGCGGTGCCCGGTCATCGTGGGACCGACCGCCGTGGGCAAGACCGGCCTGATCACCTCCCTGGCCAAGCGCCACCCCATCGAGGTCATCAGCCTTGACAGCCGCCAGATCTACCATGGACTTCGCATCGGCACGGCCCAGCCAACAGCAGAAGAACTCGCTGTCTGTCCCCATCACCTGGTCGATTTTGTTTCGCCGGCGGAAAAGTACGACGCCATCAGGTTCCGGAAAGATTTCGAACGAGTTTTCACGGAAATCGCGGAACGTGGGGGAGCGCCGGTCCTGGTTGGGGGCGCGGGTATGTACCTGACTGCCCTGCGCGAAGGGTTCATTCAGATCCCTGGAAGCTCGCCGGAGCGGTTGGCGGAGGTTCGCCAAGATCTGGAGGAGTTGTCCGATTCCGAAGTTCGTTCCCGGCTCGAACAAGTCGATCCTGAATCATTTACCCGCATCCACACAAACGACCGCTATCGCAGTCAGCGGGCCCTCGAGATTTTTGTACTTTCCGGGTGCTCCATGACCGAACTGAAATCGCAACAGGAACCCGACCCAGCCCTCGGCCTGGCGTTTCCCACCTTTGTTCTGGAACGATCCGTGGCAGAACTGGACGAACGTATTGCTCGGCGCACAACCCTCATGCTGACAAGCGGTTGGATCGAGGAAACGCAGGCGGCGCTCGCGGAACATTCACCCAACTGCCAGGGATTGATGAGCATTGGTTACCGGGAAATTGTAAAATTCCTGCAGGGAGACCTGGCCCAAGAGGAACTCGAATCAACTATTGTCCTGGTCACGCGCCAATACGCCAAACGGCAGCGAACCTGGTTCCGCCAAGAACCGGCTGAACTAACCGGGAGCCCGGAAAATGAAGAACTTCGTAAGACGATCAGTGAAATGATAGATGGTGATGCCCAGCCCTGATAGCAGGGACCGGCGATACCAAAATGAAAAGTGGAGCGGGCTACGGGACTCGGACCCGCGACCCCCAGCTTGGGAAGCTGGTGCTC
>CBDUDB010000063.1:0-13823 GCA_965365795.1 uncultured bacterium | reverse complement strand
GCAACAAAAAAATTGTTATTTCACCATATTTAACTGTCAATTTATATTGCAATTGATTTTTCCTGGTTGCCAAAAACCTCACCTAGCACCATTCTAGCAGAACTTGGGGTATACTGCTAGTTAAGAATACTCCACTATTTTTGCATTTTCGTCCCCTCGGGTCGGAGGCCCATGAAGCTACCTCGAAACCTAATTTCTCGTTCATTCGCTGTAATCGGCCTGTCCGCGGCTCTGTACGCGGTATTGGCCTTCCTATTCGGGTGGGAAGATATTCGGCGCGAATTGACGGGATATCCCTCTTGGCAGCTAGGTGTCCTCGCCGGCCTTTCCCTGGTGAATTACGGGTTGAGATTTTTTCGCTGGGAGGTTTATTTGCGGGCTCTGGATTCCCGGGTTCCCCTGCGGGAGTCCCTCGGCCTCTATTTTGCGACCTATGTCATGGTCATCACGCCGGGGAAAATCGGGGAAATTTTCAAGGCCGGAATCCTCCGCGAAAAGTTCGGGGTTTCTTTGTCCCGGGGCCTTCCCGTGGTCCTTGCTGAACGCATCTACGATTTTCTGGCCGTCCTGACTTTGGCGGCAATTGGAATCTTTTTTTGGCCCGGTCCGCTGACAGGCCTGACCACCGGACTGATCGCCGCCGCTTCCGTCCCAATATTTCTGGCGCTGTTCCAGAACAAGACCATCAGAACCAAGCTATTGAATCGGGCCGCCCGTTCCAATCTCTTGGCCCGCTATCGGGTCGGCCTCGACGAGTCCATGGATTCGATGAGTCTTCTTTTGGGATTCCGGCAGTCGTTGTTTTCCCTGACCCTATCAACCCTGGCCTGGCTGTGTGAGTGTTTGGGATTGTGGTTGGTCTGTCGGGGGCTTGACTTCCCCGTACCCGTGGGCGCGGCCTTATTTGTCTATGCTGCAGGAACGTTGGTGGGATCCTTGTCATTCATGCCCGGCGGATTGGGCGGAACCGAGGCGACCATCATCTATTTGCTGGGCACCCTGTCCATGCCGGGGGCAACCGCAGCGGCGGCCGCCCTGCTGATCCGGTTGTTCACCTTGTGGTTGGCTGTGTTGATAGGCCTGCTTTTTTTCCTGGGATTCCGGCGCCTATTCTTCACCTCTGCCGACCCGCCACCGACCTCCGGGCCCCAGGACTAAAGCCCGGATCAGAAACTAGTACTATTTCCGTAACCATTCACCAGCCTGTCATAGGTCAGTATAATGGCCAGAACACCGGCAACGATCCCCATGATCGGAGGCACATATTTCCAGAACCAGTTGTCCCTTTGAACCTTGACGTGGAGTGTATCTCCTGGGTAAACCGTTGGATTGCCGATCGCATATCCTTCCCTCAGATACAACAGGAGATTCACCTGGGTAGAAATCGTTTTACCGTCCTGCTGGTGGACCCAGTAGATTTTTTTCATGTCGGCATTCTCTGCGGGTGCGCCCGCCAGCATCAAAACATCCAGCATGGGCATGGGGTCCTCGATGGGCACGATCGTGGAAACCTGGACCCCTCCGAAGACCTTCACACCCTCCGCGGAAGGAACGCCTGAGGTACCTTCCAGCAGGGCAGGAACGACCAGGGTATCCCCGTTTCGAAGTTCCAAGGTTGGAATGTTACGTCCCTCCATGATCCCAGAAAGATCGACCGAGAACACCTGGGGCAGTTTCCCATCCTCACGAATGACCCGGGCGCCACGTAGGTCGGCATTTTCCGCGGGCCCACCAGCAGAGCGCAGGACATCCCAAACGGAGGGAGTATGGTCAAATGACTGGATTCCCGGTCGAGAAACCTGCCCGATCACGTAAATTTTCGTGTCATTGACGTTGCTGACTTCCAGATTCAGGGTGTCGATGTTGGGATGGAACAAACGCAGTTTCTGTTTGATGAAAAGGGTGGCCTCGGAAACGGACATTCCGGCCAGCGCAACTTCACCGACCTGGGGAATATCAGCGCGGCCATTGGCATCGATGACCACTTCGGCATCCAGATCGGGACGTCCCGGAACGGTAAACTTGACAGTATCCCCGGCTTGAAGCCCCGAAGAGGCGCTACGTGAATCCTGCCCCAAAACCAGAAGGGGATTCGCCAGCATGGCAACCATGATGATCCACCCGAGCGGCCGCTGCCAGGTACGGCAAACACTGACGCTGGTGGTTCGCCTCATTCGGTCCCTCATGAATTTCCTCCGTCTCTCAGGCAAAATTCCGATACCAGTCCACTGTTTTTTTCAGGCCCTCGTCCAGATCGATCGAGCCGGTGTAATCCAGATACTCCCGGGCCAGACTGATGTCGGCCTGGGAATGTTTCACGTCTCCGGGCCGCGATTCATCATAACTGGGATCGACATCCGTGCCAACGAGTTCTCTGATCTGCAGACAGAGGTCCTTCACCGTGATCCGACCACCGAGAGCGATGTTGTAAGAGCGACCGCCGGCCTCGGGCCGCGCCGCGCAGGCGGCCAGGTTGGCATCCACAACATTTTTGATATAGGTGAAATCCCGGGACTGCAGACCATCCCCGTGAATGACCGGGGGCCGGCCTTCCAAAAAGGCGGTGATGAACTTGGGCACCACGGCCGCGTACTGGCTGTTCGGATCTTGCCGCGGCCCGAACACGTTGAAATACCTCAAACCTATGGTGCTCAAACCGTAGAGGTTGTTGAAGACCGCTCCGTACAGCTCCCCCACGCGTTTATTGACAGCGTAGGGTGACATGGGTTTGGGCTGCATCTTTTCATGCTTGGGCAGCTCTTCGGTGTCACCGTAGATGGAACTGCTGGCGGCAAACACCACCCGGCGGACCCCCTGCTGATGGGCACCCCAGAACACCCGCAGGGTTCCGCCCACGTTTTGTTCATCACTGGTCAAGGGGTCTTCCACGCTGCGCGGTACACTCGGAAGGGCCGCCTGGTGAAACACACAATCCACCCCGGTGCAGCATTTCTTGACCAGATCGATATCGGTGATGGAACCCAAATGGAATTCGAGATCACCCATGATATCGGCCAGGTTTTCCTCACGGCCGGTGGACAGATTGTCCAGCACCACGACTTCATGACCCTGCCCCACCAGTTCCCGACTCAGGTGCGATCCGATGAAGCCCGCCCCTCCGGTCACCATGTATCTACTCATAACAAAATGTTCCCTTCGCGTGGGTTCGGAAATCCCCTCAAAGCTTGATCAGGTTGGAGGCCTTGTGTCCCTTCAAGGCGTTGCGGGAATCGACGACCAGCGGTGCGGCCTCCAGCAGCAGCGTATGGTCCACAGTCGGATGAGGGGTGACAATCACCGCGGCATCAAAGGCGGCGATGGCCTCACTTGTCCACTCCTCGAGCCGGGTGCTGTGAATGGCCTCGGGCAAGGATTCCACATGGGGATCGTACCACGAGACCTCGGCACCGAGCTGGGCCAGCATCTCGAGTATGTCCAAAGCAGGTGATTCACGCATGTCATCGATCCCGGGTTTGTACGCCACGCCGACCACCAGCACCTTGCTGCCGTTGACGGCCATACGCCGGTCGTTCAACCCGCGGGTAACGAGATTCAATACGTGCCGGGGCATGAAACCGTTGACTTGACCGGCCAGGTCGATGAAACGGGCCTCCGAGCCGGCCTGCTTGGCTTTCCAGGACAGGTAAAATGGATCGATGGGAATGCAGTGTCCGCCCAGTCCCGGGCCCGGATAAAAGGGCATGAAACCGAAGGGCTTGGTGGCCGCACCGTCGATGACTTCCCAGACATCGATATCCATGGCGCTGCACATCAGGGCAATTTCGTTGACCAGACCGATGTTCACGCTGCGAAAAGTGTTCTCCAGCAGCTTGACGGTCTCGGCCACGCGGACCGAGGACACCGGCACCACGGTTTCCATGACCTGGCTGTAGAGGTTACGGGCCACTTCGGTGCAATTGGGCGTGACCCCGCCGACAACCTTGGGAATGTTGATGGTGTTGTAGGTCGGATTGCCGGGGTCGACGCGCTCGGGCGAAAAGGCCAGGAAAAAATCCTCCCCCACCTTCAGGCCGTTTTCACTCAACAGCGGCAAAATGACTTCCTCGGTCGTTCCGGGATAGGTGGTGCTTTCCAGGATCACCAGCAGACCGGTGTGCATGCTCGCGGCGATGGAGGCCACGGCCGCCTGGATGTAGGAGATGTCCGGATCCCGCGTCTTGCCCAGGGGAGTCGGCACGCAGATGTTCACGCTGTCGACATGGGCAAGCTCGGAAAAGTCGGTCGTGGCCGTCAGGTTGCCCGACTTCACTACTTGGGCCAGCTCATCTTGTTTGACGTCGATGATGTAACTTTCGCCGGCATTGATGGCTGCGATTTTATTTTCATCCAGGTCAAACCCGGTAACCTTGAACCCGGCCTTGGCATAAGATACGGCCAGGGGCAATCCCACATAACCCAGCCCCAGCACGCCCAATCGGGCTTCCTTGCTTTTCAGCTTGTTAATGATCTGCTGCATTGTCATTCCTCGACACGCTTGAAGGAAAAAGTTGGTGAACAGGATCCGGCCTCGAAAGGGGCCTCCTACCAGGGTATTCGGCCGTTTTCGCCGCGGGTTAACATATTGGGGGGAAATAAAATGACCAGGGTCCAGGATCATTGATCCTGATTTCGAAATTCCCCTTTCAAACGGGCCATCTCCACCCGTATTTCCCTCAACTCCATCACTTTGTAATACAAACGCCACAGAACTGAAAGGATAAAAAGAACCATCAGAACCACGGCTATGCGTCGGTACCAGGGGTTCAGATCACTCCCGTGGGCCGAAAATAGACCCCCGAGGCTGATGGTGAACATCACCAGGGTCACGGCAAAAGCCAAATACAACAGGATGTGGACCAGACCGGTGGAAAAATCCTCCCGGCAGCGCATGTACTGCCGCAGGGGAAAATCACCACCGGAGCCGTCCCGGAAGCGGGATTCGAACATCTCCGATTTTCTACGGGATCTCTTCGAAATCAGCATCACTGATATCCTGTTCGGTCAAATCATCCATGGCCGGCGAGTTTTCCGGATCACTGTTTGGGTCGGGTTTTCCGTGGTTTTTGGAGGGATGCCCACCGGATCCGACCGACTTGAAGGCACGGTACAAATACCGAACCAGAAGTCCGAAAAGGAAGAGAGGTATGAGACGCAAAATAAGCATGGTTCACACTGATGGGGTTGGGTGGTACGCCCGGCGGGATTCGAACCCACGACCTTCTGCTCCGGAGGCAGACGCTCTATCCAGCTGAGCTACGGGCGCACCTTTGGTGGCGAAATAATGGGACATGGAGCCGGTAACGTCAAATTCCATGTCACCGTTCAGACCAGGGAACCGTCAGCCATGCCCCAGCAATTGCTTTGCATAGGCGACCTGCTTGTCCACCCCGCCTTTGGCGCCGCTCTTGTGGCCGCCCAGCAGACGGGCGATTTCCTCTATCCGGGCCTCACCGGGAATGGGTACGACCTGCAGGACGGTACGGCCGGCCGTTTGGACCTTTTGCACCTTGAGATGATGATCGCCCCGCGCGGCCACCGTGGGCAAATGGGTGATACAGATCACCTGGCTGTCCGCCGCCAACCGGCCCAGAAGTTCGGCCACCGGAACGGCGTTGTCCATGCCAAGTCCCGCGTCGATTTCATCAAACAATTGCAGAGGCTGTTTCACGCCCGTTCGCTGGAGCACGGACAGGCCCAGGAAGATTCGAGATTTTTCCCCGCCTGAAGCGATCCGCCCGACTTCACCGTAACTCTCCCCCTTGTTCGTCCGCGCCAGCAAACGAACCCTGTCGGCGCCCTTGGTCGTGATCCGGCAAAGTTCACCGTCCACCGGGGCGGTGCCGGCGTTGTCGAGGTCGGGTTCGATGTGGAATTCCAGTTCCAGTTCCGCCAGAGCCAGCGGTCGGATGGTTTCCACCGCCCGGGCGGCCACCTTGGGGGCACCCTGCTGGCGGTTGGCTCTGAGAACCTCGGCCGCGGCGGTCAATTCCCGGCGGGCGGAGTCTCGTGAAGCCGCCAGTTGCTGCAGATCACTGGTGGCGTCCTTTTGACGGGCGATCCGTTCGTTCAAGGAGTCTCGCAATTCAACCAGTCCCTCCACCGTGCGGTCATATTTGCGGCGCAGTTCTTCGTACAGGGACTTGCGAGCTTCTATTTCGTCAAGCTGACTGGGGTCCACATCGACACCGTCGAGAAAACGTTCCAGGTCACCCGCGGCTTCGCTGACCGAAGCACCGGCATCGCGAATCATTTCCAGGATGGACCTCAGGTGGGAACTTTCCCCCGCCAGAGGGTCCAGAACACTTTCCACCGAACCGAGAATCTGCCGTGCGTTCACCTGTCCTTCGGTCAGGCTCTCCCGGGCCTCCCCCGCCGCTTCGAGCAACGACCGCGAATTGCGTCCCAGCGCCAGTTTCTCCCCCAAGGTTTCTTCTTCCCCAGGCGCCAGACCCGCTTCGGACAGCTCCTGGTGCTGGTAGCGCCACATGTCCAGCTGCTGGCTGGCGAACTGTTCCTCCTGAAGCCGCTCCTCGTACTGATCTCGTAAAGTGCGGTAGTTTTCCAAGGCCTGGGCCACTTGATCTCTTTCGGCCCCGTTGTCCAGGCAGACATCGAGAAAATCGCCAGGAAAGGCGGCCAGCGAAAGAAGCCGCTGCTGGTCCTGACTCTGGATGGACAGAAGTTGCTGGCCGATCTGTTCGAGAAGGGAAAGCGAAGACACCAGGCCGTTAATCAGTACGCGCGACCGGCCTTCGCGTTTGAGTTCCCGGCGCAAAACCAGGATTCCATCCGAGGCCATCCTGATGCCAAGGGAGGCCATGTATTCCCGGAGAGATTTTTCTTCGGCCAGGTCGAAAAGGCCTTCCACAAAAGCCAGATCCTCACCCTGGCGGATCAACTGCCGATCGGATTTGCCGCCGGCCAAAAGTGACAGCGCCCCGGCGATGAGGGATTTTCCGGCCCCGGTTTCACCGGTGAGCATGGTCAATCCGTGATCCAGGGAAAGGACGAGATCATCAACCAGGGCGAGATTGCCGACCCGCAATTCGCGCAGCATCAGGAATCCTTCCGGACGCGCCGCCGGGTCCCACCCCAGTTCAACTTGTGACGCATTACCCGGTAAAAACTGCTCTGGGGAAACTTGATCAGGTTGACCTCGCGATTAGACTCCCGGAACGCCAGGCGGTCCCCGTCGGCCAGGGTGTGTGTGCGCTGGCCGTCGGCGGTCAAGACAGCACCTTCACCCGTTTCGTGAAGGATGAGTTCGATTTTGGTGTCGTCGGCCACGATCAACGGCCGCATGCCAAGGCTGTGGGGGCATATCGGAGCGACCAGAAGACAATCCACGGTGGACTGGCAGATGGGGCCGCCGGCGGACAGGTTGTAGGCCGTCGAACCTGTGGGCGTGCTAACGATGATCCCATCCCCGAGAAACCGGCCCAGGGAATCTCCATCCATCAGCAATTCCATGTCCATGGCGCGCGGCAAGGGCCCCATGTTCACCACCAGGTCGTTAAGGGCGTTGGCGGTGGCGATCTTGGCGCCCTCGCGCCAGACCGAACAATAGACCCGGGCCCGGGTGTCGATGTGGAATTGACCCGCCAGAAGTTTCTCCACCGCATCGGACAATTCGTCCAGCGGTACGTCCGTCAGGTACCCCAGGGATCCCAGGTTCACCCCCAGCAGCGGAACCCCCGACAAACCCAGCACCCGACCTGCGCGCAACATGGTGCCGTCACCGCCCAGGGCGATCACCACATCAACCGATTCGATCAAATCTTCATTGGTCAACACGGGGACGGTCGCCGGAATGACCTCGGCAAGATCCTCGGAGGCGAACACACTGGCACCGGCGGCGGTACAAAGGGAAGCGATGGTCTCAACCGCTCCAGGCAAATCATTTTTATTGGGATTACCGAACAACCCAACACGTTTTATTGGGTCCTGAGGTGTCTGCCCCGGCCCGCTCATGAAGCGCTCTGGGCCTGGGATCCACCACCGCGAGTTTCCAGAACCTCATGAATCCGATCGGCCAAACCCTTGCCTGTCAGGCCCAACCCAGCCAACAGTTCCCCACGAGTCGCATGTTCCTGAAAGGTGTCGGGAATACCCAGGTTTATCACCTGGGGATGGCCGTCGACATGGGGCAGCGCCGCCCACTCCAGGATTGCTGCTCCAAAGCCACCGGCCAGGCTGTTTTCCTCAACCGTCACCACCAGGTGGTGGCGGTGCCACACGGATTCCAGCAGATCCAGATCGAGCGGTTTGATGAAACGCATGTCCACCACTTCGACGGACAGACCGGATTTGGCCAAGAGGGTTGCAGCATCGAGACTGGCAGTGACCATGGAGCCGACGGCCAGGATGCACAGGTCGGAACCGTCGGTCAGGGTTTCGGATCTGCCGACGGGCAGAGGGGTGGGATCACCTTCCAGGGACACACCCAGACCCGAACCCCGGGGATAACGGATGGCCGACGGCCCGTCATCTTTGGCCAGGCCGGTGGCCAGCATGTGGCGCAACTGATCCTCATCTCGGGGAGCCATCACCACCATGCCCGGTATCATCCGCAGATAGGTCAAATCAAAAACCCCGTGATGGGTAGGCCCGTCCTCTCCCACCACACCGCCTCTGTCGACGGCAAAAACCACCGGCAGTTTCTGGAGGGCCACATCGTGGATGATCTGATCGAGGGCTCGCTGCAGGAAGGTTGAATAGACAGCGACCACGGGTTTTTGCCCGGCGCTGGCCAATCCGGCGGCAAATGTAACGGCATGTCCTTCGGCAATGCCCACGTCGTGAAAACGATCCGGGCAGCGGTCATACAGCGCAGTCAATCCTGTCCCCGAGGGCATGGCGGCCGTGATGCCATGGACACGCTTGTCTCGGTCCGCCATCGCGGCCAGGGTCTGACCAAACACCGTGGTGTAACTGGGAACGTCCGCCGGCACAACCTTGATGCCCTGCGCCTTGTCGAATTTCCCCACGCCGTGGTATCGCTGTCCGTCCTCCTCGGCGAAACGATATCCCTTGCCCTTGCGGGTAATACAATGAATGAGAATGGGGCCCGGCAGCTCGCGCACCGCCTCGAGAGTTTTCACCAGCAGAGGTAGATCGTGTCCGTCCAGGGGCCCGAAATACTTGAAACCGAGCTCTTCGAAAAGGATGGTCGGCACCACCAGCTGCTTCAGGCTTTCCTTGATTCGCCCGGCCAGTTTTTGCGCCTTGGGTCCGTGAGGCAACGCCCCCAGCAAATCCCAGATGTCGGCTTCGAGCCGCACGTAGTGTTTGCCGCTGGTGATCCGGGTCAAGTACTTGGAGATGGCCCCCACGTTGGGGGAAATGCTCATATTATTGTCGTTCAAGATAACGATCATGTTCGTGCCAAGTTGACCGGCGTTGTTGAGGCCCTCGTAGGCCAGACCACCAGTCAGAGCCCCGTCGCCGACCACCGCGACCACGGAGTTGTCGTCACCTTTGGCATCCCGCGCCACGGCAAAACCAAGCGCCGCGCTGATGGCGGTACTGGCATGACCGACACCGAACATGTCATGGGGGCTTTCCGACTGCTTGGGAAATCCCGCAATCCCCCCCTTGCTGCGCAGGGTAGAGAAACGTTCCCGACGGCCGGTGAGCAGCTTGTGACCATAGGCCTGATGTCCGACGTCCCACACGATCTTGTCGGTCGGAGTGCTGAAAACCCGGTGCAGGGCCACGGTGAGTTCGACAACTCCGAGACTGGCGCCCAGATGCCCACCTGACCGGGAAACCCCGGTGATGATTTCATCGCGCAACTCGGCGCAAATTTGCTCCAAGCTGCCGCTCGGCAATTTTTTCAGATCCTCAGGACCTGCTATTCCGGGCAGCAGGGGCTCCATATATCATCCCTTCCGACTATTGATCGAATTCCCTCAAAGATTAACCCGGCGTGATCCCGAACGCCAGAGCGAAAAGTCCCCCGAACAGCATCCCCGCAACCACGTGGGAAACCTGATGGATCCTGGGATCAAGGTAGGTGGCCACCCTCTGGTGGAACTCACCGGCGTCGGGCAGGGAGGCCACCAGGTGAAACACCACCTCCCGCTGTCGGCTGGAGGCTACCCGGAGCTTCACCGTGTCGTGGATCACGATGACGGCAAAAACCAGGGCAAATGCCGTTTCACCCGACGACCAGCTGCAGCGAACCACCGTCAAAGAAAACATGCAGGAAAGGATGACCGCCTGCAGGCTGGGCAACCCGCCCCCCTGGGCCACAACTGCCAGGTCGAAGTGCCGTTTGGTGATAGAATACACGGCCAGCTTGAATAGCTGGCTCACCGCCCCGCTGAGGATCACCACTAGCCAGATCGGCCACTCGGCAAACATGGTATAAAATCCTTATCGGTCCCGGTTCCACATCAATTCCGCCAGGGCCAGCAGGCGATCCCGTGCCGGTCCTGACGACAGCTGGATTTCGAGGGCTTTGATTCCCCTGTTTCCCAGACGGATCGTTCGGCGACGGGCGGCCGGCAATCCCTCAACGCGCACCCAGGTAGCCTTGCCGGCGGCTTCGTCCTTGCCGGCGCTCTTGCCCAGCTGGGCGGTGGTGGCGGTCACATCCAGGATGTCGTCCGCCCCCTGGAAGGCCAATCCCAGATCCAAACCCGCTTTTTCAATCCGAGCCATGGAGGCCATATCTTCACCCGCCATCAAGGCTCCGCAACAGAGCGATGCGGCCAGGAGACGGGCTGTCTTTTCACGGTGGATCACCCGCACGTGCGCCGCCGTCACCGGCGCCCCCTCCGCATCCAGATCATTCTGCTGGCCCCCAACCATTCCGGCCGGACCCACGGCCTTTCCCACAAGGTCCACCAGGCGGCCCGCTAAAGGCCCTCCGGCCCGGGCCAGGATACAAAAAGCCAGGGCTTGCAAACCATCTCCGGCCAAAATGGCGGTGGCTTCATCAAAAGCCACGTGGCAGGTGGGATGGCCGCGCCGCAAGTCATCGTCATCCATGGCGGGCAGATCGTCGTGAATCAGGGAATAAGTGTGCAGAATTTCCAGGGCGCAGGCGGCATCCATCACGGCATCTCGCCGGCGCCGACTTTTTTCCCCGGTTCGCGCCAACGCATCCCAGGTCCAAAGGGCCAGGATAGGCCGCAGCCGTTTGCCGCCGCTCATGAGGCTGTGCCTCATGGCAGCTTTTAGCCGCGTGGGAATACCTTTTTCACCGTTGAGAAGGCGCCGCAGATTGGCTTCCACGGCCTTACGTTCGTCGGCCAGAGGCCGCCGAAGTTCATCCATTCCCATCCAGGCCCTCTTTCCTGGCCATGGCTTCCCACGTGTTTTCCAGGAGCATGGCGATGGTCATGGGCCCCACGCCCCCAGGGACGGGAGTCAGGGCGCTCACATGTCCCTTCAGCGCGTCGGCGTCAACGTCGCCCACCAGCCGGGTCCCCTTGGGACGCTCGGGGGCGTCGATGCGATTGATTCCAACGTCGACGACCACCGCCCCCTTGCCGATTTCCTTGATCCCCAGGGCCCGCGGCACACCGATGGCCGCGACCACCACATCGGCGGCCGAGGTGATGGCGGCCAGGTCCCGGGTGCCGGAATGGCACATGGTGACCGTGGCGTTACCGTCGTCCCTTTTCAAGGACAGCAGAAGACTCAAAGGTCGGCCCACGATGACGCTGCGCCCCACCACGGCAACGTTTTTACCGGCCATGGGAATGCCGTAATGGGACAGAAGCCGCAGGATCCCCTTGGGCGTGCAGGGTACAAAATGGGGGTTTCCCGCCACCAGCAAACCCAGGTTCACGGGGTGGAATCCATCCACATCCTTGGCCGGATCCACCGATACCAGCACCCGCTCCTGGTTCATGCCGCGAGGCAGAGGGAGCTGAACGAGGATGCCGTCGATGGCCGCGTCGGCATTGAGCCGGGCGATGAGATCCAGGACATCTTTTTCCGGAGTATCTGCGGGAAGTCGGTGGGTCACATGGTGGAAACCCACCGTATCGCAACCCTTCTCCTTGTGCTTGACGTAGACGGCCGAAGCCGGGTCGTCCCCAACCAGAACCACGGCCAGCCCGGGCTTGCGGGAAGCCTGGGCCACCTTGGCGGTCAACTCGGCAAAAACGGCGTCCCTGACCGGAATGCCTTTCAGCAGGATCGTATCCACCGGGGCTCCTTCCAATTCGCCCTCTAGCCGGGCGCCCTTCTACTTGGCGTAGGCGGTGGCCCTTGTCTCGCGAATCACCATGATCTTGATCTGGCCGGGGTACTCCAGTTCGCTTTCGATCCGGCGGCTGACCTCTTCGGCCAGCATGGCGGAATCGGCGTCGGACACCTTGTTGTGATTCACCAGGACCCGCACTTCGCGGCCCGCCTGGATGGCGTAGGATTTTTCCACGCCGTCGAAACTGTCGGCGATCTGCTCCAGATTTTCCAGACGCTGAACATACGATTCAACGCTTTCACGCCGGGCTCCGGGACGGGAAGCCGACACGGCGTCCGCAGCCGAGGTGATGAAGGTATAAGGTGATGAAGCCTCTATGTCCTGGTGGTGACCACCCACGGCGTTGATCACCGTTTCGTTCTCGCCGAATTTCCGGCACAGCCTGGCGCCAATCACCGCATGGGGACCCTCCACCTCGTGGTCGGCGGACTTGCCGATGTCGTGGAAAAAACCGCAACGCCGGGCCAGGCGCTGATCCAAGCCCAGTTCCGCGGCCACCACGCCGGCGACGCCTGCCACTTCAGCAGAATGTTTCAGCAGGTTCTGTCCATAACTGGTCCGGTAGCTCAAGCGGCCCACGTAATAATAGAGTTCAGGATTCACGTTCTGCAGTCCCAGGTCGAGGCAAGCCTGCTCCCCGGTTTCCAGGATTTTTTCGTGCATTTCCTGGTTGGTCTTGTTCACAACTTCCTCGATGCGGCCGGGATGGATTCGGCCGTCATGGACAAGTACCTCGAGGGCCTGTCGGGCGACCTCGCGCCGCACCGGATCAAATCCTGAAATAATGACAGCTCCAGGAGTGTCGTCGATGATCAGATCCACGCCCGTGGCCAGTTCGAAGGCTCGGATATTGCGGCCTTCACGGCCGATGATCCGCCCCTTCATCTCGTCGTTGGGAAGGTCCACGACCGAGACGGTGCGCTCGGCCACATGCTCGGAAGCATACCGCTGGATGGCCAGGCTGAGGATTTTCATGGCCTCGCGCCGGGAGGTGCGTTCGGTATCCTCCCGCACCTTCTGGATGCTCTTGCCCGCGGCCAGGCGGGCGGCGCCGGTCATGTTATCCATCAGCTGCTGTTTGGCCCGTTCGGAGGACATTCCTGCGATTCGTTCAAGAAGGGTGTTCTGTTCGGCGAGTTGACTGGAAAGTGTTTTCCGGTCCCGGTCGACTTCCTCGAGCCGGGCCTTCAGGGTCTCATCCTGCTGGTCGAGGCGGCTTTCCTTCTGGTCGATGAAGGAAACCTTCTTGCTGAGATTGTCCTCACGCTGATCCAGGGTTTCCTGGCGGCGCCGACTTTCGACGCGGATGCCGTCCGTTTCCTCGTCAAAACGGGTCCTGGCCTGGTAAAACTCGTCCTTGGCCTCCAGTTTCGCCGTTTTCAACTGATCGGCGGCCTCTTTGCGGGCTTCGTCCAGCATTTTTTGCCGGAGCAGACTGGCTTGGCCGTGGAGTTTTTCATATCGGGTCTTGAACGAAATCCAGCCCAACAGGAAAAAAAGAACCGCGGCGGCAATGACATAGGCATACACCGGAACCTGCGGCATGGTCACTCCTTCCCGGGTTATGGAGCTGGAGAGGAGAAAATCGTCGCTGAATATCCAG
>CBDUDB010000062.1:0-14297 GCA_965365795.1 uncultured bacterium | reverse complement strand
GAGATCTACCGGCCCCTTTTTCTGAGCGACACCCCCATCGTCAAGACCGGAATCGAAACGGCGGAACTGGTCAAGTATGCGTCGAACAGTTTCCTGGCCGTGAAGATCTCCTTCATCAACGAGATCGCCAAGCTGGCCGAGGCCGTGGGCGCCGATGTGTTCGACGTGGCCAAGGCCATGGGGCTGGACAAGCGGATCGGCCCCAAGTTCCTGCACCCGGGCCTGGGTTTTGGCGGCAGCTGTCTACCCAAGGATACCAACGCGATCGTTCACATCGCCACCCAGGCCGGCAGTGACATGTCCATCGTCAGGTCGGCCATCGAAGTGAACCGCGACATCCCCGGCCGGGCCCTGGCCAAGGCCGAAAGGCTGGTCGGCAATCTGGAAGGCAAAACGGTCGGCTTGTTGGGACTGGCTTTCAAACCCAACACCGACGACATCCGCTCGGCCGCCAGCTTGGACCTGGTGGACCTGCTCAAGTCGCGCGGCTGCCTTATCCGGGCCCACGACCCGGCGGCCATGGAGAACTTCAAGCCCCTGCACCCGGACCTCGAATACTGCGGGTCCCCTTACGAGGTCTGCGAGGGAGCCGACCTGGCCATCCTGGTTACCGAATGGAACCAGTACCGACAGCTCGATTTCAACTGGCTGATGGACGTCATGGCAGGAAAAGCTTTCCTCGACTGTCGAAACGTGTATGATCGACCCCATCTGGAAAAGTTCGGTTTCAAGTACGACTGTTTCGGCCGGGCGGATCACATCTCCGGTTCCGACTGAGGTCCACATGTCAGCGACTAACAACCAACGGATCGGCCGCTACGACCTGATCACACCCATGCTTGCGTGCAAGGATGAGATCCTGGCCAAATTCGAGAAATTTCTCGTGTCGGGAAACTACATCCTCGGCGAAGAGGTGCGCTTGCTGGAAGAGGAGCTGGCCGCCGCCTGCGGGGTGGTCGACGCCGTCGGCGTGGCCTCGGGTTCCAGCGCCCTGTTCGTGGCCCTGGCCATGGCGGGGGTCCGTCCCGGGCACGAGGTCATCACCACGCCCTACACCTTCGACGCGACCATGGAAGCTATCGTCCTGCTGGACGCCGTCCCGGTTTTTGTCGACATCCGGCCCGGCGACCTGAACATGGATCCCGACAAGATCGTCGCTGCCATCACCCCCAAGACCCGGGCCATCATGCCGGTGCCAATTTTCGGGGCGCCTTGCGACATGGATCCCATCAACGCCATAGCCGCCGAACACGGCCTGGAAGTCGTGGTGGACATGGCCCAGGGTTACGGCACGCTATACCGCGGTCAGCCCATGGGCGCCTTCGGGCGCATGAGCACACTGAGTTTCTACCCGACCAAGAATCTGCCCGGAATCGGAGACGGCGGTATGGTGCTTTGCCGCGATCAGCGGGACGCTGACCGGATCCGCAAGATCCGCGCCCACCAGGCCGTCCGAGCCAATGACCACCTGTACAGCGGTTGGAACAGCCGGCTGGATGAAATCCAGGCCATGGTCATCCGCATCCGCAACAGCCGTTTTGCCGAAGAGCAGAGTGATCGGGACCAGGTGGCCGCCATCTACGACAGCCACATTCCCGCGGCCAACCGGTTGCAGTTCCCCACCGGCGCCGAGGGCATGAAAGTGACCTACCACCAGTACTGGGTGCGCTGCGCCGAACGGGACCGATTGCGGAATTTGCTGGACGCCAACGGGATCGATACGGCCATATACTACGATCCGCCCCTGCACCGTCACGTGCTGGCGGAGTATTCGCGCAACGGTGGAGAACTTGTCGAGGCCGAAAGGGCGGGCCGCGAAGTCCTGATCCTGCCCATCCATGCGGCCTTGGCTTTCGATGACGCGCACCGCATCGGCAAACTCGTCCAGGGTTTCCTCGGCAACGAAACCCAAACCGCTCAATCCTGAGGTGTCACGAGGTCGTGTTTTGAAATCCAGGGTTATCAGTTTCGGGAGTTTGGTTTCGCCTCTGGCGAGAAGCCAGACCCAGGCCGTTATCGACCGGATTCAGGACCGCCAACCTCGCCTTACCTGCCAGCTGAACCTCTGGGATTCCCCCGTGACCGACCAGGAAAAGGTGGACGAACCCTTCATAGCGGCCAGCCGCCGGGAAATGGAATTTCTGGAGCAACAGCTCTTGCGGGAACAAGCTCGCCTGGTCGTGGTGGAAGCCGCGGACATGGTTCTACCTTTGCCCGAGGATCTGGCGGTCATCTGCGTACCGGACCGGGCCACGCCCTACGACGCATATCTCAATCGCAAGGGTCTGATCATGGACGAGATGGAGCCCGGCAACTGCATCGGCGTCATGTCCATGCGGTCATGTACCCAGATGCGATCCCTGTGGCCGGACCTCAACTTCCGGATCCTGCGCGGCGGCGTCGACCGGGCCATGGAAACCCATTTGCGCCGGACCGAGATCGACGGACTTGTCCTGCCGGCGGCGGTCACCGAACATCTGGGTATCCAGGGCATCGTCGCGGAAATCTTCGCCCCGGAATTCATTCTGCCCGGACCAGGCCAGGGCACCCTGGTTATTCTAGGACGCAGCAACGATCAGGAAGCCCGGGAACTTCTGGCCGATCTCCATTCAGCGGCCACCGCGGTCGAACTGGAAACCGAACAGGCCTTCTGTCAGCGCATGGTTTCGGACCAGGATCTTCCCGTCGGCGCCCTGGCCCGTGTGGCTGGAGGCGAAGTGGTCATCACCGGAACGACGGGCCCGGGCACCAAGCGTATCGCCGTTAACGGGGAAATCCATGAAGCCCAAGCCGTGGGCAGCGGCCTCGCCCAGCAGATCCTGTCGCGCGGTGAGTCCTTCGCCGACCTGCTGGAAGCCGACTTCCCCGATGGCCTGCCCGAAGACAACGATGAAGACGTCACCATCCTCGAGGAGAGTCCGGTCGAAGCCGTTGAAGCTGAATGCTGGGCGGACCGGGACGAAGATCTGGATGAGCTGGAAAACCTGAAAAAGCTCGAAGATCTGGCAGGGATCGAAAAGGCTCCGGTCAAGTCAGATGACGACAACGATGATCTGGAATCCTATCGCGACGAGGATTGATCGGTCTCTTACCCGGCCACAGCCTGCTAGGGTTTTTAATCGCGAGAAAGATCACGTGCGATGCGAGCAGCCGCAAAGGGATCGCGCATCTGGGCGGTACCGACCTGGACGGCGACCGCTCCGAGGGCGAAAAATTTCAAAGCGTCCCGGTAGTCCTCGATCCCGCCCACGGCAACCACCGGCACTTGCGACCGAATGACGATTTCATCGACTTTGGCCAGAGCAATGGGCCGGATAGCCGGCCCCGAATACCCGCCGAACCTTCGAGGCAAAACCGGACGGCCTGTTTCCAGGTCGACTTCCAGACCGATCACCGTGTTGATGGCGCTCACGCCATCGGCCCCCGCCTCGGCAGCCGCGGTGGCCAGGGCGGCGATATCCGCAACGTTGGGGGTCAGCTTGGCCAGAAGGGCCCGATCGGGCAGGAACCTGCGCGCAGCCTCGATACAAGCAGCCACAGTTGCCGGATCACGGCCGAAATCGTGTCCGCCCTCGGCGATGTTGGGACAGCTCAGGTTGATCTCCACGCCGTGCCAGTGTTCAAATCCCGCAGCGGCCTCGTGAAGCCGCGCGGCCATGATTCCGAATTCATCCGGAACGGTGGCGGCCAGACTGGCCACCGTCGGCACCCCGAGAGCTTCCAGGGCAGGCAGAGTCACGGCCAGGAATTCATCGAAGCCCACGTTTTCCAGACCGATACTGTTGATGGCCCCGTGGCCGGTCTCCGCCAGCCGCGGCATGGGATTGCCTTCCCTCGGTTGCGGGGTGACCGTCTTGGTTACCACCGCTCCCAGGCCCTGGTAGGGTGAATCATACCCCTCGGCCTTCATGTCATGTCCGGTCAACCCGTAGGCGAAACAACCGGAGGCCGTCCAGATACGGCCGGGAAATTGGCGGGGCCCCAGGGTGAAAGGTGCGTTGGGATCGATGGTCCACCAGCCGGGCAGGGACAAGGTGATTCCTTTTCCGTTGACGGGCACCGGCACCGAGAACGGTCGCCGGAAACCGAATGATTAGATATCCTCGACCAGGTCCGGCACGCCACCGGCGGCATCATCCCAGGCCAGGTCCGCCGCATTGAAGACAGGGCCTTCTTCACAACAGGTGGCGCCTCGCCGGCCTTCAGGTCCCCGGGCCGGATCGTGAACAGGAACGACACATCCCTTGCAGACACCGTAGCCACAGCCCATGTGTTCCTCCAGGGATAACCAGCAAGTCCACCGGAAGCCGGCGGCCAATCGCGCGGCCGCTTTCAAAAGTGGGGTCGGTCCGCAGGCAAGCACCATCCTGGGAGTGGGATCCTGGAGATCCTGGCGGGAGGCCACCAGATCGGTCACCAGACCCTGCCGGGCCTGGCGACCTTCGGGAACCTCACGCTGCTCGTCCACGCTGACATTCCATTTTCCTCCGAGCAAATTCCAGGGCACGTCAGCGCCATCTTTGGCTCCGAAAAAAGCCTGAATCTCAATTCCCGGTGAGCCGCCATGCCGGGCCAACCAGGCCGCCAGCGGCGGAAGTCCCACGCCCCCGGCGATCAGGACCACCGGAGTACCAGCATCGGGCCGCGGAAAGGGGCGGCCCAGGGGTCCCAGGAAGGTCATGGATTCACCCGGAACCAGAGCGCCCATGGCGCTGGTGCCTCGTCCGACCACCCGGTAGAGGAAAGACACCCGGCGGCCGTCCGCTTCGAAGATGGAAAAGGGGCGGCTGAAAACCAGGGATCCAGCGCCGGGCAGATTGAGCATGGCGAACTGGCCCGGCTGAAAGGAAAGGGATTGATCCAGTTCAAGATCGATTTGCAGAAGTCCACTGGATACGGGCCCATTGGCCTTGACCACGCCGTGGCAACGGACGGCGGGAGAAAGAGACACATCGATCATGGGCGGCGTCCTGTCATATTGGACCATAAGTCTTAGCGAAGGAAATCCCAGTTATCATCCTGCTTCTTCTTTTTCTTTTCATCCTCTTCCTCGTCTTTTTCCTCTTTATCGCCCTCTTCCAGGTCGGTCTCCTCCGGGTCACCCGTCAACGGATCGACCGTCTGTTCCTGGCCTGTGACCGGTGGATCGCCCCCCCCCGGCACGATGACTCCGCCGGGACCGCCCTCAACATCCGATGCGGCCGCCGCCCTCAACGAATCGGCGGCCGCTCTGGCCTCGATATCCTGGGCGGCTGCCTGGAGGGCCTGGTTCTGTCGGAGCTGGGCGGCCTCCAGGGCTCTGGCCGGCGGTTCAAACAGGATATTGGGCCGGCGGGACAGGAAAACAAGCCGGCGGCGGACACCAGGCAATCCACGGTCTGATCCAGCCAGGGCCCCGCTGAAGTCGGACACTTTCTGCAAGGCGGTCTTTTCTTCTTCACTGAGGTGGGCGTACCGGAATCGCTGTTCGGATTCCTGCCTGGCCAGCAAATATCCCAAAAGATTGCTGCTTTGACCGGACCGGACCTCGAAGGCCTGGGGAGATTCCGGATAGCGGCTTTCGAGTTCAGCGGCGAACAAGGAGGCCGAATCGGGTTTGTCCAGGTACCTATCATAGGCGAGATAGGCTCCGAAAAGCGCCCGAGCCGCCACCGTGCTGTCGGCAGCGGTATCGGCGGCGGCCTGGATATATAGATCCGCGGCCTGACCGGGTTTTTCAAAACCGAAAAGCATGGCATTGGCCTGCAGGAGCTTCAAACCCGGCACGCGTTGGGGTTGGGCGTCGGGCAGGGCGGATTCGGCCGCCAGGTAGTCCTGCAGATTGTCGTTGAGGCGCCTGGAGCGATCTTCGTCGTCAAGCTCGTCACGCTTCAGAAGAGCCGTCTGGAATTGGGTTTTTGCCTCCTCCAGATCCCCTCGCCCCATATAGAGATAACCCAGAAGATCCGCCGACCGAGCCTTGACCAGTGGGGTATTCCATTCCGCAGGCATGCTCTCCAGAAGAGGCGATGCTTTCTCACCTTTGCCCTGGACAACCAGACTTTCGGCCTCGACCAAAAGCACCTCCCCCTCGGAAGAATAGATGGAGGCCTGGTCACGCAACTCCACCAGAAGCTGGTCGACAACTTCGAAGTCCCCCATGCGCACATGGACCCTGGCCCTGAGCAACTTGGCCCTGAAACCCAGGTCCGCGCTCATGGTGTTGTTGCTTACCTCCAGGAGCACTTCGGCGGCGCTCACGTAGTCATCCATCTCCCAGTAACATTCGGCCAGCTTCAAACCGACGCGATCCCTTTCCTCGATATCGGATTGGATCTCCAGGTACTGGCGATAATTTTCCGCGGCGGTGGCCCAATCCTCCAGGGCGAAGGAATTGTCCCCGCTGACCTTGCGTGTTTCCGCCTGGAATTTGCTTTCGGGAAAGAGCTTTGCCAGCCGGTCCAGGTACTCCTGGCTGCGGTCCACAGCGCCGATCAACAGGTAATCCATGGCGGTCAGGTAAAGGGCCTCTTCCATATCGGACGTCTGGGGGAAGTTGGTGAAAAGCAGGTCAAATTTACGGATCGACATCCGGTAGGACTCCAGCCGATAGTAGGCCTTCGCCTGGAGAAAAAGCGCATCGTCGGTCAGACTGTGACCGGGATATTCGTCGAGGATCTTCTGGGCTTTCCTGATGGCATTGTCGTAGTCGGATTTCTGGCCACCGGCGGGCTTGGGGGGATCCTGGTGCTTCCGGATAGCGTCCTCGCGGATCTGCTCGGCGGCGTCAAAACTCTTCTGGGCGTTGTAAAAAGTGTTGTACTTGGCGCAGCCGACGACAAACAGAATCAGGATCGACAGGACCATAGGCCAAAGCAGGCGGTGTGTCCTATTTCCCGGACGAACCGGCCCCCCATGGCACCGGCATCCCGCCAAAGGGTGTTCCCCTGGCGAAGGCCGTGCCCCTCCCGGGGCAGCTTCACCTGATCTGTTTCTACCTTGAGATTGCACCACTTACCTTCGTTCGGGTGGTTGTTGCAGCTGGGGGACACACCCCACCCGGAGGGTCATCACTCACCTGGAGAAGCAATATCCATTCCGGTCGGTCCAGGGCCGGTTATCCCTCCAGGCGCCAGGTCAAACGCCCCCCCCGAAAAGTGGCCGCCACCCGTCCGGTCAAGGTCTCGCCGAGATAACAGGAGTTACGGCTCAGGGACTGGAAATCCCCGGCCTGGACGACCCATTCCCTGCCCGGGTCCAGCAGAACAAAATCCGCCTCCGCACCTTCCTCCAAACGGCCGCCGGGAAGGTTGAATAATTTGGCCGGAGTTTCACTCAGGCACTGGACCAGCCTTCCCAGATCCATGACCCCCGTATTGACAAGATAGGTGATTCCCACCCCGAGTGCTGTTTCGAGCCCGGTCACCCCGAAGGGCGCCTGGTCGAACTGGTGCTCCTTTTCCGTGTCCGTATGGGGCGCGTGGTCGGAGGCTATGCAGTCGATGGTGCCGTCGGCCAAAGCTTCGGCCACGGCGTTGACGTCGTCGGGTTCACGCAGCGGTGGGTTCACCTTGAACAGGGGCGAATAATCGCGACACCGCGAATGGTCCAGGCTGAAGTGGTGCGGAGCCGCTTCGGCGGTGACCCGCAGGCCTTCGACCTTCGCCCTCCGAATGATTTCCACGGCGCCCTTGGTCGAAACATGGGCCACGTGCAGATGGCCGCCGGTGGCCCGGGCCAGCTCGATATCGCGGAAAACCGCGGCGTCCTCGCCTGCCCGCGCCATACCCCCCATGCCCAGGCGGGCGGACCAGTAACCGGCGTGCATGCAACCGTTGCCCACGATGGACTGGTCTTCGGCGTGAGAGATGATCGGCACACCCAAAGAGGCGGCGTATTTCAAGGCATTGGCCATCAGACTGCCGCTGGCCACCGGAGAGCCGTCATCGGTGAATCCGACGGCGCCAGCACTCACCATGTCTCCGAACTCGGTCATGCCTTCACCCTGGCGGCCCGGGCTGATCGCTCCAGTGGGATGGATCCGGCACAGCCCCGCCTCCCGACCCCGGTCAATGAGGTAGCGGACCATGCCCGAGTTGTCGATGGCGGGATCAGTATTGGGCATGGTCACGACCGAAGTGAAACCACCGGCCGCTGCGGCCCTGCTGCCCGTGGCCACAGTTTCCTTTTCCTCGTGGCCGGGCTCGCGGAAGTGCACATGCAAATCCACAAAGCCGGGTGCGCAAACCAGACCATCGGCGTCCAGGCAAGGAATACCTTCCACCTTGGGCGAGCCGACACCCAGGCCTTCAATCCTGCCCCGCCGGACATGAATGAATCCCTTGCGCTTGGCGAGCTTGCCCTGCCGGCATAACTTGACGCCGGTCACCAGGTATTCCGAGGGAATGCGCTGCCAGCTCCATTCCATTTCCAAACCTCTTTCCACTTACCCTGATGTTTGCAATGGGTTCACAGGCACGGCTCTGGCCGCACCGGTCATGGTGTCATTCTTGCCCGCCGGGCAGGGCCCCTGGGTCGCCGCCCGAGAGCAGGTAGATCAGGGCCATACGAACGGCCACCCCGTTGGCCACCTGGTCCAGGATGACCTGCCGGGGACCGTCGGCCACGGTGCTGGATATCTCCACGTCACGGTTCATGGGACCGGGGTGCATCACGAAGGCCTCGGGTTTGAGAGTGCGAACCACCTCGTCGGTGATACCGTACATGCGGTGGTATTCCCGATTGCTGGGAAAGGCTTTGCTCGAGTGACGTTCGAGCTGGATCCGCAGAACGTTCAGGACATCCGCGTCGGCGACGGCCTTTTTCAGATCGTGTTCAATCTTCACGCCCAGACCGACCAGACCGCCCGGCACCATGGTCGGCGGACCACAAAGAGTCACCTCGGCCCCTAGTTTGTTGAGACCCCAGATATTGGAACGGGCCACCCGGCTGTGGGAAATATCCCCGATGATGGTGACCTTCTTGCCGCGCAGATCGCCCAGCCGCTGCCGCATGGTCATGATGTCCAGAAGACCCTGGGTGGGATGTTCGTGGGCGCCGTCCCCGGCGTTGATGACCGAACACTCCAGAACCTTGGCCAGGTAACGTGCGGCCCCCGCGGAACTGTGCCGGATGATCAACATGTCGATCTTCATGGCCGCCAGGTTCTCGGCGGTGTCGCGCAGGGTTTCGCCCTTGCTGAAACTGCTGGTGGCGGAGCTGAAGTTCACGATGTCGGCGGAGAGTCGTTTTTCGGCGAGTTCAAAACTGATACGGGTGCGGGTACTGGGTTCATGAAAAAAGTTGACCACGGTACGGCCGCGCATGATGGGAACGCTGCGCACCGGTCGGTCGAACACGGCCCTGAAGCGCGAAGCGATCTCCAGGACCCCCAGGATCTCCTCGGCTGACAATTCCTCCAGGCCGAGAACATCCTTGCTTTGAAGGATCATGCTCCCTCAACCTCCCCCACCACGACTTCTTCCTTGTCGTCGAATTCCTTGACCTTGACCTTGATGATCTCGCGCTGGGAAGTCGGCACGTTTTTGCCCACGAAATCCGGACGGATGGGCAGTTCCCGGTGACCCCGATCCACCAGAACCGCCAGGCGAATGGCCTCGGGCCGGCCCCAGTCCATGATCACGTCCAGGGCCGCCCGGACCGTGCGACCGGTGTACAGCACATCGTCCACCAGGATGATGATCTTCTTGTTGACGTCGAAGGGCATTTCCGTGCTGGAAACCTGGGGTGTGGGGCCAAGCGTGGACAGATCGTCCCGGTAGAAGGTGATGTCCAGGGCCCCCTGGGGAACCTCGGAACCTTCGACGGCCTTGATCGCCTCGCCCAGCAGCCGTGCCAGCGGCACTCCCCGGCGTTGCACCCCCAGAAGCACCAGGTTGTCGACACCTTTATTGGCCTCGATGATTTCATGGGCCATGCGCTTGATCGCCCGGTTCATCTCGCTGGCGTTCATGATCACGGCTTTTTCGGTAAAATTCATGGCGGTTCCTTCATGACGAGGGCTTCATGACGAGGGCTTCATAACCTAATGGTTTGCTGGCAGGCAAAAAAAAGCATGGCCGCCGGGGTCATGCCAGTCTTTACCAAGGGCCTCCTTCACGGATTTGTGCAGATCTGCTCCGCCGGAATTTAACAACCTCTTTCAAACCCAGCAAGGGGATTCTGGGTTCGTACCGGTCTTAGGGGGATAAACCCCACCAAGTCAGGATAAACCCTCCGGTCCAAGGGTCCAGCAGCGGCATCCGGCCGCCTCCAGGAACCCCCGATCATGCGAGGCGATCATCAGGGCCGCGGTCGCCGGCAGATGGTCGAGCATCTCCAAAACCAGGGCCCGGCCGGCCCGGTCCAGGGCCGCGGTCGGTTCGTCCAGTAACAACACGGGGCGTTGGGACAAAAGAACCATCCCCAGGGCCAGCCGACGTTTTTGCCCACTGCTCAAATCATGAGGATTTCTCACAACCAGATTTTTGGGCAATCCCACTTTTTCCAGAAATTCCTGGGGATCGATTTCGGCGAGGAAGGGATCCAGACGGATCTCCTGGGCGACGGTGGCACAGGTGAACAGATACTCGGGGAACTGGGGCGCCATCATGGCCGCTCCGTGATCGAGCTGGCGGGACTTTTTCGTGTAGAGGATCCGGCCACCCAACCGAACGGTGCCTTTATCCGGGCGGCGGGCGCCCACACAGCAGGCCAGCAGGGTGCTCTTTCCGCACCCATTGGGACCTGTGATACCGATCCTCTCGCCCGGCCCCAAACTGAGATCGACGTTTCCAAACCCCTGACCCGGCCCACGAAATCGGCAGTCAACGCCGGACAATTCCAGCAGAGGGTCCGCCGTTCGATCCCCGGTCCGGACGGGCCCCGGTGCTTCCTTTGCCCCACTCCCCAGGAGATCCTCGACCACCGCCATATTCAGCAGCTCGGGCGCCGGGCCCTGATTGAGGATCCGACCTTCATCCAGAACCACCAGCCAGTCGGCGCGGGCAGCTTCGGCGCGGTCACAAGTGGCCGTAACCAAGGCACCCTGTGTATCGGCTTTCCAGCGGTCCAAACGATCCAGGACCCACAACGATTGCCCGGTATCCTGGAGTGCTGTCGGTTCATCACAAAGAAGAACCCGGGGATTGGAACCCAGGGCCACCGCCAGAACCAACCGCTGCTTTTGGCCAGCGGACAACAGCCGGGGATCCATGTCCTCGAACTCCGCCAGACCGAATTCCTCCAGGATCGGACGGACATCCAGGTTTTTCCTTCCCAGGGTCAACTCCCGGGCCACCGTGGAGGCGAATATCTGTTCATCGGGATCCTGGAACATGATGGCCGCGGACGCGGACAAAGGGGAATCTTCTGCGGCCAGGTATTTCAGCAGGGAGGACTTGCCGGACCCGTTGGCCCCCAGTACGGCGGACCAGCGTCCGGGTCGGATCTCCAGATCGATCCGGTCGAGAAGGGTGATTTCCCCGCCTGGCACCTGCCGAACCAGGGACCAGTCCCGCAAACTGAGCAGGGGTTCAGGACCCACCGTCAGCCTGCAACAATTTCAGATTGCGCCGGGCGGCGGCCGCCCAGCTGGTGGTGCTGTCCAGTTCGAGATAACGGTTCCAAGCCACAATGGCCTGATCTTTGTGCTGCCCCTCCTGCAGACTCCGGGCCAGCCCGAAGGCCGCCCGCTGGAGCTGAGGATCTACATCCAGGGCCGCCTGGAACTGGATCGCCGCCTCGTCAAAGCGTGTGCTCTGAAACAAGGCGTTTCCACGGGCGAACAGGAAGTCGGTGTCGGTGGGCCGCCTGTTCGTCAGCTCCTCCAGAAGAGCCAGGGCCTGTTCGGTCTTGCCCCGCTTGAGCAGAACCAAGGCCAGGTTGTATTGAGCGGCCACCAGGTCAGGCGCGGTTTCCAGGGCCAGGC
Organism: uncultured bacterium; assembly: GCA_965365795.1. GTDB lineage: Bacteria > Krumholzibacteriota > Krumholzibacteriia > LZORAL124-64-63 > LZORAL124-64-63 > JAGLCY01. The sequence continues at coordinate 2,389 of CBDUDB010000062.1, read as the reverse complement.
GGAACTGTTTTTCCGCTTCGGCCAGGCGTTCGCCGGCCAGCAGATCGACACCCTTGTTGTACGGAACCAGGGCCGACGATCTCTTGCGGGCCGAATCCCACTCCTTATCGGAAAACCCAAGACGGAGGACGGAACCGGGAATGATCCTGGCGGGGTCAGCGATCCCGTTGTCCTGGGCGATGCGATCGGAAATGCGGGGATCTCCATAGTAATTGTCGGCCACCTGGCCCAGGGTTTCCCCCTCGGCCACGGTGTGGTCCAGAAAATGGTCGCCGTCCAGCGGGGCGGGGACCTCGGTTTCAACGGGGCCGACAACCTTTTTGGCGCAGCCGGTCATCCCCACGGCCGCCACCACCAAGAGAGCCCACAGAACAACCTTGAACGGAATGAAATTTCCCAACCGGCTCATATCGCTATTCCTTGTCAGGTCTGAATCACCCGGGGATCCCCCCGGTGGGCCGCATCATCCAGGATGCGGATCATTTCATCTATCTGCTGGGTGGCATAGAGTTTTTTTCGCAAGCCGGCCGCGCCCGGGTACCCCTTGAAGCACTTGGCAATGTGTTTGCGGACCACCAGGCATCCCTGATCCTCGCCTCGCATGGCCACCTCGCCTCGCAGATGATCCATGGTGACTTCACACATTTCGGTGAACGAGACCTGGGGCGCGGACTCATTTTCATCGACGGCCTTCATCCGGGCGAAGATCCAGGGATTGCCGATGGCCCCGCGGCCGATCATCACCGCGTGGCACCGGGTGTGGGCGACCAATCGCCGGTAGGTTTCCCCGTCCACCACGTCGCCGTTGCCGATGACCGGAATATCGAGCGTTTCCACCAGACCTGCGATCCGGTCCCAGTTGGCTTCGCCGCTGAATTTCTGGGCGCGGGTCCGGCCGTGCATGGTGACCCAGGAGACCCCGAGGTCCTGCAACAGCAGACCGACTTCCCGGTAGTTGACGGACTCCTCGTCCCAACCCGTGCGGATCTTGGCCGTCACCGGAACGGGTGATTCGGCGATCACGCTTTTGACGATTTTTTCCAGCAAAGGCAGATCCGCCAGCAGGGCGCTCCCCCCGCATTTCTTGACGACCTTCTTGGCCGGACAGCCGAAATTGATATCCAGCACGTCCATGCGCCGGTCGGCCAGCAACCGGGCGGCCGACCCCATGTGCTCGGGGTCCGAGCCGAAGATCTGGATGCCGACCAGTCCGGTTTCCCCCTGGGTGTCCACCAGTTTCCAGGTGGCTTCACCCCCGTAGGTCAATCCGCTGGCGGAGGCGAACTCGCAAAAACCCATGTCGGCCCCGAATCGGCGGCAGATATCACGGAAGGGCCGGTCGGTGACCCCGGCCATAGGCGACAGCATACGGCGCACGCCAGCCAACCAGGGCAGGCGGGGATCCAGGTGGACTTTCTTGCGCGACAAAGGAGCGGACACCGGTACCGAAGCCTCCAGCAGAAGCGAAATCATCCCAGGGAATTCATTGACAGGGGCAAATTAAGCCACAGCCAGGATCTTGGCAATTGCCGACCTTCGATCACCCGCCGGCAAAACTGCGACTCAGGGACATTCCGCGCCGTAGGTTCGAGCAAACTCGACGATATCGGACAGGTTCAGGACCCCGTCCCAGTGGAAATCACCTTCATAGGAATAGGGTCCGAAATACAGCTCGGTGAAAAGGACGATATCGTGCAAGCTGACCCACAGGTCCCCGTTCAGGTCGGCGCTGTTGAGGCGGAAGTCTGACAACGCGGGGCTGTCCAGGACCCATCCGTTGACGATGATCGCCACCTGGTTGCCTCCGACAGGTTCGGCGTTGCGGCCCAGGAGCAGCGGGTTGGACCAATAGGTCATCCCGTTCGCGTCGGTATTCTGGTCGCAAACGGTCCCGCCCTGGCAGACGGCCAGATCACCGTTGGTATCCATCAGCCAGATATCCTCGTCGGGGAAGTTGGGAACCGGCTCGCCCCAAGGCGGCATGTCATCATAGAGGATGATGGTGAGAGTCCCATCGACCCTGTTTCCGGTCTGGTCGAACGCCTCGGTAAAGGGATATCCCTCGCCGTTCGGGGAGCAAAACAGGGACAAGGGTCCCTCGGTGGCAAAAGAAGCCTCGACGTAGGGTTCCACCGGAATGTCGGCACCAAAAAGTTGATCCGCTCCCGCGAAGATCAGCAAGACAAGACAAAGAGCGAAAAACCCGGGTCTACTCATGTCATCCCCCCAATGGTGTAGCATCCCCGAGGCCTGCCCGCTATGATGGCCCAGGGCGGAAAAACCGATCAACCTTCAGTGCGGGCGATCCTGATGTCATTATATCAAATCACCTTCGTCAATTCAATTCGCGCCTGGGGCGGCGCCGAGGTCTGGGTCCTGGAAACCGCAG
>CBDUDB010000061.1:0-15001 GCA_965365795.1 uncultured bacterium | reverse complement strand
ATGATCGAGGCGGTCACCCGGGGGGAGGACTCGTAACAAAAGAGACCCGCACCCCTGATTTCCGCTGAATTCTGGGTGACAGTGCAGTATTCCAGGTTCGTTTCGGCGTCCTGGAAACTGGCCAGTGCGCCGCCGTACTGCGCGTGATTGTCATAGAAGGTCGAGTTGGTGAACAGGGGCCGGGCTTCAAAATCGGAAAAGACAGCCCCGCCGAATCCCAGTTCGCCGCCAGCCTCGTTTCCCATGAAACGACTGTCCGAAACCACGGGAGAGGAGTCGGCGCGACAGGACATGGCCCCGCCCCAGGCGGCGGTGTTGTTTTCGAATTCGCAATTCCGTAACAGGGGACTGGAGCCGTAGCTGCAGTCCACGGCGCCGCCGCCGCCATTGGGGGCGCTGTTACCGACGAAATTACAGTCGGTGATAATGAGACTGGAATAAAGGCAGCGAAGGGCCCCACCGTGACTGTCGGCCTGGTTATTCGAAAAGTCGCACTTGAAAAGGCGCAGGACGCTGTTGCTGACCATCAATGCGCCGCCGCTCTGGTCATAACTGGTGGTACCGGTTGCCCGGCCGTTGGTCAGGGTGAGGTTTTCCAGATAACTGGTCTGGAGATTTCCTTCGCACAGGATGATGCGGCCCTGCCCGCCGCCGTCAATGACGACATCGCCCGGCTCTGCACCCAATCCTACCAGTGAAATATTTTCAGGCATAACGAGATTGAATTCGGAATATACCCCCGGAGAGATTTCGATCCGGTCTCCGGACTGGACAGATTCCAGGGCAGAACTGATCGAAGAATAGTCATGGGGAACGGAAAAAGTCTCGGCCTGAGTGGTTAAGGGGCTTTGTGAAAGAATAAAAATAAAGCCAAGGGCTATTAGGGCTTTACCGTTCATAATATCAAATTCCTCCGTGAATTTTTTGAGTATTCAACCACCCTCCACTGGGTCAAACACTAAAGCAACCTTCGTGCCGCCCGGTTAAATATGGGGAGCCACACCCCGATTTGGCAACCCTGAAATTCAAAAATTTGGCATTTATCAATTAATTCGGGATGATTTCAATTTTTATCTCTAATTTTGCGTCCAAAGAAAAATGGATATATATTTGTCAATGAACAGAATCATACTCGGTCATTTTCCTTCAGAGTTTCGCATGTACTTAAATGACGGAAGTAAAAAAATGGAAAACAAATTCAGATCGACAGGCTGGAAGGTACTCCTGGCGGTGGCCTTGGTCTCAGTGGTGGGTTTTGGGACGGCTCTGGTTCAAGTTAATAAAGACGCCGACGAGCAGACCGCTCCGGAAGCGGAATTCATCTGGACCGGGCCCACGACTGGTTCTCCGGTTGATCACTATGTGGCCCAGGTTCTGGTCAATGATATCGATACGTTATTTTTTGATTCGCTTCCGACCGAATCCATTTTGGTGCCGGTTGTCTACGGCAACAAGTACTATGTCAGGGTGGCTGGGGTTGACGTCAACGATATCCAGGGACCAATGTCCATTTGGTCGGTGCCCTACACCCCGGAGCTGGGCCCGCCCCCTGTCCCGCCTGCAGAATAAACGATTGCTCACCCCGGATTTTTCATGACCCGGTAGGATTTTTCTACTCCTAAAGGCCGGGGTGTGTTCTGATCATCCTTGGAAAATTTCATATCTAGGAGGCGGACGTGCAGATCGGCATCATCGGGGTCAAGTTTACCGGCAAGACCACCCTTTTCAACGTGATCACCGGAGCCGGGCTGCCGACAGGGCAGGGCGGCGTCGAGCCCCATCTGGCGGTGGGAAAAGTTCCGGATCCCAGGCTGGAGCGCCTGACCGAAATGTTCCACCCCAAACGCACGGTTCACGCCACCATCGAGTGGGTTGATATTCCGGGGTTCCAGTCCGGCGCCACCGCGGACGGCGGCCGGGAAGCGACCAAATTCCTGGAGCACGGGCGCAAGGTGGACGCCCTAGCCCAGGTCGTTCGCTGTTTCGACGGTGGCTACGGCACGCCGAATCCCGCCGGTGAGTATGAGACCATGGCCCTCGAACTGGCCCTGGCTGATTTGCAGATCGTTGAAAACCGTCTGGAGCGCTTGGCCAAGGAAAAGACCCGCATGGGAAAGGTGGCCAATCCCCTCGAGCCGCCCATGATGGAAAGGTTCCGGGAGCAGCTGGAAAACGATCGGCCCCTGCGGGACCTGGAGCTCAACCCTGATGAGGTCAAGCTATCCTCGGGTTACACTTTTCTGACGCTCAAGCCCATGATCGTGGTCCTGAACCATGAAGAAGGCGCCGAGCCCCCGGCCGAGGTCATCGCCGTCGCCCAGGCCGCGGGCGCCGAAACCGTGGCCCTGTGCGCCAGCGTGGAAGAGGAGCTGGCGGAACTCGACGCCGCCGACGCTGCCGAATTCCTGGCCGATCTGGGCATCGCCGAACCCGCCCTGTACCAGATGATCCGGGCCTCCTACGGGGCGCTCGATCTTCAGAGTTTTTTCACCGTCGGCGAGGACGAGTGCCGGGCCTGGGCCGTGCGCAAGGGGTCTTTCGCGCCGGTCGCCGCCGGGGTCATCCATTCGGATCTTCAGCGTGGTTTCATCCGTGCCGAGGTCACCCCCTACGACGAGCTGATCGAAGCAGGGTCCATGGCCGCGGCCAAGCAGGCCAACCAGGTGCGCCTGGAGGGAAAGGGATACGTGGTCCAGGACGGTGACATCCTGGAAATCAGGTTCAGTGTGTGATGGCCGGCGCGGGGGAAAGATATCCCTCCCGGCCCACCCGCCGGTGGATCTGGCCGCTGGCTGTCTCTGTGGCCGCCCTGGTTTTCTGGGTGGTGTTTCTGGGCCAGGCCGAGGATTCGGTCTTTGGCCGGGTTCCCATCCTGGACGAAGTCTACTACCTGGATCGGGCAGCCGCCTGGGCTGACGGTCCCGTTCCGCCGCCGGATCCCTTTTTCGTTTCTCCTTTATATCCGTTGTTGATCGTGCTGGCCGGCGGCGCGGATGGTGTGCCCGACAACCGGGTGTTTTCGCCGACGGATCTCCGCGGTATCCGGCTCATGCAAATCTTCTGCTGGTCGCTGGTGGTGATCTTGCTGAGACTGACGGCCGGCCGTGTTCTGGGCAGGGATCTGGCTCCGGGCTGGAAAAGGGAAATGGTCGTCTGGCTGCCGGCGGTGTTGTTCGCTCTGTACCGGCCGGCGGCGGTTTACGCCATGTCCATCCTTCTCGAGTTGCCCCTTCTATTTCTGGTCACCGGCGTGATTTACCTGATGACCATTCTGGCCGACCCCGACGAAAAAACACGGGCCACCGGAAGGACCCTTTTTCTGCTGGTGGTGATGGGGCTGGCCATCGGGTTGGCGGGATTGCTGCGCGGCACGGCTCTTTTACTACTGATTCCTGCGGTGGTGTCGGTGGCCGGGTACAGATCAGATTACCGGTTCCGTTTTGTAGGGGCGCTTATAATTCTGACCGCCGCTTTGGCGGTGATGGCGCCGGCGGCGGTTCACAACAGCAGGATCAGTGGAAGTTTGACCGGTCCCACCCTCAACGCGGGGGTGAATCTCTACATCGGCAACGGGCCCCAGGCCAATGGATTTTACGTGGCGGTGGTGCCGGGGGATTGGCGGCGCGACCCGGCCGGCCGACAATTCCTTGCCGACAGGCTGGGACCACCAATCCCCACCCTGGCAGCGGCTGACCGGATCTGGCGCGACGAAGCCTGGCTGGCCATGACCGGCCATCCCGCCCGCACTGCCGGTCTTTGGTTGAAGAAGGTCTGGCTTCATCTGCAGGGATGGGAAATCGACCAGCTGACTCCCCTTGGGGGTTGGCTAACCGCGGCCCCGGCCTTGGCCTGGTTACCGATTCCTTTCGCTCTGATTGTCGCCTTGGGGCTGGGGGGAATGGCGGCCAGGTGGCGCCACGCCCAGGTCCGCTGGTGGACCGCCTCGGTCGGAGTGCTGGTAGTCGGCCAGAGTATTTTTTTCGTGGTGTCGCGTTACCGCCTGGCCCTGGTGCCCGTGTTTTGCCTGCTGGCGGTGGTCGGCGGCCTCGAAATTCTACGAAAAAACCGCCGGGCCCTGCTGGGAACCCTTCTGGGGGTCCTTATCACCATTCCCTGGGGTCTGGCGGACACCAGGCAGATGTGGCAGGCCCAGGCTCTGGCTAACGAGGCCCTTCGCTGGGCCGATGTGGCCGCGGCGGAGGACTCCGCTCCGGCCCGGGAAACGGCCATCGAGCTCTACCGGGAATCCCTGGCGGGCAAGGCCTCCGGTCCAGCGCCCTGGCTGGGTCTGGCCGCCCTGTTGATCGAAGGCGGCCAGCGTACCGAAGCTGCCCAGATCCTGGTCGAAGGAGCGGCCGCCAATTCTGGAAACCTGGAAATCAACAAGGTCCTATTGACCTTGTGGCTCCAGGACGGACGCCGGGCTGAAGCCCTGGAACTGTCCGACGGAATCCTGACGGATCATCCCCGGGACGCGGATACTCTCCACAACCGCACCTTGCTTCTGGCCGAAGAGGGCCGTTCGGACGAGGCGGTGAATGCGGCCCGGGACCTGATCGCCGCCCATGCCACCGACCCCCGGGGTTATATCGATCTGGGGATCATCTTGGCGCGGACCGGTCAGCGTGAAGAGGCCCGGAAGGTGTTCGAACAGGGCCTGGCGGCGGTTCCGGGGCATCGGCAGCTTCAGCGGAATCTCGATCTTGTCCAGCCCTGAGCCCCTGCCCGAATTTTTTCCGCTGGTTTTTCCCCGCCCTTTCGTTTGGTGGAATGAACGAGGTATTTGCCGAGGAACATTTCACCGGACCTGTCGGTCCCACCAAAGGAAAAGAAGATGAAGGCAAGCAACACCAAAGTATGGAAGACCGGAGCCTTCCTGGTTCTGGCAACGATGATCCTGGTATTTGCCGCGAGTGCCCTGGCCCAGGGTCACGGCAGCCGGTCCGGTCAAGGCAGAGGCCATGGTCGAGGTTTTGGTAGCGGGGAATTCGGTCCCGAACACCGGATGGAGATGCTCCAGGAAAAACTGGAACTGACGGATGAGCAGGCCGCCGCCATCGAGGCCATTCGCACCGCGGGCCGGGAAAACGGCGTCGCCCTTCACAAGGAGATGATGCGCCTGCGCAACGAGCTGGAAGGCGAGATGCTCAAGGATGAACCGTCCGAAAAAACGGCCCTGAACCTGGTTGACAAGATCGGAGACCTGAAAACCGAGATCCAGTCGATCAGGTTGAAAAACAGGCTGGAAGTGCGTCGGCAGTTGACACCACAGCAGCTCGACAAGATGCTGATGCTGCACGGGAGTTCCGACCGGGGCCATGGCCGCCGCGCAGGCCGCCACGGCGGCGGTCGATGTGACCGTGAATGTGACGGGTCCGGTCCAGGCCACCGCGCCAGGGGCCAGCAGGGTTGACGACCGGTCCATGCATGAGAACCACCCACAGGACGGTTGCCGGTGACCCAAGACTTGGACGAAGATGCTCTGATGATCCGGATCGCCGCGGGCAACGAGGAGGCCTTTCGCCTCCTCGTTGTGCGGTGGGAACGGGATGTACTGAGTTTTCTGATCCACATGCTGGGTTCGGTCGAGGAGGCCGAAGATCTGGTCCAGGACACCTTTGTCCAGGTGTTCAAGAAGGCGGCTTCCTACCGGCCGGCCGGGCGGTTCAAAAGCTGGCTCTTCAAGATTGCCGGGAACCTGGCCCGCAGCCGGTTGCGGCGGCGAAAGATCCTCAGCTGGGTTCGTTTCGATCCGGTGATTCACGACACGGGAGGTTCCGGACGGGGTCCGGACGCCAACCTGGAACAGGATCAGCGGACCGCGGCGGTGCAGGCCGCCCTGGACCGACTTCCGGGCCGGCAAAAAGAGGCCATGGTCCTGCACCGGTTCCAGGGGATGCGCTACCAGGAAGTCGCCGCGGCGATGGGCACCACCGTGGCCGGTGTCGAATCTCTCATCCAAAGGGCGCTGGCAGCTTTGCGCTCCGATCTGGCGGGAAAAGGTGATCTGATATGAAACACGTCAAGGATTTGATCCAGGCCTATGTCGCTGGAGAGCTGGACCAAGACCAGAAGGCCGCGGTCAAGGAACACCTGACCGGATGCGCGGAGTGCCGGGCCGAAGTCGACCGATCCAGGGACCTTTGGGATCTGCTGGGCGCCGCTGAAATACACCCGCCTGAAGGGGCCAGTGTCTGGCCGGCCGTCCAGGCGCGAACCCTGGGTTTGTCGGACGGATCACGGGCCTGGTTCTTCGGTAATGGTCCCTGGATGCGCACGGGTCTGGCCACCGCGGCGGTGGCGGCCGGACTGCTGGTGGGGGTGTTGGCTCCGGCCGGATCACCGGAACAGGCGGCGGCTGGAGCGGTAAATGATGCCTCCTGGCTCCTGGAATCATCCTGGTTGTCCGGCTCGAGCTGGCTTGCCGACGAAGGCTTGGCGGGGTTGGATGATATTCTCCTGGGTGCGGATCTGGTTGAAAAGGGGAGCGGATCATGAAAAGAATCTGGGTGCTGGTCTTGTTGCTTTCCCTGGGTCTGAACCTGGGGCTCGGCCTGCGGATGTATTCCGATCGTGGCCGACCTGGTGAACGGCCCGGCCAAGGCCGCGGCGAGCGGTCGCCCCGTTTCGGTGGCCGCTGGGCGGACCGGGATTCGGTCGCCCGCCGCCAGATGTTCAACCGGCGCATGGACAGAATGGCCGACGTCCTCGGCCTGGAACCGGATCAGAGGGAGATTTTCCGCAGGGTTCACGCGGAAACAGGGCGCCTTTTGATGCGCAAAAGAATCATCATCGCCGAAAAACGGGATCTTCTGCATGACCTGGTGACCAGCGAAGTGGTGGACCAGGGTAAGATCCGCACGGCAATCGCAGAACTTGGTCAGGAACAGGCGGTTCTGGACTCACTGGTGGCCGAAACGGTACTCCAGGAAATGGCGGTCCTGGATCCGGATCAACGGGGACGATATCTCGAAATGCTCTCACTTGAAAAGGAAGGGCCCGGTCGGATGCGGGGTCGGGGACCGCGGCGATCCGGCAGCCAATAATCCAGGTTGACAGCCAAGGCCCTGATTTCTTACTTATTAAGGGCGATGAAGGGGTTGGCCCTTTCGTGCGCCACTGATCCCCACCATTAGGTCCTGAATGGTTCTGAATGGTCCTGAATGGTCCTGAATGTCCTTTAGGTCAGGAATGTCCTGGATTTCCTTTATTCCCCAGCATTGTCCCGAGGGGGGACTCATCATGACCAAAGCGCGAATCATCCTTTTGGCCGGGTTGCTCCTTCTGGCTGGTTTGTCGGGAATGGCCGGCTGCCGCTCCGCACATACGACCAGCGCCATTCTTTATATCGATGAGCAGAACTATGACAAGGCCGTCCAGGTGATCCACGAAGGATTCCAGTATCGCGACGATGAACCCGACGCCTATTACTACCTGGGGGAGGCCTACAGCGCTCTTGCCGAGGAAGCCGTCGAGAACGACGATTTCGTCGAGGCCAAAACAAAATACCAGGCCGCTTACGAAGCTTATCAGAAAGCCGAAACCCTCGATCCCAAAGGATTCACGGAAAAGGTCGAAAAATCTCTCCTTTACAACTACAACAACCGGGTGCGGCAAGCCAGCCTGGACTGGGACAGTGACTTCTTCGAGCAAGCTGAAGGACACATGAGGCTCGCCTACACCGCGCTGCCGGATTCCATGGCGCCGGTCAAGAACATCGCCCGCATGAAAATGCAGATGTCCCAGGACGAGCGTTTCATTGATCAGCAGGAAGAACTGCTTACCGAAGCCTTGGGATTGCTGGACCAGGTGCTGGCCAAAAATCCCGAAGCCTATGACCTGCAGCTGAACAAGGCCAACGTGCTGGCGGCCCTTGGTGAGAAAGAGGAGGCCAAACTGATATTCGATACCCTGCTGGCCGAGCACGGTGACGACACGGGCCTGCTCATCGACATCGCCAATCTGGCCATCGACGACCAGGACTACGCACGGGCGGCGGATTTTTATGTCAAGGTCGTTGACTTGAATGAGGCCGATACCGACGCGACCAACGACGCCAACAACAAGGATATGCTGGTGGCGGCGGGAACCTGGTATGGGGGCAACAATATCGGACGGTTTGACGACGCCATCGCCATGCTGGATCGAGCGGCCGACCTGGAAATGGCGCCGCTGGAAAATACGATGCTGATGCGTTTGCGGACCTACTACAACTATGGCAAGGACGTCAAGAACAAGGCGGAAATCGAAGCTGATCCCGTCGCCAAGATCGAGTTGACCGACAAAGCCAACGGGCTCTTCAACCGTGCGGTTGAAATCGGAATAGCCATGACCAATAGTTACTCGGGCAATGCGGACGGGTTCGCGTACCTCAGCTTGGCCCAGCTGGAATTGGGCGATATTGCGGCCTCGGAACGTAACTACCAAACGTCCCAGGAACTGTTACCGTAAAAGACCGGTGGAAAAACTCGAAAAAATCACCAAGGCGAATGGCCTTCTCGCACGATTTGTGCTATGATGGTTGTACCTATACGGGACACTAGAGCCCGCACCGCCTTTGTCGGGAAATATTCCGGAATAATCAGGGGAACCATCACACTTTTTTCAGGGGAATCCTCCCATCCAATCGGGCTGCCACGGCACGCCTGGTGTCTACCACAATCACCTTTCCAATCTGTCAGGTTCGAGGAGAAAAATGGACATCAAGGAACTTCAGGAGATGAACATCCACGAGCTCGTGGAGGTCGCTCGCGAGATGAACATCGAGGCCCTCAGCACCCTTCGTAAATCAGAGCTCATCTTCAAGATTCTGGAAGGGCAGACCGAAAAGAACGGTCTGATCTACGCAGAGGGCGTTTTGCAGGTTCTGGCTGAAGGATACGGCTTTTTACGCTCGGCCAAGTTCAACTACCTGCCCGGGCCCGATGATATCTACCTGTCCCCCTCTCAGATCAAGAAGTTCGACCTGAAGACCGGCGACACCATTGCCGGCCAGGTGCGTCCCCCGAAGGACAACGAGCGTTATTTTGCCCTGCTGAAGGTGGAGTCGGTCAACTACAACGACCCCGAGACGGCCAAGAAGGTCACGCTCTTTGACAACCTGACCCCGCTATACCCGGAAGATATGCTGAATCTGGAATACACCGCCAAGAATATGACCACACGGCTGATCAATCTGCTGGCGCCTATCGGCAAGGGGCAGCGCGGTCTTATCGTGTCGCCTCCGAGGGCCGGCAAGACGATGATCCTGCAACAGATTGCCAACGCGATTACGACCAACCATCCCGAAGTGATCCTGATCGTGCTTTTGATCGACGAGCGGCCCGAGGAAGTGACGGACATGGCCCGGTCGGTGAACGGCGAGGTCGTCAGCTCCACCTTCGACGAACCGGCCGAACGCCACGTGCAGGTGGCTAACATGGTACTGGCCAAATCGCGGCGGCTGGTCGAAAACGGCAAGGACGTGGTGATCCTTCTGGATTCCATTACCCGCCTGGCCCGGGCCCACAACGCCGTGGTGCCCCATTCGGGCAAGATCCTTTCCGGTGGTGTCGATTCGAACGCCCTGCAGAAGCCCAAACGGTTCTTCGGCGCGGCGCGCAACATCGAGGACGGCGGGTCACTGACCATCATTGCCACGGCTCTGATCGAGACCGGCAGCCGCATGGACGAGGTGATTTTCGAAGAGTTCAAGGGCACCGGCAACATGGAACTGGTCCTGGACCGCAAGATCGCCGACCGCCGGGTGTATCCCGCCATCGACATCTTCAAATCGGGCACCCGTAAGGAAGATCTGCTCATCGAGCCCAAGGATCTGGCTAAAATATGGGTTCTGCGCAAGTACCTGAGCGATTACAACCCGATCGAGGCCATGGAATTCCTCATCGACAAGTTGGGTAAGACCAAGGATAACGACCAGTTCCTGGGGGCCATGAACGCCTGATAAGGGGCCGGGAAAGGGCGAAAACCGGAAAATTTTCTTGCATAAGGGAACATTCCCTATTTCTTTTTGGCCTCAACCTAGCGCGAGATAATCAAGCGCGAAATAGCTTGCTGGCTGGAAATAGAGGCTTATAGGACCATGAAGAAGAACATACATCCCAAGTACGTGGACTGCACCATCACCTGCCTTTGCGGCAACGTGATCCAGACCCGTTCGACCAAAGACAAGCTCAACGTCGAAATCTGCTCCAATTGCCACCCCTTCTTCACGGGTCAGCAGAAAATCGTCGATACCGCTGGGCGCGTCGAACGCTTCCGCAAGCGTTACGAAAAGGCCAATTACGGCAAGAAATAGGAGCTGTTCTGGTACGACGGACCCCGGACCTCGGGGCGGGATATCCAGAATATATCCAGAATCGAATCCAGAAAGGGTGCCGGGTTGATGTCCCGGCGCCCTTTTTTGCTTATTCTGTAGCGAGTCCACCAGGAACGGGCGACCGGCCCTCACAGGAATTTTCGAAAGAGAAGTCATGAGCGAATCCGCAGCCGAAATCCGGAAATCCCCGGAGGGTTCCGACCCCCAGGATGACCCCGGACAGATAGATGCCACCGAAGCCCGCCAGATGGACCTTGCCGTCGGCGGCCAGGCCCTCATCGAGGGTGTGATGATGCGCAGCCCCGCCTACATGGCCATGGCCGTGCGCACGCCCGACAAACGGATCGTGATCCGCAAAAAACCCTTCAAGAGCGTCATGCGGAAACTGCCGTTCCTGAATATTCCGGTGATCCGCGGGGGGATACACCTGATCGAGAGCATGGCCCTGGGTATCGACGCGCTGATGTTTTCGGCGGACCAGGCTACCAGTGAGGAACGGGTCGATCAGAAGAAGAGCTCCTTCTGGGACACGGCCCTGATGTGGGGTACGGTGGCCATTTCTTTTGTGCTGAGCATGGGTTTGTTTTTCTACCTGCCCATCCTCCTGACCGACCTGGTGGTGGCCGAGGGTGAAGGCAGCGTGATCTGGAACTTGGTCGACGGCGTTTTCCGTGTGGTCATGTTTGTCCTGTACCTGTGGGCCGTCAGCAAACTGCCGGACATGAAGCGGGTCTTCGAGTACCACGGTGCGGAGCACAAGAGCATTCACGCCTTCGAGAACGGCCGCTCTCTGGACGCCGACGGCGCCCGTCCTTTCACGACCCTGCATCCGCGGTGCGGCACCAGCTTCCTGTTTTTCGTGATGCTGATCTCGATCGTGGTTTTTTCCTTCCTGGGACGGCCCGAAACCATCGCCGACCGGCTGGAGCGCCTGGCCTTCGTGCCCTTGATCGGCGGGTTGGCCTACGAGGCCATCAAGCTGTCGGGGAAATACGCCAAGTCCTGGCTGATCAAACCGTTCATCTTTCCCGGCCTGATGATGCAGAAGATCACCACCAGCGAACCGGACGACGACCAGTTGACCGTCGGCATGGCGGCACTGCGGGCGGTGCTGACCCCGGAAGCGGATGACTTCACCGAGCGCACCTTTTATGATATTCCCGTAGGACATGAGGTCGAGGAAGAAGGAGCGCCGGCTTGAAAGCCAACGTCATAACCCTCCGTGAAAAATATGCCAAGCTGGGGGAAAAGCTTTCCGACCCCGCGGCGCTCAATGACCAGACCCAGTATCAGAAATTGACCCGGGAACATTCGCGGGTGCGCAAGCAGCTGGAATTCGGGGAGAAGTGGCTATTGCTCACCGAGCAGGTCGCCGACAACAAGGAACTCCTGAAGGCCGAGAGCGATCCGGACATGGTGGAGATGATCCATGACGAACTGTCGTCTCTCGAGCCCGCCTTGGTGGTAGCCGCCCAGAAACTGGAAACGGCGCTGTTACCCCACGATCCCAACGACGACCGCGACGCCATTCTCGAAGTGCGCGCCGGCACCGGCGGCGACGAGGCCGCCCTGTTCGCCGAGGAAGTCGGCCGCATGTATCTGCGTTACGCCGAGAAGCAGGGCTGGAAGACCGAGATGATCGACGCCACCGAAGGGACCAGCGGTGGTTTCAAGGAAGTGATCTACGCCGTACGCGGCGAAGGCGCCTTCGGCATGCTGCGCTGGGAAAGCGGCGTGCATCGCGTGCAGCGCGTGCCGGCCACCGAGAGTCAGGGCCGCATCCATACCTCGGCCGTGACCGTGGCGGTTTTGCCCGAGGCCGAGGAAGTCGATATCGACATCAGGACCGAGGATCTGCGCATCGACGTGTACAGGGCCCAGGGACCGGGCGGCCAGTCGGTCAACACCACCGACAGCGCCGTGCGCATCACCCACGTTCCCACCGGGGTGGTGGTGCAGTGCCAGGATGAAAAATCCCAGCACAAGAACAAGGCCAAGGCCATGGGTGTGCTGCGTTCGCGTCTGCTGGAAAAGGCGATCATGGAGCATGAGGCCAAGATTGCCGCCGAACGCAAGAGCCAGGTCGGCACCGGCGACCGCAGCGCCAAGATCCGCACTTACAACTTCCCGCAGAGCCGGGTCACCGACCATCGCATCGGGTTGACCCTGCACAGCCTGGATGCCATCATGGCGGGCGACCTGGATGACGTGGTGAACGCCATCCTGGCCTACCGGCGCGAGGAGGCCCTGGCCGCCACCCGCAGCGATTGACGACCCCAATCCCGGATTGTCCATGAACAGTGCCAGCCCCCACAAGACCATCAGGGAACTGATCCAGGTGACCAGCGAGTACCTGGACGGCAAAGGGGTGACCTCGGCCAAGCTCAACACCGAACGGCTGCTGGCCGACGTGCTGGGTCTATCCCGCATCGAACTCTTTTTCCAGCATGACCGCCCGGTTCTGGGCGCCGAACTGGATCGTTTCCGCGACCTGGTGCGCCGCCGCGCCGGCGGGGAACCCCTGCAACAGATTCTGGGGGAGACCGAATTCTATTCCCGGGTTTTCAAGGTCGAGCCGGGCGTGTTCATTCCCCGGCCGGAAACCGAGCGGCTGGTCGAAGAGGCGGTCGCCCTGCTCGCCCCCCCGGATCACCGGCTGCTGGCTCCGGTGACGGTGGAAATCGGCTGCGGCACTGGCATCATCGGCATTTCCCTGGCGCTGGACGTTCCCCGCTTGACGGTATATGCCACCGACGTCAACCCGGCCGCCGTGCAGTTGACCCAGCACAATGCCCATACCCTGGGCGCCGGGCCCCGGGTCCATGTTCTGCCGGGCAACCGCTTTGATCCGCTGCCGGCCCACCTGAAGGGGCAGGTCGATCTGGTGGTCAGCAATCCTCCCTACATTCGCGAAGCGGATATTCCGAGGTTGGCCGCAGAGGTTTCCGAACACGATCCGGTGGAAGCCTTGAGCGGCGGCGAGGACGGTCTCGTCTTTTATCGGGCCCTGGCTTCGAGTGTGGGGACCTGGTTGCGTCCCGGCGGCCACGTGGTAGTAGAAATCGGGGACGATCAGGGGCAGGATGTGGAGGACATCTTTACCGCCTCGGGCTTGACGGACATCAGGGTCATCAGGGATTACGCCGACAGGGACCGGGTGGTAACCGCCCGCTGGAAGGAACCGGAGGAAAACCATGGATAGGTTCGTGATCGAAGGGCCGACCCCCCTGGAGGGGGAACTCAAAATCGGGGGCGCCAAAAACGCGGTGTTGCCGCTGATGGCCGCCGCGCTGCTGGCCCGAGGGAAATCGGTCATCGACAATGTCCCTGACCTGCAGGATGTGCGGTTTTTCATGACCATCCTGGAGGGGCTGGGGGCACGCTGCCATTTTGAAGACCATCGGTTGCAAATCGATACGACCAACCTGAATTCCCATGAAGCTCATTACGATCTGGTGCGTAAGATGCGCGCCAGCATTTACGTGCTGGGACCGCTGCTGGCTTCCATGGGCGAAGCCCGCGTATCCATGCCCGGCGGTTGCGCCTGGGGGCCGCGGCCGGTGAATCTCCACCTCGAGGGGATGGCCGCGCTGGGGGCGAACATCGAACTGGACGGCGGATATATTCTGGGCCGAACCACCGGCCGTCTGAAAGGGGGACGGTTCCGCTTTGAACCGTCGTCGGTGGGCGGTACCTGCAACGTGTTGATGGCGGCGGTTCTGGCCGAAGGTGAGACGATTCTGGAAAACTGCGCCGTGGAACCGGAGGTCACCCAGCTGGTGCAGGCGCTGACGGCTGCCGGTGCGATCATCGAAGGCGTGGGTACCACCACTCTGCGCGTGGCGGGGGTTCCGGAAATCGCGCCGTTGTCCCACCGGGTGATGGCCGATCGCATCGAAGCGGGCACCTTCATGGCGGGTGTGGCCTTGACCGGCGGGCGGGTAACTTTGGTCGGGATCGATCCCGAACACCTCAGCCCGGTGACCTCGGTATTGCAGGACATGGGCTGTGAAATCACTCCCGACGGAGACCTTCTAACCATCGAGTCGACAGGGCGTCCCCGATCGGTCGAGGTGGTGACCCGCCCCTATCCCGGATTTCCCACCGATATGCAGGCGCAGGTCATGGCCGCCTGTTGCGTGGCCGACGGCACCAGCTTCATCACCGAAACAATCTATACCGATCGCTTCACCCATTTGGCAGAGTTGCAGCGCCTGGGGGCGGACATCCGTCTGGATGGGGCGCGGGCGGCGGTATTCGGTGTGGAAAAGTTGCAGGGGGCACCGGTAATGGCCACGGATCTGCGTGCCTCGGCGGCTCTGGTGATAGCCGGGTGCGCGGCCGAGGGTGAGACGGTCGTCAACCGGGTCTATCACATCGATCGGGGCTACGAGCGGATCGAGGAGCGTTTGGCCTCTGTGGGTGCGAAGATCCGCAGGGAACGGTAATGATCGGACTTGGGTCATTGACGGCATCGATATGAGGAAAAACGATGAAATGGTTTCCGTTGATTGCGCTGTTATTACTATTGCCGGCCGCCATGGCGATGGCGGACGAACCCGACCTGGTCCAGCTGGCCGACTGGATGAGCGGTTCCTTCAGTAGCGCCGCCCAGGCCGCGGAGGATTCGGCCTACTACGACATCCGTCTGGAAATGGCGCCCATCTGGACCGACCGCGACGA
>CBDUDB010000060.1:0-15338 GCA_965365795.1 uncultured bacterium | reverse complement strand
AGCGCAGCAGCGACCGGCCCAGTTCCGATGCCGCCATCAACCTGATCAACTCCACGCGCACCGCCGCGACCAGCGACATCGCCGAGGTCATGGTCTGCATGTTCGGCCCCACCAGCGACAAGTACGGCCTGCTGCACCGCGGCACCCGCGTGCGCAAGATGCATTCGAGTTACCGTTCGACCTTCCGCACGCTCAGCGACATTCCCCTGGGCAAAATCGACGAAACCGGCGTGACCCCCTTCCGCCAGGATTACGCGCGGCGCCGCCGCGACAAGAACGTCAAGCTGAACGCCGTCTTCGACGACCGGGTTTCCCTGGTTTACTACTACCCCGCCATGAAGCCGGACATCATCGATTCACTGGTGGACAATGGTTACAAGGGGATCGTCATTGCCGGCACGGGGCTCGGACACGTCAACAAGCCCCTGTATCCGGCCCTGGACCGAGCACGCGAAGCGGGGGTCCACATCTACATGACCGTTCAGACCATGTGGGGTTACGTGCAGATGTACGTCTACGAGACCGGGCGGGAAATCATGGGCTTGGGCGTCATTCCCGCGGCGAACATGCTGCCCGAGGTGGCCTACGTGAAACTGGGCTGGGCGCTTGGTCAGAGCCAAGACCACGCCGAGGTGCAGCGCATCATGCTAACGCCGATCAACAGCGAGATCACCGAGCGGGAACCCCACAACGGGTACCTCGTTTTTCAGGGGGGCATCCCGGAGGTCGACGAGTTCATCTCCTCGCATTGGAAGTAGGGAGTCGGGGGCTGTCGACCGGGTCCGAAATGTCCTCAGGCCTTCGGCCCTGCGGATTATTCGGACCCGGTCGACAGCCCCCGACTCCCTACTTCCAATGTGAGGGGATCTACTTGTTGATCAAACCCGGACGCAATCTGGAATACAAATGCTCATCGAGGAGTTCGCCGTTTTTAACAACGTGGGCCTTCAAGATGGCTTCAAGGGTGAAGCCGGCCTTTTCCAGAACACGGCATGAGGCGGGATTGGAGGAGAATATTCCGGCGAATATGCGGTTGTACTCGAAAGTATCGAAGAGATAATCGGAGAAGGTATTTACCACACAAGTCATGATCCCCCTGCCCCAGAAGGGTTCGCCGATCCAGTAGCCGATTTCCGCGGAAAACCGGTAGACATCCTGTCCGGGGATGTAGCCGATGACGCCGAAGGCTTCATCTTTCGTGGCGATGGCGAAGGCCGTGCGGGGATCCTCACCGTTGATGCGGGTGATGAATTCCCGGGCATCTATTGGGGAATAGGGATAGGGGAAAAGATCGCGTAAAACCCCGGCGACGCTGGGATTATTCGCGTACCGAGCGACCGAAGCCACGTCCCCTTCCGCCAAATCCCTTATCCTGTATTCACCCGCGGTCAGCAACATGTGTTCCCCACTTTCTCGCCAAATCGGTAGGCCTGGGTGTACAGGGGATTCGAAATGTCCTCAGGCCTTCGGCCCTGCGGATTTTTCGAATCCCCTGTACACCCAGGCCTACCTGACCACCGAGAATTTGGAAACATGTCGCTGACCACCGATTTCCAGGGCTACCCAGTAGATCCCGCTGGCAGCCTTGGCCCCGTTGCTCGTCTTCACATTCCAGCCATAGGTATTGCCATCGTCGTCAGGAGATACGGTGCCCAAGTCGTGGTGGAAGACCTCATGACCCATGGCGTCCATTATGTTGACTTCGACATGACTTGGTTGATTGAGCCTGTAACGGAAGGTCACATAGCTGCCCTCTGAAGGGTTGGGATAGACGCTTTCCAGGGCCTGAGGTAGAGCCACCGGGGAGGCGGCGTTCCAGATCACCCATTTTTCCGGATCCAGCTGCACTTCCGTGACGGCCTCGGTGTATTCCAGTTCCACTGTGTTTCTGCGGGTATTCAAAGGGATTCGTTCGGTGTTGGTGCCGTTGGTGGTCGTCACCACCAGGGGGAAAACGTTATCGAACAGGCGCCCCTGATTCTGCCGCAGGGTTACCGAAAGTTTCGTATCGGCGCCCGCATCCCCTTCGCCGACTTCATAGTCGAAAACGATCTGCGGAAGGGTGCTTTCTTCCAAATAGGGCCACAGAAAATTGTCCAGGGGTTCTGCTGCCCACGCGCTGGCCAGGTCGATGAATTCCTGTGTCGCAACATATCCGCCGGGCCGGCCGCCGCCGCTGGCCCACTCCAGGACCAAACCAAAAAATGGTCCGTCTCCCATGCGCCCCCGCAGGGCATGCAGGATCCAGGCCCCCTTGTCGTAAATGACCCGGCCCGGAAAGACCGGCACCGGATCATGGACCGAACCTTCGCTGGTCCAAGCGTCTTCGTTGCGGTGATTGGCCAGGTAGGTGAAATAATCGTCCTGACCCCTGGAAAACTCGTACCAGAGGGCCTCGGAATAGGTGGCAAAACCCTCGTTCAACCAGATGTCGGCCCAGATACCGGGCGTCAGGCTGTCCCCGAACCACTGGTGGGCCAGTTCATGCACGACCAGCCACCCGTGGGTGCCGCCGCCGTCCAGGGAGCCGTGGCCGATGCTGGTCACCGTCTGGTGCTCCATGGCGCCACCCCAGATGAACTCGGCATGACCGTATTTTTCCCCCAGAAAAGGGTAAGCCCCGAAACGGGACTCGCAGAAATCCATCATGTCGCACAGGGGCGCGAACTCGAGAATCGCGTCATCCACGTCGGCCAGGAAGACCCAGTTCTTCAGCGGCACGAAAGAACCCAGCCCCCTGGTGGTGCAATCCTCTTCCAGCAGCTGGTAATCGCTGATGGCCACGGACACCAGGTAGGCGGCGATGGGATAGTCTTCCCGCCAGGCATAGGTTTTCCAGCCCGGGTCAGCAGGAGTTTCGGAAATCAGGGTCCCGTTGGACACTCCGATGAGATTGTCCGGCACCGTGAGTTTCATGGACACCAGAAACTTGTCGCCGGGTTTGTCCTTGCACGGCCACCAGGATTGGGAATAACCGGGCTGGCTCATGTTGGCCACGATGGGCGAAGTGTCATCCGGCGATCCGCCCGGAAGGCGGGTGTGGGTTCTGAACATCAGGCCCCGGTTGACAATGGGCGAGCGGGGCAAGCCGCTGTATCTGACCACGACCGAATCCTCCACGCCGACGGCCACCGCCTGGGGCAGGATCACCGAAACGGAATCGGCATCGTGAGTGAAGGGAAGGGCGCCCGTCAGGTGGTCAACGCCATCGACGTCCAGGGTGTGACGGAGGTCAAAAACAAAATCGGTGAGGTCCGTGACCAGGCTGGCGAAAACCATCTTCACCGTGCCTTCGAGGGTCCGGGTTTCCGGGTCGATGATGAGGTCCAGATCGTACCGCAGAACATCGTAGCGGTCACTGCCGGCCGCGGCATCCCCCAGTTCCCCGTTCTTGTCGCCCGCCGAACCTGGGGGCACGGTCTTGGCCATCTCGAATTCCTGGCGGGTCATCGGACCATGGGGCAGATCAACGCCGCGGGCCACCGATGCCGCAGCCACAGCCAGCAGCAAAATACTCAGCAGTCCAATGGCGACAGGGCACAGGGAGATTCTTTGTATGGTATTCATGCCTATAATGTTACCACATGGGGGTTTAAAAATCAGCCTCCGGAATCACATCCGGCTTGGCCATGCCCACTTTACGACCCGGGGCAACAGACCGCGTGATCCAGGCCCCGCCACCGACCACCACCCCTTCACCGATCACGGTCTGGCCACCCAGAATGGTGGCGTTGGCGTAGATGGTCACGTCGTCGCCGATCGTCGGGTGACGCTGGCCACCCTTGACCAGGGTCCCGTCTTCGTTGCGGCGAAAACTGAGGGCCCCGAGGGTCACACCCTGATAGATCTTGACCCGGTCGCCGATCCGGGTGGTTTCCCCGATGACCACGCCCGTCCCGTGATCGATAAAGAAATTTTCCCCGATCTGGGCCCCCGGATGGATATCCACCCCCGAAATCTGGTGCGCCCATTCGCTCATGATCCGTGGCAGCAAGGGCACCCCCATCCGGTACAGGGGATGCGCCAAGCGGTGGATGGAAATGGCCTGGATCCCCGGATAGCAGATGATGATCTCTTCGGTATTGGCCGCCGCCGGATCCCCCGCAAAAGCGGCCGCGACATCCTTGTCCAGAAGCTCCCGAATGCCGGCCAGCTGATCCAGAAAGGCCATGGTCACGAAACGGGCTGCGGCCGCGAAACGATCCTGATCCTGAGGAACGTCGGCGATCGCCCAGAGTTTTTCACATTCGCAGGGAAGATGGTGGCAGAATTCCAGCGTATTTTCGATGACGTCGGCCAGGTGCTGGCTCACCGAATCCAGGCGGGCGCCCACCAGCAATTCCAGGTCGGCGTCCCGCGGAACGGGAGCGCCGTGGTATCCGGGAAAAATGACCGCCAGCAATTCCTCCAGTATTTCCACCACTACCTGCCGGGAAGGGAGGTTCTTTTCCCCGATCCGGTTGATGCCCCCGATAGTCCCGTAGGTTGTGACGATGTCCCGGGTTACCCGGCGCAGCTTGCTGGTTCGTTCCCGATTGGTCATGGTCCGTCCTCAATAAAGGAATTCCTTGAAGAGATCCGAAGAAAGATACCGTTCTCCGAAGGAAGGGATGATCACCACGATCCTCTTGCCGGCCATTTCGGGCCGTTCGGCCACCTGGATCGCCGCCAGCAAGGCGGATCCCGCGGAAATCCCCACGAACAGGCCCTCGACTTGAGCGGCGCGACGCGACATTTCCATGGATTCCTCATTGCCAACGGTGATGACCTCGCTGATCAGTTCCGTATCCAGGTTACCCGGAATGAACCCCGCACCGATACCCTGGAGTTTGTGCGGACCTGGAGGTCCGCCGGAAATCACCGCCGAATCGACCGGCTCCACCGCCACGGAAATCAGATCCGGGTTCAGTTCCCGCAGTCGGCGGGTGGTGCCGGTAATCGTGCCACCGGTACCCACGCCGGCGACCAGGACGTCGACATGACCTTCGGTTCCGGCCCAGATTTCCTCGGCCGTGGTCCGGTAATGCACGTCCGGGTTGGCGGGATTGTTGAACTGGTCGGGCATGAAGGCGTCCGGCCTTTCGGCCAGTATTTCCTGGGCCTTGGCGATGGCGCCTTTCATGCCGCCGGCGGCTTCGGTAAGAACCAGCTCCGCCCCCAGCACCCGCAGCGTGGCCCGGCGCTCCAGGGACATGCTTTCGGGCATCACCAGGGTCACCTTGTACCCCCGGGCCGCCCCCACGAAGGCCAGGGCGATGCCCGTGTTCCCGCTGGTGGCCTCGATGATCTCGCCCCCGGGAACCAGGGTTCCGTCTTTTTCCGCAGCCAGGATCATGGCCAGACCAATCCTGTCCTTGACGCTACTCATGGGATTGAGGGATTCCAGCTTGGCCAGTATCTCACCGGGCCCGGCCGACAGCCGGTCAAGGCGGACCAGGGGCGTGGCGCCAATCAGATCGGTCATGTTGTCGTGGATGTTTCCGCTCATGGAATTCCTCCTCCGGCCTCCGCACCGGTTCCATACCAAAATGAGAAAAAGGACCCGGCAAAACCGGGTGCCGGATCGGCCTTCAGATATACATGATAAAAATAGTATATTTTTCGGCTACCCGCTGGTCGGCC
Organism: uncultured bacterium; assembly: GCA_965365795.1. Taxonomy (GTDB): domain Bacteria; phylum Krumholzibacteriota; class Krumholzibacteriia; order LZORAL124-64-63; family LZORAL124-64-63; genus JAGLCY01. Next base: position 9,716 of record CBDUDB010000060.1, on the reverse strand, counting down.
TGTTCAGGAAATCAGGCCAGCGAAATGGCCAGACGATCGAGCTGGGTCCGGTCCCCCAAGGCCACCAGCATATCTCCATTGTGCAGAAGTGCTTCCGGCCCAGGGTTAAAAATCATATCACCCGTGGACTTTTTGATGGCGATGACCACCACGTCGTAACTCTTGCGAATCCCCGAATCCTTGAGGGCCACCCCGTCCAGATCCGAATCGCTTCCGATGGCCAGTTCCTCGAACATCAGATCCATGTCGCCGGTTTGGGTGGCGATCTCCAGGAAATCACTCACCGTCGGCCGCAGCAGCGCCTGGACAATCCTCATGCCGCCGATCACGTAGGGCGATACGACCCGGTCCGCGCCGGCGCGTTCGATCTTTTCGGTGGCCTGACGATCCGTCGCTCGGGATAGGATGTACAGACCGGGATTTTCCTCACGACACATCACCCGCGCCGAAAGGGTGATATAGAGATTGTCCACGTTGCTGGACACCACCGCCACCAGTCCCTTGGCCCTGGAAACGCCCGCCTGGCTGAGGATCTTATCCTCGGTGGCGTCGCCCTGGATAACCAGAAAGCCCCTTTCGGCCAGGTCTTCGGCGACCTCCGGGTCGCCCTCGATGACCACGTAAGTGACCTTTTCCTTGGTCAACTCTTCGCAGAGGATCCGGCCCATCCGGCCATGGCCGCAAATGATGTAGTGCCCATTGAGTTTTTCGATATCCCGAAGCATACGCTTCCTCCCGACATAGCGTGCGATGGAGCCCTCGACGATGACCCGGCCGAGGGAGCCCAAGGTGTAGGTCAAAACCGTCAAACCGGAAATTATCAGGAAAACCGTGAAGAGGCGGCCGGAACCGTCAAGAGCCCTGACCTCCTTGAAACCGACCGTGCTAATGGTGATGACCGTCATGTACAGGGCGTCCAGGAAGGAATGATCCTCCATGAAAGTGAACCAGGCCGTACCGATGGCCATGACCAGCACCAGGAAAATAAGTCCCCTGATCACACCTCGGCTGCTGACTGTCGATTCGAACATGACACCTCCGGACCGTTTGCTGATATCCTAAGGGCTTGCCACCGGGACGAAAAGAGGCAAAATTGGGGGAACCCGAAAGCCAATCCCGGGTTTTGTAGAATGGCCCGGTAAAAACAAACATCAAACCGACTAACCCAGGCAGGTTTCCCATGCGACAGGTGAGCGCTTGTTTCCTTTTCATTTTGGCTGCTCTGGCGCTTCAGGCGGCTCCCGCGACGGCTCAGGTCATTTCCGTGAATCCCATGAGCTTCGATTTCGGGGACATGCCCCAGCAGGCCGATCGTTCCGCCACCGTGACGGTGACCAATGAAGGGGCGGCCGAGCTCCGTATCCTGGATGTGAAAGCCGATTGCGGCTGCACCGTGCCCACGTTGACCAGGCACAACCTTGGCCCGGGAGAGTCGACCGAGATCGAAATCAATTTCAACAGCAAGAAATTCCACGGAACGGTGATCAAGTCCGTTACCGTCCTCTCCAACGATCCGCTCAACCCAGAGATCGAAGTCATTTTCAAGGCCACGGTCAACACGCCGCTGTTGATCGACCCGGTGACCAATCGCGTCGGCTTCTCCCGATCCCTGATGGGTGAGGTAATGACCAAACACGTCACCTTCACGGCCACGGTCGCTCCCAAACTGGAGATCTCCGCCGACAAATCACGTATGGGTCTGTTCCAGGTCAAAACCGTCAACAACTACGAGGGCGATCCCAAGGTTGCCATCCTCGAAGTCACTGTCCCGGCGGACATAGAGCCGGGCCGACACCGTGATTACGTACGCGTTGAAACCAACATCGAGACTATGGAAACGGTCGATATCGAAATGCAGGCCTGGGTGATCCAGTCCCTGACCGTCAGTCCCGAGCAGGTCAGTTTCCGCTACAAGAAAAGTTTCCGTCAGACCGTCCGAGTGGCTCCCTTCGAGGAGGGCACCGAATTCAAGGTGACCGGCGCCGAGATTGATTTGCCCGAAATTTCCGTCGAGGTGATGGAGACCATTCCCAATGTGGAAACCAAGGTCATACTGACGGGCAAACCCATCAGCAGCAACGACCCCCGGGCCCAGGAATCCGAAGGCAAGGTCAAGGGCACCTTGACCATCCACACCAACCGGCCGGAGACGCCGACCATCAAAGTTCCGGTAAGCTACATGGTGAGGTTGTAGCCCAGTCATGCGTTCCGGAACCCCAACTTCAAGCCCGTCGGGATCATTCAAGTGGTCGGTCTCCCTGAAGGAGGCCGGCGCACTACTGCTGGTTGCTTTGGTGGCCATGACGGCATCCTGGCTTCTACGCAGCGACGGTCTGTCCCTGACCGCGGACCCTACCGGTTACGAGTTGGAACTGGCCGCGCCCCTGACCGGGATCGAGGAAGCTCTGGCCCAGTACGAGGAGGGTGATTATTTCTTCGTGGACACCAGAGGTGCGATCGAGGGGGATTTCCAGACCATCCCGGGAGCCTTCTTCATTCGCGCCGACAGTTTCGATGACGACATTCTCAACTATTTCGACTTCATGAATCCCGAGGACCATTTCATCCTCTTCGGGGACGGTGACCTTTTGCCCGTTTCCACCATTGCTGCCCGGATGATCGACCGAGGCTATCCCAACCTGTTCATCCTCAAGGGCGGTCTGGCAGCCTGGCGCCAGGCGGGCGGAGAAATCTCACAGCGCACAGGGGGGCAATCATGACCACCGCTGTTGTCCTTGTCTGCCGCCTCGTTGTCGGCGGGATTTTTATCTACGCATCGGTGGACAAGTTGCTCCATCCGGCGGCCTTCGCCGAAGTCATCCATCACTACCGCATCGTGCCCTTTTCCCTTCTTCATTTGAGCGCCCACCTTTTGCCTGTAGTGGAATTGGTTTGCGGGGTGGCTCTGATTCTGGGCATCTGGCAAAGAGGCGCGGCCCTGCTGGCCGGGACCCTGACGGTGATCTTCATGGCCGCCATCACCTCGGCGTTGATCCGAAACCTGGACATCTCCTGCGGCTGTTTCAACACCGATGGCGGGCATAGCGTGGGTCTGGATTTGTTGTGGCGCGATGGAATCCTCCTGGCGCTCTGCCTCCCACCTTTGCTGGCCGGGGACCACCGGTGGAGACTGGATCGAATTTTTCGAAAATAAACTTTTCAGTCTACCTTTTTAACTCTCTCAACTTATTGCATTCAAATACTTTACGCGCGATAACGATAATCATCCCTTATTTGACTTCAAGAAATCAAAGGTTACTTTTCAGGTGTTGTCCGCCGCGATGAGCGGCCTTTATCGGATGATTGCCCGATGTCCTCAGGAGGATGTGCAATGCCCGCATTAGTCGACAAGAACCTGTGCAACGCGTGTGAAGAATGCGTGGAAGCCTGCCCCACCGAAGTCATCTCCATGGTCGAAGGCAAGGCCTTTGTCGATCCGGAAGAGTGCATCGATTGCGAAGCTTGCATCGACGCCTGTCCCGAAGATGCCATCAGCATGGTCGACGAATAAGCGACGAATAAGCGACGAATAAGTGACGAGTAGTCGACAAGTAGTCGAGGAACAAGCCGATACCTTCCCCACCCGCCCGGTACGGGGTTCATCCCCTTCCTCCTGGTGTGAAATAAAAAAAGGGCGCTCTTGCGAGCGCCCTTTTTCTCGGTGAAATACTATTCGATATCCTCCACCACGACAGCCGTTCCGTAAGCCAGAAGTTCGGCCGCGTGTTCCATCATCTCGCTGGTCGCGAACCGCACACCGACCACCGCATTGGCCCCGTTTTCGACGGCCTGGGCAATCATGCGGTCAAGGGCTTCCTCGCGGCATTCGGCGATCATCTTGGTGTATTCGCTGATCTCACCACCGATCATATTCTTGATGCCCGCCATGAGATCCTTCCCCACGTGCCGGGCCCTGATGGTGTTGCCACGCACCAGGCCGATCGTCTTGATGATACGTTTGCCCGCGATATCGTGGGTCGTTGTTATCAGAATCGATCCGTTCATGATCTTCCCCTTCAGCCCGTTAGCGGATGACGTCCTTGTAGCGGGTTCGATTCCGTTTGTAGATCCGTTCGCGCACCGCCGAAATCATCAGTACCAGGGCGCCGGCCGCCAAGACCAGTACACTTCCCCGAACCAGGAATGGCAACTGGTCGATCTTCAGAAGGGCGGTCAACCCTTCGGTCAGGCCCCAGGCTCCGATCACCACCAGGCCGAGGCACAGCAGGATCCAGCCGAACGATCGCTCGGCCCGGTTGTAGACGCTCTTCCAGAACTGTTCCCACTCTTCGGGCGGGGGATCTTTCAGGCACAGAGCGCCGGTAACATCCTTGAGCCGGCGCAGCTTTGCAACCTCGCGCCGGGTTTCTTGGTTTTCCTCCAAATGGGCCTCGATGCGCGACACCTCGTCGGGGTCCAGTTCTCCGTCGACGTAGGCGCTGAGCAGGGGGGCTTCCTTCCGGGGGTCAAAGGGCCCTTTCCCGTTCACAATAATTCCTCCAGACCGGCGGCTTGACGCAGCTTCAACCGGGCCGCGTGCAGCCGCGACATCACCGTTCCGATGGGCACGCCCTGCAGATCGGCGATCTCACGATATTTGAGTCCCTCGAAATGATAGAGGTGAAAAACCTCGCGCATTTCCTCGGGCATTTCCTGAAGACCGTGCCAGATCCGCTCGCGCAGATCGTCGGCCACGGTTTCGGATAGTGGGTCCGGTCGGCCGTCGGGCTTCTTGACCCACTCCAGAGGCACTTCCCCCTTGTGCCTTTTTTCGTCCCGCCGCTGGTTGTGGGCGGCGTTGCGGACGATCCGGTAGAGCCAGGGAAAAAAGGGTTCGTCGATACGGAACTTAGGCAAAGACCGGTGGACTCGGATGAAAGCCTTCTGCATGGCGTCCATGGCGTCGTCGTGATTGCCCGTCAAACTGAGAGCGATCCCGTAGGCCCTGTGCCGATAGCGCATCATGAGATCCTCGAACCCTTCATCATTGCCGGCCAGAAAGCGCTCGATATCCGCACGATCCTGCCGGCGTTGGGCGCCGAAAGGGTCTCCCGTTGTTTCCCGGGACCCGTTCGACGGGGTACCTACCCCCCCCACTGGGGTATTATTCGAAGAATCTCCAGAAAAAAGGCCCAGCCAAAACACTCAACCGTCTCCCTTGGCCGCAGTCCAGGTTATATCGGCCACTGCTGCGGCGGCGTTGGCCGCCCGGGCGGCAGTGAACAGGAAATCGCTCAATCGGTTGAGATAGGTGATCACTTCGCTGGGAACAGGTTCAGCGGTGGCCAGGGCCACGGTCTTCCGTTCGACCCTGCGGCAGACCGTCCGGGCCACGTGTATCGTGGCTGCGGGGGCGGACCCTCCGGGCAGAATAAAGTTTTTCAGCGGCGGGAGCAGAGCCTCCATGGCATCGATCAGGCTTTCCAGGTCCTGCGCGCCGAAAGGCTGGTCCTCCGGTGGCAAGGCGGCCATTTCGGTCGAGCGAACGGGATTGGCCAGGACCGCGCCCAGGTCGAACAGTCGGTTCTGGATGAGCTGGATGTCCTGGGTGGATAATCCGGGCACTGAAATTCCCAGATCATTCAGGGCCACGGCGCACAATCCCAGCCAGCTGTTCAGTTCGTCAACCTCCCCGTAAAGGGCCACCCGGGGTCCTGATTTGGGAATTCTGGATCCGTCACCGAGGGAGGTGTCGCCCCCGTCACCTGTCCTGGTATAGATGCGAACCATGGCCTGTTCTCCTTTGAATTGAAGGGGTGGCAAAATTGTGGGACAAAATGGTGTTCAGGAAAAGACATTTCCGCTGCTCCGACCGGAGGAAGTGCGGTCTGGCGATTCTGTAATTACCCTTTTTGATGACCGATCGAAGGCGGGACCTGACCTGCAGGCCGCTGGGATAGATCATTTTGCCGACCCGGGGAGCCAACCATATGATCAAGCCTCATTACGACGATAAGCTGGATTTGACCACCTATATCTGCACCGGGCCGGTGACCGCGCCTGAAATTGAAAAGGAGGTACGGAAGCTATATCAAGGGACTCCCAGCATCCACTCCATGTGGGACTATACCGAAGCCGACCTGTCCCTCCTGTCGCCAGAGGACATCCGCCACATCGCTGGAATCGTCAAGGACACCTCCCATTCACGCGCCGGTGGCCGAACCGCCCTGGTGTTTTCCAACGCCATGCTGACCGGAATGGGCCCACTGCTGGTCAGCCTTTCCGAGATCGAGGTTCCCGACGCCAAAATTAAAGTCTTCAATGACCTTACCGCCGCCTTGGCCTGGATCAGCGGCTGATTCACGGAGGCGGTCTACTTCAATAGGGTCACGGTCCTGGCCGCAAAGCCCGTTTCATCCTGGACGACCACCCGGTAGATACCTGCGGGTAGAGTCCTCCCCTTCTGATCCCGACCGTCAAAGCGGTACCTGGCCCTGCCGGCATTGTCCGCCAGCAGATTTCCATCCTTCAGGCGGCGGCCCGCCAGATCGTAGACCCCCACCCGGATCCCGGCTCCCGGCCGTCCTGTGACCAGAAGATCGGCCGCCGGATTGCAAGGATTCGGGAAGGGCCGTGACAGCTCCAACCCATTTATTATTGGCGGCAGTACGGCCGAAATCTCCCCCGTATCCGGCAGCACGAACTGGAAGGGTTTAAGTCCGGTCGGGATCGGACCGGCAGTCAACTCGGCGCCGCTGGTTTCGTCGAATACCCGCAGACCGGCCGCGCCCAGGGTCCGGTCGGCCAGGTACAACTGGAAGTCCCCGTCCCAGGCCAGGTCCGAGTAATAGTAACCGACGGCGGTGGCCAGGACCGACACCGTTCGGTCCGCGGGGTCAAAACGACGCAGGCTCGTAATGCCGTCGAGGTTGCTGACCAGCACGTGGAGATCATCTCCAGTGCTGGTGAAGGTGATGATATCCCCACCCAGTTCCTGTTCGGTCACCAGGTAGCCGCCGCTGGTCCCGCTGACGGGGTCCACCTCCTCGACGCCTCCATCGTTCTGCCCGTAGAACCCGACACAGCCAACCCGGAGGTTGCCTTCCTGGGCCTCGATCCGGGTATAGGGATTCCCCCCGGTCAGAACGATGGGCTGGATTCCGAAAGTGGCCGGGTCCATGTCCACCCAGGTTTCGGCCGCCATGTCGAAAACCAGCAGGGCGCCCGGTCCGCTGGGAACGTGCCCCTGGAGCCTGTCCAATTTCTGGCAGCTGATGTAAAGAAGATCGCCCTGGGCGACCATCCAGGCGGTTTCGGGTAAACCGTCGGCATCGGCAAAAATCGAAGTGTCAAAGGTTTCCAGGACCGTGCCCGCGCCGACATCGATCCGCAACAGAACCGCCTGGTCATAACAACTGACGTAAGCCTCCCCGGCGGGGTCGAAGGCGATGTCCTGCGGATTTCGGCCGGCCCCAATGCTGAATTCCCGGACCAGGGAGAAACCGGCCTCGGGATCGTAGATCTGGACGAGATTCGCTCCGCCTCGCCCCACGATGTAGACCTTTCCGTCATGGTGGCGGCCGGCGGGATCACCGGGGATGGTGGCCAGGTCACCCGAAACGGTCCACGGGTCGTCCAGGTCAAAACTCCGCACCCGGCCGAAAGTGGAATAATCCGTGGTCAGGACCCAGCCCGAAGTTTCCGCATTCAAAGCCGGACACACGGTGATCAACATCAGCAACAAGAGCAGGGTTTTCATGTTCATATCCTCACGCGAACCGCCAGGTGCCAGGAGCGACCGGGCAGCGGAAAGCCTTCAACGTCGTAGACGGCGTTGTCGGTCAAGTTGACTACTTCGGCAATCGCCGACACCACGCCCGCGGATCCCAGCCAAGGGGCACGCCAATCCCTGGCCACCCCAAGGTTCAGCAGCGTTCGGGCAGGCGCCTTGTTCAGTTCGGTGTTGGACCGGTCGCGATAGTTGGCTCCCATATGGGCCACCTCCGCCCACAGGGTCCAGTGTGTCGGGCGCCATTTCAGGTTGGCCTGCATTTCGACATCCGGCAGGAAGGGGAGTTTGTTTCCCTGGTAGGTGGTGTCCAGACCACCAAGATCCTCGGCGTCCTGAATGGTGATGTTGCCGGTCAGGGTCATCTTCACCGGCAGTCGGGCTGTTACCTCGCCCTCCACACCCCTGGTTCGGGTCCTGCCGGCGTTGATGGCCCGGCTGGTCCGCTGGCTGTTCTGGATGAAGATGATCTTGTCGTCCGTCTCGGCATAAAAGCAGGCAACCCGGCCCGAAAACAAACCTCGGCCCGATCGATAACTGAAGGCCACGTCTGCCGAGGCCATGTCCTCGGGCGTAAGATCCTGGTTTCCGTCGATCCCGCCCCGATGACCGAACAGTTCCACCCAGCTGGGCTGGCGCACGGTGCGAGCCGCGTGGCTTTCCAGAAACAGCTTTTCCGGGACCACGGCCCAAACCAGCCCGAGCGAAGGAGACACATCGTCTCGCGTTTGGAGAACCGCATCCTTCTGGGGCGACCAGGGAAACCGCGGCACCGGGGGAAACTCGTCGCGACCCCGTTGCCAACGCCAGCCCGGGGCCACCTGAACCCGGCCTTGTGCCAGGACCAGGGTGGCGGTGGCAAACGCGCTCGAGGTCCTACGCTTGCGAAGGGGCTCCTGGTGGCCGCGGATCCAGTCCTGATGACGCTGGTCGCGGCATTCAACCCCTGTTTGCAATGAGAGCAGCCCGTCCACCAGATCAGGGGCCCAGATCAGGCGGCCGGTGACCTCGCGACTCGCCGAGCGATCATCACCCGGCGGCATGAAGCCGATCTCACCTTCCGGATCGTACAGAAAATCCTCGTTGCGGCCGCCGGCCAGGTTCAGCCGCAGCAGGCCCTCGTCCAGGTCCAGATGCAACTGGCCATCGGTGCGTTCATACCGAACCGAAGCATGAGGACTGAGATAGCCAAGGGGGCCTGGACGCCCGCCATCCCGACGGTCATGACCGGCGGTCAGGCGGCTGACCAGGTGTCCGGTCTCCCATGAGCCCGCCGCCCACGCGCCCCACTGGTTGATCCAGGCGTTTTCACGGGTGCGGACCGTATCGTCGGCGGCGTTGAAAAAAGTCTGGTTGTGGTCGGAGTAGGAAAAGTCGTTGTCCGCGCGTCGGCCGTGGACCATAAGGACTCCGGATCTGGTGCCGCCAGCATTGGCCAGACCCGCGGCCACCCTGCCAGCGAGTTCCCCGAACGACCCGGTGTGGGCCAGGAAATCGAGACCTTCGTCTTCGGTCTGAGTCAAAAAATTGACGGCGCCGGAGCCGCCGATTCCCCCCAGGCCCGTGGGCACCACCCCCCGATGGATTTCGATCGCTTCCAGCCTGTCCAGGGGGATCCGGTCCAGCCCGAAGACCCCGTTCTGGGCGTCGTTCAACGGCATTCCGTCCAGGAAAAAGCGGACCTGCGCGCCCGTGGAGCCTCGCAACGACGGCACCGCCGCCGCCCCCACCGCCCCATAGCGCCGGACCTGGAAACCGGCAGCCCGGGCCAGGAGATCGCCCGCCTCGCGCCACTCCGGTTCACCGGCCAGGTCGATCCGCGTGACCAGCCCGGATACGCTCGGATTTATCGGTTCGACCAGGGAACGTGAGTGGACAACCAGGGTATCGCTGAAGGCCACGCCGGCGGGCAGAGGAAGAGTTTCGGCGGCCCCAGCCGGGCCAGCCGTCGACGCCAGACACCACCAAGCCAGACACCACCAAGCCA
>CBDUDB010000059.1:0-15341 GCA_965365795.1 uncultured bacterium | reverse complement strand
TCCCTGAAAAATCGTAGATACCTTATGCCCGACCGTGAGAATATTCTGGAGACTTCCGGACCCTTCCCCGAACCGAGGAGCTTTTTGATGCGCTCAGCCGCCCTGCTGATATCCGTGCTCGTCCTGCAGGCCGCGGGACCCGTTCTTTCCCAAGGCGACTCCCTCGAATACCAGACCCCGCCCCAGGTGCTGACCGACATCATTGACGCACCCCCCACCCCCGGGGTCTATCTCAGCCCCGACAACCGGTGGCTTTTGCTTCTGGAGCGTCCCGGCAACCCGCTCATCGCCGAGGTCGCCCAGCCCGAACTGCGGCTGGCCGGCCTGCGCATCAACCCGCGCAGCAACAGCCCCAGCCGCGAGCGCAGCCTGGACGGGCTGACCTTCCAGAATCTGACCGATGGAAAAGAGATCAAGGTATCCGGACTGCCCGAACAAGCGCGCATCACCAGTGTTTCCTGGGCCCCCGACGGCCAGCGCATCGCCTTCGTGGTGAATTCCCAGGACAAGCTGAGCCTTTGGTACGCCGAGTTGAAAAACGGCCGGGCCGTGCGGGTGACCCCGGCCGACCTTGCCCTCAACGCGGTCTACGGCCGGCCCTACAGCTGGCTCGCGGACAGCAAGAGTTTCGTCGCCAGGACGGTACCGGCCGGCCGCGGCCCCGCGCCCTCCGAACCGGTGGCGCCGACCGGCCCGGTCATCCAGGAAAACCTGGGCAAGAAAGCTCCGGCCCGGACACTGCAGGACCTGTTGCAGAACACCTATGACGAAGCCCTCTTCGAGTACTACACCACCAGCCAGCTCGTGCATTTCGATCTGAAGGGCACCGCCCGCAGCCTCGGTCAGCCGGCCATTTTCCGGGCCGTGAGTCCCTCCCCCGACGGCAAGTTCCTCATGGTCCAGATGGTCCAGCATCCCTTCTCCTACTCCCTGCAGGAAGACGACTTTCCCAAGAAGGTCGAAGTCTGGAACCTGAATGGGGAACCGGTCTACCTGGTGGCCGACCTGCCCCTGCAGGACCAGGTGCCCATCAGTTTCGGATCCGTGGCCACCGGGCGCCGCGGGTTCACCTGGCGGGCCGACGCCGCGGCCGAACTGTGCTGGGTCGAGGCCCTGGACGGCGGTGACGGTGGCGTCGAAGCTGACGAACGCGACCGGATCTTCACCCTGAAGGCCCCCTTCACCGGCGAACCCGAAACCCTGATGACCCTGGGCCAGCGCTACGGCGGCATCACCTGGGGCAACGGCGACCTGGCCTTCGTGACCAGTTGGTGGTGGACGACCCGCAACCTCAAGGTCTGGCGGGTCAAACCGGACGACCGCGGCTTCGCTCCAGCCAAGGTGCAGGACCGGTCGTGGCAGGACCGCTATGCCGATCCCGGCGACCCCATCATGCACTATGGCAAGTTCGGCCGGAACGTGATCCTGACCGCCGACGGCGGCGACACTATCTTCCTGATCGGCGATGGCGCCAGTAACCAGGGCGACCGTCCTTTCCTGGACGCCTACAGCCTCAAGACCGGCCAAGCCACCCGGTTCTTCCGCAGCGAAGCGCCCTTCTTCGAAAACCCGGTGGAACTTGTGGACGTGAAAAAACGGCTGGTGCTGACCAGGCGCGAGTCGCAGACCGATCCGCCCAACTACTGGCTGCGCGACCTGAAGAAAGACACCCTGGAACAGAAGACCTTCTTTCCCAACCCCACGCCGCAGCTCGAGGGCATCAGCAAGGAAATGATCACCTACGAACGGGCCGACGGCGTGGCGTTGACCGGCACCCTCTACCTGCCCGCCGGATACGACAAGGAACGGGACGGTCCCCTGCCCACCTTGATGTGGGCCTACCCGACTGAGTTCAAAAGCAAGAAAGACGCCGGCCAGGTCACCGATTCGCCGTACCGTTTCACCCGGGTCGGCTGGTGGTCGCCCATGATCTATCTGACCCAGGGTTACGCCGTGTTCGACGACCCGACCATGCCCATCATCGGGGAGGGCGATGAGGAATCGAACGACACCTTCGTCGAACAGCTCGTGGCCAGCGCCCAGGCGGCCGTCGACGTGTGCGTCGAACGGGGGGTGACCGATCGGGACCGCATCGCCATCGGCGGCCACAGCTACGGGGCCTTCATGGCCGCCAACCTGCTGGCCCATAGCGATCTGTTCCGTCTGGGTCTGCCGCGCAGCGGTGCCTACAACCGCACCCTGACCCCCTTCGGTTTCCAGGCCGAGGAACGGACCCTGTGGGAAGCGCCGGAAATCTATTTCGCCATGTCGCCGTTCATGCACGCGGACAAGATCAACGAACCGATCCTGCTGGTGCACGGCGAGGCCGACAACAACGCCGGCACCTACCCCATGCAGAGCGAACGCATGTACGGCGCGCTGAAGGGTCACGGGGCCACGGCGCGACTGGTGATGCTGCCCCACGAGAGCCACGGCTACCGTGCCCGCGAATCGCTGTTGCACCTGGTCTGGGAAACGGTGACCTGGCTTGATCGGTACGTAAAAAACGCGGACCCCCGCTCGCTGGAAGCGAAGGAGATGGAAGGGTCCTGATCCCGACAAAATCAACCTGATGGAGCGAGGGGCCCCCGGGGGCCCCTTTCTCAACTTCGGGATATGTTGTCCCGGATCGACTCCCGGGATATTATACTGTCCACCAACCAGTCTCAGTCCAACCCGACCCGAGGACGGCTTCATTGTCTACTGCGCCTTCCACCACCCCCATTTCCCGCCGCCGTGCCCGGCCCCTGGTCGCGGCCGTCACCGTCCTGATCATCATCGGAGTGCTGACCACCGGTTATATCACCATCCGGGAATTGCAAGTCCAGCGGTCGGTATACGCCAACATCCTGCAGCAGAAACTCGAGGCCACCCGCACCCAGTTCCTCGTTTTCCTCGCGCCCTTCGGGAATCATCTGGCTTCGATGGAAAGGTGGCGGGCTGAAGGGTTGCTGGACCCCACCGAGCCCGGCGGGTTGAGGTCCCTGCTTATTCCCCTGGTGGACCCGACGCCCCAGATCGCGACCATCTACGTCATTCCCGAAACCGGTCCTGTTTTCACCCAGGTTCGTTCCGAAAACGGCTGGGTCGCGGGCAAACCGGATGAGGCGGGGCAAGGATGCCGGGATCAGGAGTGGTACGCTCAAGCCCGCGCCGGAACCGGTACAGGTCCCATCCAGTGGTCGAAGTACGAGGCCCTGCCCGGGGACGGCCGCTTGGGGCTTGTCGCCGCCCGTTCGGTGGACGGGGTGGTCCTTGCCCTGGGCCTGCTCAAGGACGATCTGGACCGGTTCGACGCCACCGCCCCCATCACCGAAAACGGGATACTGGTGCGCCGATACGGCCAGGGTCAGATCGTCTGGCTTTCGCCGCGAGAAGGAAATGAACTCGAATTTACCGAGGTCGACGAACTGCTCGTCTCCGGCCAACCCGAACACGCCGTCATCGGAGCGGCCCTCCTGGAATGGGGCCGCCTGGACCGTCCCTTCCATACCTCTTTTCGTTTCCGTCAGGAGGGCCAGACCTGGTGGGGAGTCTTCTATCCCCCCGTGGGTCAGACCGACCCCGGCGAACTCGGCCTGATCGCCCCGGCCAGCGACCTGAGCCGCCGCCTGGAAACGGTAACGGGCAAGGTCATGATCCTGTTCGGGATCCTGCTGACCCTGGCCATGGTGGCGGTGATCGTCCTGGCGTTCGACTACCGCAACAAGTGGCAACGCTTCGCCCGTCGACGACGGCGCCCGCCCCAGGACGAGTCCGAGCTGAAACAACTCATCGCCGCCGGCGAAAGCGCCCAGGTCGAATTCAAATCGACCATGCGCTGGAATCTTCACGCCGACAAGCCGGGCAAGGAAATGGAACTGGCCTGGCTGAAATCCGTGGTCGCCTACCTGAACACCGGCGGTGGATTCCTGTTGATCGGAGTTTCCGATGACGGCGAAATCCTGGGCCTGGAGGCCGACCGGTTCAGCAACGACGACAAGTTCCTGCTCCATTTCGACAACCTGATCAAGCAGCACATTGGCCTGGAGTTCGCCAGTTATCTCAATGGTGGTTTCCGTGACGTGGGCGACCGGCAGGTTTTCCTGGTCAACTGCGACCGGTGTCCCGAACCGGTGTTCCTCAAGAATGGCGAACAGGAGACGTTCTACATCCGGCTCGGTCCCAGCACCCGGCAGTTGCCGGCCAGCAAGATCCTGGACTACATGCAGGAAAGGGAAAGCTGATGAATACCACCAGCCGGCCAGGCTTGACCATTCAGCGGGACGCCCACTTCTTTTCGAACCGGCCGGATATGGCCGAAAAGCTGGAAAAGACCCGCCGGCGCATCCTGTTGGCCCCCGATCAGCTGCTGCACCCCGAGGTCTCGGTGGCCTACATCGTGAGGTTGGGTAAATTGAGGGTGACCCAGTTCCTGCCCGCCGGCGCCGAAGTTACGCGCGCGGTCCTGCAGGCCGGTGCGGTGTTGACTGTCACGGAAATATCCCCGGAACAAGCCGATCCCGCGGCGGATGTTTATTATCTATCCGATATGGTCCTGATGGCCCTGGGCGAAGTAGAGCTCTGGGCCCTCCCGACAGATGTGCTGACTCAGGACTGACCCAAACCCGAACAGATCGAGGAGCGTTTTTCATGTCCGATTCGTCCGCCCAGCCTAAATGCGGCCACCCCCGCGTTGTTCTTTGCATCCTTGATGGAGTCGGTTACCGGTCCGGACCGGGCAGCGAGGTCGGCAACGCCGTGATCGGTGCCCAGCCCGCATTCTACAATTCCCTGTTCGAACGATATCCGTTCACCACTCTGGAAGCCGGCGGTCTCCAGGTGGGTCTGCCCGTGGGCCAGATGGGAAACAGCGAGGTCGGCCACCTGACCATCGGGGCCGGACGTGTGGTCAACCAGGAGCTGGTCCGCATCGGCCAGAGCATCAAGGACGGCGAGTTCTCCGGACGCAAAACCTGGCGAGATTTCATCAACCGGGCCAAAGAGGGCACCGGACGTCTGCATCTGCTGGGGCTGGTCTCGCCGGGCGGGGTCCATTCGCACACCGATCACCTCTACGGCATCATCGCCGAGGCCAAGAAGGCCGGGCTGACGGAAATCTACGTTCACGCCTTCCTGGACGGCCGTGACACCGACCCCAACAGCGGCCGCATCTACGTACAGGAACTCGTGGACAAGATGGCCGAGATCGGGGCCGGCCAGATCGCCTCGGTCTGTGGGCGATACTGGGCCATGGACCGGGACAAACGCTGGGATCGCGTGGCGCGCGCCTGGTCCCTGCTCGTGGACGGCCGCTTGGATGACAAAGGCCATATGGCCTCCGACCCGGTGGCCGCCATCAAGGCCTCCTATCAGGCGGGTGTCACCGACGAGTTCGTCGAACCCACGATCATCATCGACTCCGAGGGCGCGCCCCGCGCAACCGTTGGCGACGGCGACAGCATCTTCTTCTGGAACTTCCGCTCCGACCGCGCCCGAGAACTGACCTGGGCCTTCTTGCAGGAGGGATTCGACGGATTTGTCCAGGACCATCGCCCCCGGGTGAACTACCTGTGCATGACGCCCTATGACCAGTCCATGGATTTGCCGGTGATGTTCACGCCCGAGGCGCCGCGCAACGGGCTGGCCGAGATTTTTGCCAACCAGGGCATCCGCAACCTGCGCACTGCCGAGACCGAGAAGTACGCCCACGTTACCTACTTTTTCAACGGCGGCAGGGAAGAGCCCTTCCCCTTCGAGGACAGGAAACTCGTCCCTTCGCCAAAGGTTGCCACCTACGATCTGCAGCCGGAAATGAGCGCCCCCGAAGTGGCGGCCATCGTCACCGAAGCCTGCGCGGGAAATGACCATGATGTGGTGATCGTCAATTTTGCCAACGGCGACATGGTCGGCCATACGGGAAACTACGACGCGGCGGTAAAAGCCTTCCAGACCCTGGACCGACTGCTGGCGGAGATGATGCCGCCCAGCCTGGAACGGGGCACCATCTGGCTGGTGACCGCCGACCACGGCAACTGCGATGAAATGCTGGCTCCCGGCGGCGCCCCTCTCACCCAGCATTCCCTCAACAAGGTGCCCCTGGTGGTAGCCGGCAAGGACTTCGAGAACAAGCCCAACGTATTGAAAAATGGTGACTTCGGTCTATCGGACATTGCTCCGACTGTGCTGGGCCTGCTGGGCCTGGTCCAGCCGCCGGAAATGACCGGACAGAACCTGATCAACCCTGAATTCCGCTTTCCGGGTTAATCAATTAACGAGAGAAAAATGACATTTGACCATTTGAAAACCACATTCATTGTGTTACCATGTTGGGGCACGGGTGGGATCAGAGACCGACTGCGTGGCCGATGATCCGCCGTGTCCGAGGGACTGGTATACCGACTGAAACACCTTGCCCGATTACTTGGCTTGGGGAATTTGCTCGGTAATCGGGTTAAACGGTCTCGCGGGAATTTGCTCGCTTCCCACCTTGAGTCCCATCGCTTGACAACGAGACTCTGGTTAAGAAGAGTGCTCATAACCCGGAATTGTGTATCGCGTTTGTTCGGCCGGTATGGTCGAAAACACGGAGAGCGCGATCCGGGCCTCGGAGATTTTATCTCCGAGGCCGTTTTTTTAGGGGTGGGGGAAGATACCTAGTAAGGCTGGCTGATCGCTTCGCAAACAAACTTCACCAGCGAACCGCCCGCCCGGCACAGCCGGGCGAATTCATCCACAAAACCCGGCGCGGTGACCTGCTTCTGGGTCAAGGGCGCAAAGGCCGTGAAGTCCTTCATCTTCAAGACGTCGATCAATGGATGATCCGGGTCATAGCCTTTGGGCGGCCGTTTCAGACTTTCTCCGGACACCTTGAAATCCGCCCGAAATTTTTTCCCACCCACAGCCATTTTCCACCGACCCGGGTCATCGACCAAGGCATTGCGAATCAATTTCAAGGTCGGTGTATCTGGCCGCCAAATACCCACCCCTACGAAACTGCCTCCCGGCTGCAGGTGCAGATAAAATCCCGGCGTGTGCGCACTCTTGCCGGCGGTGTGTCGGAAGTGAAGCCCCGTGTGGTCCTTGTAGGGCCGTTTGTCCTTCGAGAACCGAATGTCCCGGTAAATGCGAAAAAGCGATCCGCCGTTCGGCCGGGGATCGGCCAGAAAATGCGGGCTGATCTTCACCAGGCGTGAGCCGAAATCCACGATGAACCGCAAGGCGGGATCCTTGAGGTCGTCCACGTAACGATCCTTGTTGACGGCGAACCAGTCGCGGTCGTTGTGGGCGACCAGGTCGCGCATGAACCGGTACAAGGCCGGGGTGAAGTGGCTGTCGTTGGGTGTTGATTTGGGGGTCATGGATGTCTCCGGGTCATGGGGCCAATTGGGGGCTATCGGAACATTTTAGGCCAACATGGTGGTTGTGGCTTTGATTTTCTCCCTTGCCAATATTCAAACATATGTTTAATTTCTTTGTTTAAATCACTTGTTGCAAACAGATGATCACTTCCTCGGGGAGACTCCCTTGGCCGAAGATCGCCAGTCCACCAAAAACAGGCTCCTGGACGCCGCCGAAAAGCTTTTTGCCGAAAAAGCCTTTGAAAACGTTTCCATCCGGGACCTCGCGGCCGCCGCCGACGTCAACGTGGCCGCCGTCAACTACCATTTCCAGGGCAAGGAGAACCTCTATTTTGAGGTGGTCCAGCGCCGGTTTGTGGCCCAGAGGGACAAAACCCTCGCCGCCCTGGGCAGCCTTCTGGAAAAAACCGGCGGCCGGCCCCGGGTGGACCAGGTGATCCGCACCCTTGTCCGCCAGCACCTCGAAGGTGCGCTGCCCGACCAGGGCAAGGCGAGTTTCATGGCCCTGATAGCCCGCCAAATGCACCCCGGTAACGCGCCCATGGCCGGTCCTTTTTTCAAGACCATGGTCGCGCCCATATTTGGGAAATTTTCCCAGGCTCTCATCACCGCCAGGCCCGCCCTGGAGCCGGAACAGGTGTCCTGGATCGCGGCGAGCATCATCGGGCAGATCCACCACCTCATCATCCGCTGGCAAAAGAGGCAGGACATGGAAGGCGATCCTGAATCCCTGGCGATCATGCTCCAGGCCTTCCCCGCCCTGCGTCTTTCTCTCGATGAATACATCGATCAGGTCACCGAACATATCACCCGTTTTTCCACCGCCGCCATCGACGGTCTGTATCCGGAGGTTTCTCCATGATGATCCGGTCCCTGACGCCCGTGGTTTTTGTCCTGCTGCTTTCCGGCTGCAGCGTGGGTCCCGACTACGTCCGTCCCGAAATCGGAGCCGAAGTGCCCAACGAATGGTCCGGCCAGACGCCCGAGCAGGCCATGACCGAGGCTATCGGCGAAACATCGGTCGGCCCCGGCGTCCGGTGGCGCTGGTGGGAATCCTTCGCCGACACCACCTTGAATGACCTGGTCGATGACGCCCTGGTATTCAACAACGATCTCGCCGCGGCCGCCGGCCGGGTTCTCGAAGCGCGGGCATTGCTGGGCGGCGCCAAGTCGGCCCAGTGGCCCCGGCTGGAAATCGGCGGCTTCGCCGGGCGCAGCAAATCCAGCGAGGCGCTTACCCAGGGGTTCGGCCCCATCTACTCCAATCAGTTTTCCGCCGATGCGATTCTGGCCTATGAAGCCGACTTGTGGGGCCGCCTGTCCCGCGGCAAGGAAGCCGCCCAGGCCACCTTGCTGGCCAGCGAACAGGACCGGCGCACGGTGGCCCAGGCCTTGATCGCCGAGGTAGTTCGCACCTGGCTCGTCATCCGCGAACTGCAGCTGCAGGTGGCCTTGACCGAACGGACCATCGCCAACTTCAATGAAAACCTGACCACCGTCCGGGAGCGTTACCGCCGGGGGTTGGTCTCGGCCCTGGACGTGCATCTGGCCAGTCAGAACCTGGCGGCCGCCCGATCGGCCGATCCCGCCTTTCGACAGGAGCTCGCGGCGGCCCGCCGCAGATTGGAAATTTTGGCCGGCCGTTATCCGGCGGGTAATCTGGTCGCCAGCGATCTCGAAGGTCCGGGCGGTTCCCTCTCTCAAGAAGTCATGCCCGACCCATTGGAACCGGTCCCGGCGGGGCTGCCCTCGGACCTGCTGGAGCGCCGACCGGATCTTTTGGCCGCCGAGATGAAACTTCATTCCTCGGTAGCCCGCGTCGGCGAGGCCAAAGCCGCGCTCTATCCCCGGATCATTTTGACGGCCACCGGCGGAACCAAGTCCACGGAACTTTCCGACCTGTTCTCCGGCGGTTCCGACTTCTGGTCGGTGGCCGGCAACCTGTTCATGCCCCTGATCAACCGGGGCGCCACCCAGGCCCAGATCAAGGCCGCCGAAGCCCGCGTGGTGCAGGCGACGGCCGGTTACCGCCAGTCGATCCTGATCGCCTTCAGCGAAGTCGAAAACGCCCTGGACCAGGATCTTTTCCAGGCCCGGCAGGAAGAGTACCTCACCGACTCGGCGGAACAGGCCCGGCGCTCGGTGAACATGGCCCAGGACCGTTACCGGCGGGGGCTGGACAGCCTGCTGGTCACCCTCGAATCCCAGCGCCGGCTGTTCAACGCCGAAAGCCAGTTGCTGACAACCCAGAGGGCGCGGCGCTCGGCCCGCGTCAATCTGATCCAAGCCCTTGGCGGACCGTGGGAAATCGATCCCGCCACCTCCGACATCAGCATGAACCGTGCGGATACCCATGAAGGAGCCCAACAGTGAGCGCCAAAACATTACGAAACCTCTTGACGGCCCTGGTGATCCTCATTCTGGGCGCCGTGGTCGCCCTCGCCCTGGTCAAGATGGGTAATAAGCCCGAACGCCAGGCACCTCCGGCTTCCCGACCGGTCGTCTCCGCCTTTTCCGTGGCTCCCGAAACGGAACCCATCCGCGTGAAGTCCTTCGGCTCGGTCAAGGCCAAGCGGACCATCAGCGTCGTTACCCGGGTCAATGGTGAAGTGGTGCACAAATCCCCCCACTTCGAAGCGGGCGGTTACTTCAGCAAGGGCCAGACCCTGCTGAGGGTGGACGACACCGACTACATCCTGGCCGTACAGCAGGCCCGGGCCAACGTGGCGAAGTCCGAGTACAACCTGGCGCTGGCTGATGAGGAAGCCCAGGTCGCCTTGCGGGAATGGGAGCGCATCGGAAACGCCGGCCTGGACTCCGACAGCTCCATCGAACCGACCGCCCTGGTCATGCACGAACCCCAGCTGAAGCTGGCTCGGGCCAACCTGCAATCGGCCAAAGCAGCCCTGGATCAGGCCGAACTCAACCTCGACCGTTGCACCATCACCGCTCCGTTCGAGGGCCGGGTGCTGGACAGTTCGATCGACGCCGGCCAGTTCATCAGGTCCGGAAGTTCTCTGGGAACGATCTACGCCACCGACATCGCCGAAGTGACCGTGACCATCGCCGATGACGACCTGGCCTGGATAACCGTCAACTACGATGCTGCCGACGGCGGCGTACTGGTGGACGTCAGCGCGGACTTCGCGGGCGCCCGGCACCACTGGGAAGGCCGGGCCGTCAGACTGGGCGGCGCCATCGACAACCGGAGCCGTCTGGTGTCGGTGGTAATCGAGATTGCCAACCCCTACCAGCGCTCCGGCCAGCGTCCTCCCCTGATCGAGGGCATGTTCGTGGACGTCCTGTTCACCGCCGAACCGCCCGCCGGGGCGGTGGTCATTCCCCGCTCGGCCCTGCGCCCCAACGACAAGGTCTGGATCATCGACCAGCAGAACAGTCTTCGTATTCGCGAGGTCCAGGTAGCCCGTGCAGGTGTGGAGCAGGCCATCATCACCGAGGGGCTGGCATCCGGGGATCGCGTCTGCACCAGCAACCTCCAGTATGTGACCAACGGCATGCCCGTCAGGGTGGAAGGCGATCCGGTTGATCCCAAACCCGCCGTCGACCAGGATACCGAAAAGGGCGGTGACAAATGAACGGGCTGATCCGCTGGTTCGCGAACAACCATGTGGCCGCCAACCTGTTGATGGTGGTGATCATCGCCGCCGGCGTCATGACCGCCGCATCCATCAAGCAGGAGGTTTTCCCCGAGGTCGAGATGGACATGATCACCATCCGTGTCCCCTACCTCGGCGCCACTCCGTCGGAAGTGGAAGAGGCGGTCTGCATCCGCGTCGAGGAAGCGGTTCAGGGCGTCAACGGCATCAAGAAGATCACTTCGACTTCATCCGAGAGCATCGGCATGGTGTCGGTGGAGCTCGAGTCCAACGCCGACAAGCGCAAGGTGCTGGACGAAGTGAAGGCCGAGGTCGATCGCATTATCACCTTCCCGGCCGAGACCGAAAAACCCATCGTCACTCTGCTGGAACCTAGAATGCAGGTTTTGGACGTGGTCATCTTTGGCGATGCGACCGAACGCACGTTGAAGCTGCTGGCCGAAAAGGTCCGCGACGACTTGCTGGCCTTGAACGACATCACCTACGCCACCATCGGCGGCACGCGGCCCTTCGAGATATCCATCGAGGTCAGCGAACGCGATCTTCAGGCCTACGGCTTGACCCTGGGCGCGGTGACCCGCTCGGTTCAGGCCAACAGCATGGATCTTCCCGGCGGCAGCGTGAAGACCGACGCCGGCGAGATCCTGGTGCGCACCAAAGGGCAGCTCTACACCGGTGAGGAATTCGGACAGATCGTGGTGATCACTGCGCCCGACGGCACCGAGGTTACCCTCGATCAGATCGCCAAGGTGAAGGACGGTTTCGAGGACGTCGATTCGGCCTCCTACCTCGACGGTTTGCCCTCGGCCATGGTCCAGGTCTACCGGACCGGGGACCAGGGCGTGCTCACGGTGACCAAGGCGGCCAAGGGATACGTCAAGGACATGAAGGACCAGATGCCACCGGGCATCGACATTTCCACCTTCAACGACCGCTCCCTCATCTACAAGAGCCGCATGGATCTGCTGCTCAAGAACGGCATCGCCGGACTGGTGCTGGTGTTCCTGATCCTGGCGCTGACCCTGCAGTTTCGTCTGGCCCTGTGGGTCAGCCTGGGTATCGCCATCAGTTATTTTGGCGCCTTCTGGGCCATCCCCCTGTTCGGCGTTTCGCTGAACATGATCTCGATGTTCGCCTTCATCGTCTCCCTGGGTATCGTGGTGGACGACGCCATCGTGGTCGGCGAAAACATCTACTCCTGGCGCGAGCGGGGATACACCCCGCAGAAAGCCGCCACGCGCGGCACCCTGGAAGTGGGCCTTCCGGTGACTCTGGCGGTGTTGACCACCTGCATGGCCTTCTTGCCCCTGGCCCAGGTCGAAGGCATGATGGGCAAGTTCATGTTCAACATCCCGGTAGTCGTGATCGCGATTCTGCTGTTTTCGCTGGTCGAATCCCTGCTGATCCTGCCGGCTCACCTGGCTTCGATGAAAGCCATCGGCGACCAGACCCAGAACCGCACCATCGGTTGGTACGGGAAGCTCAAGGAGCGCATCGACACTTCCCTGAAGAGTTTCGTGGAAGGTCCCTACCGGAATACCCTGGAATTCGCCTTGAATCACCGCCCCATCGTGATTGCCGTGGCGCTGGCCACCATGTTTGTGACCATCGGCATCGTGAAGGGCGGTCATTTGAAGTTCACCTTCATGCCAAAGGTCGATGCGGACAACCTGGTGGCCGCCCTGACCCTGCCCCAGGGAACGACGGTCGAGGATGCCCAGAAAGCAGTGGATCAGCTCGAAATTTCGCTGGAAAAGGTTCAAGACGATTTCGACCAGGGACGTGAAGACGGGAAATCGGTCATCATGCACGTGCAGACTTCCATTGGCTCCCAGCCTCGTTCCGGCGGCGGCGGACCGGGCGCCGGAGCGAGTACCACCCCGGTCGGCGCCCACCTCGTCGAAGTCAACGCCGAGTTGTTGAAGGCCGAGTACCGCAACGTGCCCAGCCCCGAAATGGCGCGGCGGTGGCGTGAATTTTGCGGCCCCATTACCGGGGCAGTTTCCCTGACGTTCTCGGCCAATCTGTTTCGGGGTGGCGACCCGGTCAACGTGCAGCTGTCATCCTCGAACACCGACGACCTGATCGCCGCCGCCCAGGAACTCAAGGCCGAGCTTTCCGAGTTCCCCGGCGTGATCGACATCTCCGACAGCTTCCGCGAGGGCAAGATCGAGGTGAAGCTGGGCCTCAAACCCGAAGCCCGCACCCTCGGTTTGACCCTGGCCGATCTGGCCCGCCAGGTGCGGCGCGGCTTCTACGGCGACGAAGCCATGCGCATCCAGCGCGGCCGCGACGAGGTCAAGGTCATGATCCGCTACCCGGAAGAGGAGCGGCGCTCCATGGGCAACATCGAGTCCATGCGCATCCGCACACCTCAAGGTGCCGAAGTTCCCTTCAACCGTGTGGCCACCGTGGAAGTGGGTCGCGGGTATGCTTCCATCGAAAGGGCAGATCGCCAGCGCGTGGTCTTCGTGACCGGCGATGTCGATCAGCAGATCACCAACGCCGACGAGATCAACGGCATCCTTCGAGACGAGGTGCTGCCGAATCTGATGGCCGCCCATCCGGGCCTACGCTACAGCATGGAAGGGGAACAGAAAGAGCAGGCCGAATCGCTGGGCAGCCTGAAGTCCGGATTCATGCTGGCCATCCTGATGATCTACGTGGTGCTCGCTGTGCTGTTCAAGTCCTACACGCAGCCAGCCCTGATCATGACGGCCATTCCCTTCGGTCTGGTCGGCGCGATCTGGGGTCACATCCTGATGGGACTCGACCTGACCCTGATCAGCATGTTCGGGGTGGTGGCTCTAACCGGCGTGGTGGTGAACGATTCCCTCTTGATGATCGACTTCATCAACCGCGCCCGGCGCGAAGGCACCGAAGCTCGTCGGGCCGTTGTCGAATCCGGCGTCCGCCGTTTCCGGCCGATCATGCTCACCTCGGTGACCACGTTTGCCGGCCTGACGCCTCTGCTGCTGGAAAAAAGCCTTCAGGCCAAGTTCCTGATTCCCATGGCCACCAGCCTGGCCTTCGGCGTTGTGTTCGCAACGTTCATCACGCTGGTGTTGATTCCGGTGGTGTACTCGCTGCTGACGGATTTCAAGGCGCGGCTGGGTCTGAAAGAAGACTACGCTTTGGCGGCGGAGCCGGAAGAGGCGGCCTGAACCAGAGTGCCATTTATACGGATGATACTGCCGGAGCCTGATAGCAGGGTCCGGCGGTATTTTCCATCAAATATGAGACCCGGGCCATTTGACTTTGTCCACCCACTTGGTCTATGATCCGGGTAATGAAATATTGTTTTCGAAAATAGGATTTATTCTGGAGGTTTACCATGCGCACTCTGAACCTTCTAATTACCCTCTTGATCCTCCTCGCCCTTTCCGCCCCCCAGGTACTCGCCACCGCGGACCCCGATCCGGATGGCATCGGCGTCTATTTCGACCTCCAGGCGGACATTTGGCAGAATTGGATTGGAGCGAATATCCCCTTTAACGCGTACGTAATACTTACCAATCCCAGCGGTGAGGAAATTCTGGGATACGAGTTTGCCTACCAATTATTGGTTACGCCAGGGATGGAAAATTTGATATTCGGCTTGGGGATCGTATTTCCCGACTTCGTTCCCATCGTCCCACCATGGCCCATCTATGATATTTTCGCCGGTGAAGTGGTCAAGGGACCCTTTGCCCCAGCACCCATGCCTGGCAATCCGGCCGTGGTTCTTGCGACCTGGCAATTCATGTTGTTGACGCCAAATATATGGGCCGAATTCTACCTGGCCCCCACCAGCGGCGAGGGAATGACCAATGGCCGATTGGCCTATGATTCCGAGGCCGGCCCGGTCACCATGTATACCTCGACCGGCCATCCCGAAATCCCGGTGGCCACGATCAACCGGGAGGGCGTCGTGCCTATCACCGAGACTACCTACGGCTCTTTGAAGGCCTTGTACCGGTAATCTGAAAAATATTCGCTGGTAAACCGCCCGACGCGCGTTCGGTTGATGAAGGGCGCGGCCGGCGGATTTTGCCCCACCGTTTTTGTTCGCCGACCCGCCCTTCACCTCAACCCCTGGTAACCTGAAGGAGCGATGAATGAAGGTCGTACAAAACAGACCCACCTACCCGACTGCCCTGTTTACCTTGATTATTTGCGCAATGATTGGACCTGCCGCCTTGACGATGGAAGATCCGGCCACAAATCCCGATGCGCTGGCCACGGACACAATCACCGAAACAGGCATGGACCCTCCTGTTAATTTCACGGGCCACTGGGTCCTCAACACCAGAGAAAGCGACGATTTCGCTGAAATCATGGACGAGGCCATGAGCGCCGGGCAGGCCGGACGCGGCGGCGGAATGGGCAGAGGCAATGGCGGCGG
>CBDUDB010000058.1:0-15492 GCA_965365795.1 uncultured bacterium | reverse complement strand
GCCTGGACTATACAGCCTGGACTAAAGCGATCCCATTGGTATCATGCCAGTTCCCGCCCGCCGGGGGTCCTGCCTTCTTCAGGCGGACCCGCCGATCCATCAGCGGAAAGGCACGGTACTATTTGGATTTCCATTTGTCAAGGCGATCGCCGCATCTGAGACCCGGACCTCGGTTCAAGGGGTCCGCAATCGGCCCAGGTCCACCCCCACGGTAGGCTGATCGGACCGTCCCGACAACTTCAAAGGCAGGTTGATTCGCCCTTCGGAGTCCCGCAGGGTCTGGGCCAAAAAGGAAAAATTACCCAGATCCGGCGTGAAGCCTGCCGGTAGTTTTACGTCGACGCCCATGCCCAGGTTGCCTTTCAGATCCACCCAGCCCTGCCCGCCCCATTCGGTTTCGCCACCGGTCAGGGTGAGTTTGTCCAGGAAATACCGCCCCTGGTTGAACTTGAAATGATGGACCAGGTTTTCGAAGCGGACATCCTTGAGATCCTGTCGGCCCCCCAGGTAGGGCGTGACCTCCTGCAGCCAGACGGCCGCATGCAACACACCGGGACCGCCACTCATCCAACCGGTGACGTTCAGGGTCCGCAATACCGTGGCCTTATCCCGCATATCGAACACGCCGGTCAGTTCGGTTTTCAAATCACAGTCCAACCGGTTGCCGATCTCTTGCGCCCAGGGTTTCAGCAGGGCTGCCGCGGGGACCAGACGGGCTTCGGCCTGGAAGTCAAGCCGCCCCCAGGGATTGGTCACGAAGTCGATATTCAGTTTGCCCGTGATGGTTCCGGTGGAACGGCGACCCGACAAGTCGTCGACGAAAAGAATTTTTTCATCGAGTCTACCGGTCAGGTCGACCTCGGTGTAAACCACCCTTTGCAGAACCAGCGTGTCGGCGGCCGCGGTGAAGGAAAAAGCCAGATCCGCCGGAATCAGATCACCGGGTGGCGCATTGTGTTGGAGCCGGGAATCGAGCGCTTCGGTCTTTTCGGGGTCCAGGCTCAGATTCAAATCCGTGATCCGGAGGTCAAATCCCCCGGCGTCCACTTCACCGCTTCCCCAATCAATCCTCAGCCGGGGCCCGGACCAGCGGACTTCCTTGACCACGAGCTTTTTCCGAAGCAGCGGCAACAGGGCCGGGACCACGCTGAAATCCTCGAACTCGATGTCATAGGTCTGCAGGTCATTGGGCGACCCGGTGGCCGCCGCCAAAGCGGTGCCCGTACCGCGTACCGAACCCTCCTGCAAGGCCAGCCGCCAGCCCCAGGCCCAGTGAAGCCGGGCCTCGTTCAGGACAACGGTGGCCCCGGTGGCCCGCTCCACTTCGCGGGAAATCTGCTCGGATATCAGTTCACCCGGCACCATCCGAGGAACCAGCAGGACCACCGCCAAAAAAACCAGCAACAGGACTCCGCCGGTGACGATGATTCCACGCCTGAATTTTTTCGCCATCGCGCGGTTCCTTTCTATGAGTCACCCGAAGTGATCCGGGCACCACCCAGCACCAGGTCGCCCGCGTACAGGACCAGGCCCTGGCCCGGGGCGGCACCGTCCACGGGTTCGCTCAGGTTCACCCGAATGCTGTCGCCGGCAACCGCCCAGCCGGCCACCCTGGATCCTGAGTGTCGGTGGCGGATCTGCAGGACGACGGGGTCCTTGAGACCGGTTACCGGGGGTCCGCCATCGGCATCATTCCATAGATTGGGAAAATCCGGAACAGCTGCCAGGAAATCGTTACCGGACACCGTCCAGGTTTCCAGTTCCGGTTTCGATCCGACCACCAGACGCCCGCCGGCCAAATCGAGTTCGAGGACGTACAACGGTTCCGGCGCCGCGATTCCCAGACCCTTTCTCTGTCCCACCGTGTAGTGGATCAATCCCCGATGACGTCCCAGGTGCCGCCCCTCGCGGTCTACGATTTCCCCTTCGGCCAGCGCCCTGCCGTCACCGTCGGGAGCCTGTGGGAAAAGAAAGCTCCGGTCCCCATCCGGAACGAAACAGATTTCCTGGCTGTCCCTTTTTTCCGCCACCTTGATACCCAGGCTGCGCGCCGCCTGGCGGACCTGGGGCTTTTTGTACCAGCCCAGTGGAAAAAGCAGGCGGCCGAAAAGACCGCGGTCGATGCGGTGCAGGAAATAGGACTGGTCTTTGCCCGGGTCCAGCCCCCGCAGCAGGCGGGCTTGGCCGCCGGCTCCGTCGATGCGGGCGTAGTGACCGGTAGCCGCAAAAGCACAACCCTGACGCTCGGCCAGGCGAACCAGTTCCGGAAACCTCACCACCCCGTTGCAATCCAGGCAGGGATTGGGAGTGCGGGCCCGGGAGTATTCAGCCACGAAAGGATCGATCACACTGAGCCGGAAAGGTTTTTCCACATCCGATACCCAATGAGGCGCCTCAAAGGAGCGGGCCAGACGGCCGGCATCCTCGATGGCCTCAAGGGAACAACACGACTTGTCAGTGAAGTTGTCTTCGTTGGAATAGCAGAAATTCTTGAAGGTCACGCACTGGACCTCGCAGTCCAGGGCCCGCAACAGGGCCAAAGTCACAGCGCTGTCCACACCCCCGCTCAAGCCAAGCAGGACTCCCGTGCCGGGCGGCAACGCCCGGCGCAGGGAATCCGGAATCGGTAGCGGGAAGGTCACTTCCCCAGTGGCGGCGTGGGCGCGTTCATCAGGTCCTTGACGATCTTGATATTGTCCCGGGAACGGTCGCCAATGTCCCCGTCCGGATCCAACTTGGAAGCCATGTCCCACTCTGCTAGAGCTTCGCGATAGATCTTCGACTCGGCAAACATGATGGCCATGTTGTAATGGGCCAGAGCACTCTCAGGATTGTATTCGAGGGTTTTCTTGAACTCGGCCAGGGCCTCGGAGGTCTTTCTCTGCCTCAGATATAAAGAGCCGAGATTGCATCGCGCTTTCTCATCGGTGGGATCCACACTTAGCGCCAGGTTATACATCTTGTCGGCCTCGGCGATCCGCTTGTTGTACTCGACGCGGTCGCCCATCGTCTCGGCGCGGTCATCCCAGATGGAACCGAGATTGACCATGGGCTCGATGAAGGTACTGTCCTGGGCCACGGCAAGATTGAAGTAGATTGCCGCGCTGTCCAGCATGGCCTGGGCTCCTGCATTCGACCAACCGTTGTTGCCCATGGCACTGTCGGAGGCGGAGTCGTAGAATCCGTTGCCCAGAAGGAAATTCGCATAGGCGTTGTGGGGCGCTGGGCCTCCGGCCAGGTGCCTGAGGGTATCCTGCAGGGCCTGTCCTTCGAGGGCCGTAGTCCGAGTGATGAACTTCTCCAGCTCGGTCTGGGGCACCCCGTCCTTGCAACCGGCCAAAAGGGCGGCCACCAGAACCACAGAGATGAGGCAAAAAGCCAAGACACGATTCATCGGTCATTCTCCCCTGAATGAAGGTTTGTAAACTACCCGATGGACCCGGGTAAACTCATCCAACTTACTACCACCAACGTTCCAGACCTGTCACCGATATGGTCAGTCGCCATAGGGTGGTTTCCAGACCGTTTTTTTCAAGTTCCCCAATCATACCGTATGACAGTGCCACATCCAACTCCCCCAGGTCCTGACCGAAGGGAAAGCCGGTACCCAGGTTGATCCATTTTTCATCGACCACTTCCCCGCCCACACGGTAGGCCCAGCGTCTAAAGCTGGCCCCGACCCTGATCGGCAGGTTGGACATCCCGCCCCGGCGTTCGCGCCCCTGGGTGCGCTCCAGACCGACCGAAAGGGTGTACTCGTCCTCCATGTCGGCCATCCAGTCCTCCGGCCCGGTGAACTTGCTGAATTCCATGAACTGACCGTCGGCGCCAAGACGCCACCGCTTGAAGGGCTGCAACTGGATGCCGGCCATGTATTCGTCGGGCATCTGCATGGTGTAGGTGGACAGGGTCCGCTGACTCACCCCGAAATGCGTGACCTTGCGGTTCGCCTCCACCTTATGGGCCGGGGTCCAGGAAGCCCCCGCATGAATCCAGGGGACTGGATCCAGCAGAACACTCCAGGTCCTCGAATTGCCGTGGAACTCGTCGTAGGTTTCCTTGACGTTGGTCTGATAAAAGGGACCCTGGGAGTCGGAAGGGTTGACGAAGAAGTTGTTCACCGTTCCCTTGAGCCCCCCGCCCTCAATATTGAGCGCGCCGCCGACCGCAATTCCCGGCAGGATTTTCAAGGCGCCCCCCAGGGGCACCCGGAATCGGTTGCCGTTCCTGACGAACTGGTTGTTCCCGACGATGGAATCGCCCCAGACCTCGGCCCAAGTCGTATCGATGTAGGTATGGAACTGGGTCGACCGGTTCACCTGGAATCCCGCAGTCAGGATCAGCCGCTCCTTCATCACCGGGGCGGCCGCCCGGATGTCCGGGACGAAAACCCGGAAGATCTTCCGCTCCCCTCGGGTGTCCTTGGATTCCATCCTGTCCCCATAACCGGTAAACTTCAGCGCCAGGTGCCTGAGGGAATACAGGGAGGCCAGGTTCTTGAACCCGGGATTGAGGGAATCCGAGACCGCCATGCCCCAACCCCCGCGCCCGGTCATGCGGGCGTCATCGTTGCTGGTCCTCTGACCGATGTTGCTCAGGGCAAATGGTGACTGGGCGGCCGCGGAACTCGCCATGCCCCAGACCAAAAGAAGAGCCGGTAGACAAAAAATCAGGCGAAGGGAAGAGCGCATCATTCCCCTCCCCCGTCGAGATCGTTGACAACGCTGTAAGTGATCTTCAGCTGCGGCCGGTGAAGGGGGTCCACGGCGGCGGTGCCCATGAACCGGAAATCCGTGTAATAGAAATCCGGGCTCACCGTGGAGGAAAATCCGCCTTCGGGAAAGAAATCCTCCCCCGCGGAAAGCAGGAATCCTCGTGTTTGGGGCGCATAGACCTGGTTGATGATTCTCAGGATGGCCTGGGTTACATCGAACTGGATAGTCGTATTGAAATTGGGATCCAGGTTGGTCTGCCCGGTGACCCGGAAGCTGTATCTCTGGCTCGGATCGTTCAGAACATTAACCGTCGTTGTATCGTAGGGTGCGCTGAAGCGGACCTCGTCCCATTCCAAAACCGTTATCGATTCAAGATTGCCGAAGCTGGCGGTGGTGTCGTTGGTGACCGACAGCAGAGCCCGGTTGATGAAGGCGTGAGGCGGCAACTCCGACAGGTCGAACAGAAGGGCGGGATAGGTCCGCAAGCACGTCCGCAGCATGAAGCCGCTGTCCACGTCGGTCTGCGGGTCGGGCACCATCTCGAAGACGGACGTGTCGGCGGTGGGACCCAACAGGAAATTCAGAATGGATTCGTCGTTGAATTCTATTACGAAGTTCGGCTCCACCAGGGTTCCCACCGCTTCAAGGTCCACTTCGTTGAAGTGGGTCAGCTCCTTGGAGGCAAAACCGACCAGACCCGGAAACGAGTCCGACCCCAGGGTCAGGATGAGGCCGACGGTTTCCCCGTTGGCAATCCAGTTGACCACACTGGGGACATCCCAGATGTCCAGAAAGGGCACCTTGTCGATAAGGCCTTCTACTTCTACGGCCTCCTGGTTGATCGGGTTTCCGATTCCGACAGGTGGGTTGGTCACCGGGTAGGCGACGAATTCGGCGGGGTTGAAAGGTTCGGCCAGTTTCCGCAACTCGTAAAAAAGTCCGATTCCCGCTCCTGCGGTATCACCCATGGCAGAAGAGGAGTAAAATTCCAACCTGGTCAGGCTGAACTTGACGGTCTTGATGTTCTCCTCGGTAAAAAGTTCCGGGGGATAATCTGCACTGAAAATGTTGCTGAAATCGTAGTTGGCGATGAGAGAGCCCGACTTGGTCCCGCCTTGTTCCCCGATGTACAGGACTTCCTGCTCGTGAACCAGAACATCCGGGTTCTGTACGATCAGGCCCGAGTACCGGGAAAGCTCCTCGACGCCCAGGGCCACCAGAACCGTGTCCACCTGGTCGACCACCAGGGCGGTCCCGACCACGTTCGGATCTTCGCTGGTGCAACCGCCGGTCCCCAGGGCCGCCAGAAGCACCAGTGCCAATAAGGGAGCCAATCGGCGGCCAAGCTGATGGCCGGCGCATACGGTGGTTCCCGGTCTGTCACTGATGAGCTTCAATATTGCCTCTCCTTGGCGGTCAACGCGCCGCCGGCACCCGTGCCGACAGGCTGACGCGGGTGAACCCGCTCTGTTTGATGGTATCGATCAATTCCACGACGTCGCCGTGAGCCGCATCTTCATCCGCCCGCAGAACCATACGGTCCTCGCCGGTATCGGTATGCATTTTTTCCAGCCGCCGGGCCAGGGTGTCCAGGTCGATCAATGTGTCGTTGAGGTAGACCTCACCTTCGGCGGTCAGGAACAGGATGGCCGAGGTGTCCACCGTCTCACTGGCGGTGGCCGACCGGGGCAAAACCAGATTTATCGCCGGCTGATTCTTGAAGGTCGAGGTGACCATGAAAAAGATCAGCAGCAGGAACATCACGTCGATCAGACTGGTGATGTTGATTATCAGACCGTGGCCCTTTTTTGAGGGACGGAAATTCATGGGCCGGCCACCGCTTCGGGACCCGGCCGGTCAGCCAGTTTGGATACTTGCCGACGGCGCAGGGTGTCCAGAACCTTGGACGAGTACCACTCCAGATCAAAGATGATACGATCCGCGCGCCCATTCAACCAATTGTAGGCCACCAGGGCGGGGATACCGATGATCAGCCCCGCCGCCGTCGTGACCATGGCCTCGCTGATACCGCTGGACAGGGTTTCGGGATTGCCGAGTCCCGCCAGGGAAATCGTCGCAAAGACCCGGATCATACCGAGCACCGTGCCCAGCAGACCCAGAAGAGGCGAAACCGCCGCCACGGTTTCCAGCACGCCCAGGCGGCGCGTCAGC
This sequence comes from uncultured bacterium, assembly GCA_965365795.1. Lineage (GTDB taxonomy): Bacteria > Krumholzibacteriota > Krumholzibacteriia > LZORAL124-64-63 > LZORAL124-64-63 > JAGLCY01. The sequence goes on along the minus strand of CBDUDB010000058.1, from coordinate 8,605 downwards.
CGCGTGGCCTCCTGGCGACCGGTCTCCTCCAGTACGTCCCGGATAACGGTCCAGTCATTGTCCGCATGGTCCAGGCCGGCTCGGACCAGGTTGGCGAAGGGGCCCGGACGCCGGTCACAGATGGCGTAGGCCACGGACAGATCCTGGCTGGCGGACAGGGTCATGACCGCCTCGGCAATTTCCGGCACGATGATCCGCCCCTGCCTCAGGACGTAGATGCGCTCGATGAGCACGGCCATTCCCACCAGCGAAGCCAGGGTAATGGGGATCATCATGTAGCGTCCGGCCAGTATCATTTCCCACATTTGGGATCAAACCTCCATCATGAAAAAATAGCGGGGTTTTTCTCCCCCGCGGGGCACCACCAAGTCATCAGCGCCGGAAAGCAGGATAGTGCAGGCCGAGGGTGATAACAAGATTCTCTTCAGGAAAATGGTCGGGCAGGGCCCAGTAGGGAGCAAATGCCTTCAAGGCCGCCTCGGAAGCGTCGTGCAACGATTCATGCCCTTCGGTCTCCATAACCTCCATGGATTGAACCCGGCCGTCTTTGCGGATGACCAGCTTGATCACCGTAAAACCGCTGATCACACCCAGCCGGTAGGCGTAGGGTGCCATCCAGTGACGGTACAGTTCGTTCTGAAAACGGCGCATCCAGGGGGCGTAGTCCCACTCGTAGGTATTCAGGCTGAAGTCGCCGTCGATGGCAACCCCGGCCCGGACTTTACCCCGGGCCGCCTGGTTAAAATCGAAGCCGCGGTCCCCCTCAGCTCCCTGGTCGCCCTCCTTGAGGATTGAGGGCGCCTCGCCGCCCCACCAATCGTCCAGATCCGGTTTCTTTTCGTTTTGTTCGTCGGCCTGATCGCCCTGGTCCGCGCCTCCGGATTCGGCGTCCTCGCGGGGCAGGGCCCAGTGCCCGGCGGGGTCGATGTCCTCACCGTCGATTTTTTCCCGCTCCTGACCGGCGGTGCCGGTTTCCTGGGGACTGGTGGCGGATTCGGTTTCAGGTAACGGCTGCTGGGCGTACTGGACGCCGTCCGCCCCGGCCAGTTCTTCCTTCTGGATGGCGACCTGGTCGGCCACCCACTCCTCGTCCGCCGCAGGCGTATTGGAATCCCCGCCCATCTTGTTGTCCGCGGCCAGGGAATGGTGCATGGCCAGGTAGTCGGGATCCTCGGGAGGGATTTCGCTGGCCTGGCGGTCGGGAACCGCGGTGAAGGCCTTGGGCATCTCATTGTCGGGGTCTTCGGCCGATTCGTCCGGCATCAGGAAAAGCTCGATTTCCCGCTCGTGATCGGCGGCCAGGGCGGGGTCCACCGAAGGTGTCAGGGGAATACGCCACGTCGCCGCCGCCAGCACCAGGTGCAACAGAAGTGACACGACAAAGGCCGTTTGAATGATACGCTTTTCGTTCACCGGTATTGATTGTCCCGGAAGTTTCGCCGGCCCGAACTTGCCCGCAAGGTCCGACCGGACTTGATGCCCCAAATGAATCTATCTTTTTCACCTATCAGGCAAAATGTACCCCGTGCCGCTATCAATTGCCAACCCGGGTTGACGAAAGAGGCGGCCTCGTCCATGCTTATTCCAGCCGGCGAACGGATCGCCGCAGACAGGATCCACCGTGGACAAAACCCGAGAATTGCTTGAATCCCTTCCGACGGACCTGCGCGCCCTGGTTCAGCGGTCGGTGCCTTTGAAAACCCTGACCACCCTGCAGGTGGGCGGTCCGGCCACCTTGGTGTGCCCGATTCGTAACCCCGAACAGGCCCTTCGGTTCCAGGCCCTGGCCCAGGACCGTCAAATCCCCTTTTTCATCCTGGGGGCCGGCAGCAATGTCCTGGCGGACGATCGCGGGTTTTCCGGCCTGGTATTGCACGTGATCGCCGATGATTGGGACCAGAATGGGGAAATCGTACGTGCCGGGACCGGTATTTCCTTTGACGGGCTCATCGAACGTACGCTTGCTGAGGGGCTGACAGGCCTGGAATTCGCTTCCGGCATACCCGGCACCCTCGGTGGGGCCCTGGTGGGCAACGCGGGGTGTTACGGCCACGAAATCGGCGAATTCCTGGTCGAAGCCCTTCTGCTTCGTCCGGACGGCCGCCTGGAAGTGGTGGGACCGGAAGAATTCGGGTTCCGCTACCGGGAAACGGACCTGCGGGAAACAGGCACCGTGGTTCTGGAAGCTGTTCTGAGGCTCAGACGGGGCGACCTGGACCAGGCGGTGAACCTGCGCCGGGAAAGGATCCGCGACCGCCGGACCAAACACCCGGTGGATATGCCTAGCGCCGGCAGCTGGTTCCGTAACCTCCCTCCGACCGGCCCCGGACAGCGGCGCCGGGCCGCCGGCATCCTTCTGGAAGAGGCCGGGGCCAAGGACATGAGCGAAGGCGACGCCCGGGTCTTCGCCAAGCACGCCAACATGATCATCAACTCGGGCCAGGCCACCAGTGCCGATGTCTTGAAACTTGCCGCCCGGATGAAAAGGGCGGTTCAGGAAAAATTCGGGGTGCAGTTGGTGGAAGAGGTTCGTTACCTCGAGCCGGGACCCGGGTCTACTTGAGCAGCATGACCTTGTGCATCAAATTGTTTTGTGGTGTGTGGATCCGCATCATATAGACCCCCGCGGCCACCGATCGGCCCGCCTGCTTGCCGTCCCACTGAAGAGCATGGTCTCCCGCGTCGAACCAGCCGTCCGCCAGGACAGCCACGCGGCGGCCGCTCAAATCGAATATTCCAGCCTGGACCGACGCACCTTGACTGAGGGTGAACCTGGCATTGACCAGAGGATTAAAAGGATTGGGCCAGGGTTGGCGGGTCCAGGCCACCACAGGCAGGTCCTGTGGCCCGGTTTCCGGGCAAAGATCGGCCAGCGCAAGATCCAACGACTCCCGGCTGGAACCTTCACCAACGGTCAACCGCAAAACGGCGTTCCGCATCGAGCCACCCAACTCGCGGCGATCCACGGTCAGGATCCAGGTGCCGCGGTCATAATCCATGGCCCCCATCACCGCTTGGCCGGAGATGGCCAGAGGTAGCCATCTGTCCTCCACCCCTAAATCCACCTGCCAGGGGCCGGGCCGGTCGGGTTCAATTTCAATCTCCAGGAACTGGGGGCCGCAGTCCACCGTCAAGGCCTCGGGCTCCACGGCCACCAGTTCCTGTTCCACATTGAACAGGGTCAAACCCAGCATCAGGGAACGGTCCAGGGTCAAGATATCGGGCACCAGATCCTGGTTAAAATCATCCACCTCGAAAAGGACCACGTCCGGGCCACCGGAAAATTTCAGGCTCGAACCGTAATTCCAGTTGGAAAGAGCCACCGAAACGCCCAGCATGTTTTCCGGGCGCAAATTCATCACGATTTCTGGACGGCCGTCTTGATCCAGGTCCCGTATGGCAACCCCCGTCGGCGCGCTGCTCAGGGTGTGGGCGCCGATCCGTCGGGTCAAAACCCCGGTACCGGTATTTTCGAACAGAGTCAGGGATTCATCCGAACGGTTGACCGCGACCAGATCCTCATCCAGATCCTGATCCAGATCGCCCACGGCCATGATTCCCACTCCGGATCCGGCATTCAACCATTCAAACGTATCAAAAGTCCGGCCCCCGAGGTTGACGGTGGTCCACACGCGGTTGACCCCGTCGCTGAAGACCAGATCGGGCCTGCCATCGGCATTCAGATCGACCGTTTCGATCCAATCGGCCCCATTGTTGAGACCCATGGTCATCTGGCCGGGGAATGAGTGGTTTCCGGCTCCGAACAGGATCAGAACCTCGTCCACTTCTCGGGTGATGATCAACAGGTCCCCGAATCCATCGTCGTCCAGATCCCGGGCCGAAATAAAGGACGGGAAATCTCCCGTGGGGATTTCCCCGGCAATAGAAAACCCCTGTCCGGAGAGAAAATCCGCCAGGACAACGCGGTCCCCTGAGCCGTTCAGGATCGCCAGTTCCGGTTCGGGATCCGCATCCGTATCAATGGCCGCCACCCGGCCCGGGTAGAAAGATAGATCAAGGTCGACCGGGGTCAGAGTGAAGCCGCCCCCCGTCTGGCCGGCAAAAAAACTGAGCAGCGGCTGGTCCCCGTTGGCGACCACCAGATCAACCAGACCATCGCCATCAAAATCCGCCACGGCCAGGGCGCCGGGAGAGGCGTTCAGGGTCAGGGCCGGGAAGCCCCAGAAACCCGGCTGGGGATTGGCGAAAAGAACCGTCACCACCTGAGCATCCCCACCGAGAGTGATCAGGTCGCGGCCACCGTCACCGTTGAGATCTCCGGAAGTGATGGACAAGGGATGGCACCCCGGGAAATAAGAGTTGCGTCGCACCCAATCACCTTGCTGGAGCTGGAAAAAATCCACCAGCCCCCGCTGCTGATTGGTTGTGAAAAGCCCTTTGGTGCCATCGAACAGGTTGGTCAGGTGCAAACCCTCGGCCGGAAGAGTCAAATCGATCGAGTCAAAAGGCGTCAGCTGACCGGCGACATCGCGCAGCAGAACCACTTGTGGGGAATCCTTGACGATGGCGGCTATTTCGAGTTGGCCGTCCTGGTCGAGATCAAACCCGGTCAGACAGGAGGGGGATCCCGCCGCGAAATCCTGCATCGAACCTTCATACTGACCGGTCGGATTCCGGCGAAAAATCCCCAGGTTTTGCGAAAGCGGACCCCGGTTGGCCGTGACCAGTTCGCGAACCTGGTCCCCGTCGAGATCGATCCCCAGAATTGAGTGGGGATCGTCCCCGGTATCCTGGACCGAAACGAGATTCCAGGTCTCCGCCTCCTGTTTCAGAAAGGCCACCTTGTCGATCCCGGGCAGGGACACCGCCAGTTCGGGGACTCCGGCGACCAGTTCTCCCAGGAAGGAAACCGTGCCGGGATCCTCTTCCAGATCCACGGAGCCCTCCAGGGTGAAATGGGGCGCCTGCGGCCGGACCTGAATAAAAACCAACCGGTCCGGATTGACCGTGGCGGCCACCACTCCCTGGCTCAGAAGGGGCCTTCCCTCCCAGGGAATCAAGGCGACCACCTGCCCGCCGATCTGGGTTTGACTAATCTGGAGCAATCTACCGGCGCCAGGGGAATAACGATGCAGGACAAGGTCCCCAATCCCCAGGCCGCTAACCAGGAATTCGGAGTTGCCCACTTCCAGCGGCAGGGAAACCGCGCTCAGAGCCTCGCCGGCAACATTCACACTGGCCGGTCCCGGAAATTGGAATTGGGCACAGGCGGGATCGGCCCAAAGGAAGGCCGCCAAGGCAAGCAGAGCCGCCAGGGAAACCACCCGTGCGGAGGCCGGGAAATGGGGACCGATTGGATATATCTGCTGGGATCGTATCACGAACAGTCTTGTTCCTCCGGGTTGGGTCCACTCATTATACGGATATCACGACCCGAGGCCAAAAGGGTTGCCATTTATTATTATTATTGACACCCAAGGGGCTGCACCTGAAATTTATTCGACGAGTTTTTTATGGCTTACATCCCCGCTAGCCCGGGCAACGTCCTGGACAGGAGCCGATTCATGTCCCACAAATCCCTGTCAGCTTTGATCATCCTGTTGGTGATCACGGTGTGTACTCCCTTGTATGCCCAGGATAGCGAACCCCAGGATGTGCCGCCCCCCGAACCGCCCCAGAAAACCTTCCACCTTCTCCGTGACTCGTCTTCCGCCCTGGAAGAATTCGATATCGAGGAGGAGGAAATGACAATCTGGGTGCCTGCGATCAAGGGGGGCACTATCGAGATCAGCTTCGGATTCGGTTTTCTGGACTTCAACAAGGTCCTGTGGAAACACGACCAGATCATATACAAATTTACCACCGACGCCACCTATTGGGGGGATGTCGCCATCAAGGGCGAAAACTCCTTCAATCCAGTCCTGCGTCTGGGTTACAACTTTACCGAGTGGTTGTCGCTCGAGGCGATTGGCGGCGTGGCCATCACCGAATACAATTCCACGATCACCAACCGACGGTTTCGGGAAAACAAACCTGACGCCCCCATCCGGGAAAATCCCACCCTGGGTGAATTCGACTCGGAAAAAAGATCCCTGCTGACCCTGCAAGGCTCCCTGAACGCGGTGGTCTACCCGTTGTCATTCAGCAACGACGGCCAGGGCAAGTGGCACCCTTTCCTGACCGCTGGGTTTGGGAAAATGTGGTATGAAATGAATTCCAACTATTTTGACGGGGCCTCCGGAACTTCGGATGTTAATTTTGGCGCCGGCCTGCGCCTGCTGGCGGACAAGAACATCAGTGTCCGTTTTGAGGTCATGGCCCACATGAACACCATCGAATTTACCCCCTCGCCCAATTTCACCATCCGGGACGAGGGAACCGTCGTGGTGCCTCTCAATGAATATCCCAGGCAGGCAGACGGTTCGGTGACCGAACAGGTGGTCACTAAATACGATGCCCTGGATCTTACCTTGATCAACTGGAGTATCGGGGTGCAGGGGACTTTCTGATTCCCCCGTGAGGAAATTGTTTTTTCGAGGGCGGCCTCCGGAGCCGCCCTTTTTTTGATATAATTTGGCACCTACCAATTCTGCTCGCCGGAAAGTGGAGCCATTTCACGTCGGAATTCAAGGGCCTCCTGCACCTGGTGAAGACCGACTCGGTCTTGCCTGTCCAGCGCAGCCAGGGTTCGGGCAACCGCCAGGCATCGCTTGACGCCTCGAAGCGACAAACCCAACGGCAGGCGGGAATCGTCCAGAAAAAGAGCCGCACTTGCGGTGAGTATTTCATGGTCCTCTCTGCCGCGCCAGTCGCCCAGGCGACCACGGGCAGCATTCAGATCCCTTGTCGTCGGATGGTTGCGCCATGACCGGGCGTCGCGCCGGGGGCCCGACTTTTTTTTGGTCAGGAACCTCCCCTGCCACGGCCCTACTTCCACGAACAGATGGAACCGGTCCAGAAGCGGCCCGGACAACCGGGACAAATAGCGGGTGCGCTCACCGGGCGTGCAGCGGCAGGATTTCAGCGTGCTGCCCCGATACCCGCACCGGCAAGGATTCATGGCGGCCACCAGCTGGAAATGGGCCGGAAAGGTGTGGCGCCCCGGATGGCGAACCAGGGTGATGGAACCTTCTTCCATGGGTTCTCTCAATACATCCAGCACCGCCGGAGAAAACTGGGGCAACTCGTCCAGGAACAGAAGGCCCCCGTGGGCCAGGGTGACCTCGCCAGGACGGGGCCCATGACCGCCACCCACCAGGCCCGCCCGCGTGATCGTATGATGGGGTGCGCGAAATGGTGGTTGCAGCATGAGTGACGACTCACCCAGCATGCCCGCCGCACTGTGGATGCGGGTAACTTCCATGGCCTCGTCCCGGATCAGGGCCGGTTGCAGGCGGCCGAGTATCCGGGCCAGACGGGTTTTTCCCGATCCCGGCGGGCCCACCATCAGCAGATGGTGCCCCCCCACCGCGGCCAGGACCGCCGCCTTGCGCACCAGGGGCTGCCCTTCCAGCCCCGCCAACAGTGCTTCCGGGGAATCGGAAACCGGGGCCTCCAGTTGTCCCGAACCTGTGGGCTGCACCTGGCAACCGCCTGGCGGCAGCCGACCGGTTCGCCACCAACGAATGACTTCAGCCAGGGTGTCGGCTCCCACCACTTCGACACCGGCGACCAGGCGGGCTTCCCAGGCCTGAACGGCCGGCACCACGACCAGGGTCTCGCCCCTGCGGGCGGCCGCCAGCACGATGGCCAGCAGACCGCGGACAGGGCGCAACTCACCAAACAGTGACAGTTCCCCGATGAGCAGGGCACCGGGTCGGCAGCCTCGGTCTACCTCGCGGGCGGGTTTTTCGCCGGCCGCAACGATCCCCATGGCGATGGCCAGATCAAAATATGCTCCCTCCTTACGGATACCGGCCGGGGCCAGGTTGACGGTGATCTTGCCCACGGGGATTTTCATCCCGCTGTGACGCAAGGCGGCCAGCACGCGCTGGCGGCTCTCCCGGACTTCGGCCCCCGGTAAGCCCACAAGATGGAATCCCGGCAGCCCACGACTGATATCCACCTCGGCCGAAACCGCCAGGCCGTCTATTCCGGCCAGGGCGCCGGTACTGATTCTGGTCGCCATGATCCTCCCGTTCCTGGCGTAGGACGCCTGGTCTCCCCGTTTGCAAGGACCTCGCCGGACCTTGGCCCTCGCGAGCAAGGCCTTGCCGTGGAAAAAGAAAGATGTCCTCAGACTGGAGGGAATACCGGTTTGGGCGACCGTGTGCGACAACCTTTGGCCTGGTTCTCAGGACAGGGGGAAATCGGGATTGTCACCGGTTCAAAAGAAAAGCGGGAACCCTGACGGGCTCCCGCTGAATCCATAAAAGGCGCGACCATCAGATCGCTCCCAATATTAAAGTACTGAAATTCTACAGGTCGTAGGGGCGAACGGTCTTACGGCCGTTATCCTTGGCGCGACCTTCGGCCTCGGTAATCATTTTCCGGACCTTCTTGTCCAGGGCAGTGTAGAATTCACCGGACACGTTGCATTCTTTAACGGATTCCTTGGTCTTGCTCTTGCTGATAATCATGTCAGCCATTGGGTTCCTCCCTTAGAGTGTTTTCCCTCTTCCGGTCCCGGCCGGCCCGGCTCGAA
>CBDUDB010000057.1:0-15493 GCA_965365795.1 uncultured bacterium | reverse complement strand
GTTTTTCACCCGCGAAGGGGACTACCACCAATTCGAGGACAAGTCCTTTGCGGAATTCGCATCCGCCCGCTCCCTCGTGGGCCAGGACAGATCCCACAGGCCTGAACTGGGCCAGCATTTCAGTTCCATGGTCAGGGTCGCCGGCCGGCCGGCGGTGCATGTCGTGGTCCCCATCGCCAGCAGGGATGGCGGACTCGGTTCCTGGGTGACAGCCGTCTATCTGCCGTCGCCGGCGGTCGCTGCCGAGCTGGTACGGGAACCCTTGATTGCCGTGGGTCTGGTGGTGCTCGTCGTTCTGGCCATCACGGCCCTGTTTTATCCCGTGGTCTTGAGCCTATCCCGTCGTCTGGCCGCCTATTCGGCCGACCTGCTCGAAGCCAATCTGGAAATGATGGAAGCTCTGGGCTGCGCTATCGCCAAGCGCGACGGCGACACCGACGCCCACAACTACCGGGTGACCATCTACTCAGTGCGGCTGGCGGAAAAAGAGGGGCTTTCCTTGCAAGCCATCCAGGGTCTCATCAAGGGCGCCTTCCTGCACGACATCGGTAAGATCGGCATCCGCGACGATGTTCTGCTGAAGCCGGGCCGCCTGACCGAAGAAGAATACGAGGTCATGAAAACCCACGTGGACCACGGTCTGGACATCGTGGGCCGGGCCCGCTGGCTGCACGACGCCCTGGCCATCGTCGGGTCGCACCACGAGAAGTACGGGGGCGACGGTTATCCGGCCAGCATCCCCGGGGACATGATTCCTGCAGCCGCCCGCATCTTCGCCATCACCGACGTGTTCGACGCGCTCAGCTCCGAACGGCCTTACAAGGAGGCCATTTCTCTGGCCAAGGTCATGGATATTCTCCAGGAGGGGCGGGGCAATCATTTCGATCCGGATCTGCTGGACAGTTTCCTGGAAATCGCCCCGGACCTGCACGCGGAACTGAACCATTTCGACACCGACGAGCTGAGGACCGAGATGCACGCCATCAACGGCCGCTACTTCGCCTCCGGACTGGAAACCATGCTGGTTTGAGGCACGGCTTCTCATCCACCCTGAATAGTGATATCCTCCGTCCTTAGTTTTATAACTGCTTGGGAGCGGTAACAATGCTGCCGCCCCGGTGGAGGATTCGATGACCCGGAAACCGGCAGGAAAAGCCGCCGTTCATCATGAAGCGCCGCCGCTGTTGAGAGGAACCATGCGTTCCTTGAGCCGGCTGGCCCCCGGGCTGGCCGCCCGGCTGGCCGCCGATCTGTTCATGCGCCCCTTGAGAGCCCGGCCTCATGCCCGGGAACTGAAATGGCTGGAAGACGCCCGTCCCGAAATCCTCCCCACCCGCCATGGAAAACTGGCGGGTTGGTCCTGGGGTGAAGGTCCCGCTGTGGTTTTTGTCCACGGCTGGAATGGTCGGGGCAGTCAGATGGGGTTTCTGGCCCGGGTGATCGCCGACGGCGGATTCCGTGCCGTGGTCTTCGACGGACCCGCTCACGGCAGGTCGCCGGGACGGCGCACCAATCTCATCAACCACTCCGCCGCCCTGGTGGATGTCTGCAATATATTCCCGGACCTTCACGGTATCGTTGGCCACAGCTTCGGAGCGCTGTCCATTTCTTTCCGCTGGACAGAAATCCCACCGTTGAAACGCGTGATCATGGTCAGCCCTCCGGCCGACATGGTCATCTACTCCCAGATGTTCATTCAGGCGATCGGCGCCAGCGACCAGGTTCACCACCGGATGCTCGACATCTATCAAAAGCGGTTCGGGATCGCCTGGGACCAGCTCACCGTGGAAAACCTGGCGCCGGAACTGGAGGTGCCCCTGCTGGTGATCCACGACCGGGCCGACCGTCAGGCCCCGTTCAGTCATGGCCAGAGAACCAGGGCCACCTGGGCCGGCGCCCGGTTGCACGAGACCGAGGGTCTGGGGCATCATCGCATTCTCAGAAACGGAGCCGTGGCCGACGTGGCCGCGGAGTTCCTGGCGGACGATCCATCCTGATCCGAAACCAATTCGCGCGGCTACGGCCCGGCTTCCAGGGCAAGGCTTGTGAGCCGGGCCCGGGTCGACTATCCTGGGGCCCATGAATACCAAAATCAAAATCGCGAGGTCACGAATTCTGGTGGGGATCACGCTCTCTTTTTTGATGGCCCTTGCCGGTTGCGGCGGCGGCGATCAAAAAGCCGAGCAACCGCAACCTGACCCGAACGTGGCTGACGCACCCCCGAATACCCAGTTCGACGAAACCGGCTCCCCCAGTCGCGGAGGCGCCAGCATTGCCGGTGTGATCTTCGACCCGCCGAAAGGCTGGAAAGATCTCGGCGCCAGCGGCATGCGTCAGGCCCAATACCGGCTGGCGCCCGTCGAGGGCGATGCGGCCGAAGGCGAAGTAAACGTCTTCTATTTCGGGCCCCAGTCGGGGGGCGGTGTGGAAGCCAACCTTCAGCGCTGGATCGGCCAAATGACCTTGCCTGACGGTGGAAACCCGGCCGACCAGGCCGAACGCAGCCTATTCACCGCCGACGGCATGCCATGCCATATCGTCTCGGTGAACGGAAGCTACCAATCGGGCGGCGGGCGCCCCATGGGCGGCGGCGGGGAAATCCTGCCGGGTTATCGGCTGGTCGGGGTGGTTATCGAAGGTCCCCAGGGCAGTGTCTTCTTCAAATTGACCGGCCCGGTGGCCACCGCCCAGGCCATGGAGGGTGACCTTTTGACCATGGTCAAGGGTGCCCGCAAGTAAGGCCCAAGAAATCTGTAATACTTTCCAGCTCTGTGTCTTGTACTGGCATTGGCCGGTGCAGGACACGGGCTTTTCCCCCCCAATATTGTCATAATTCATCAATCATGATAAACTTATAGCAAAATCGACTCTTAGTTCTTATACGTTTATTAAGATGTTCCGTGATGTCCGGGTTCGTCCAATCACCCCGAAACCCTCCCAAGGAGTCGTGATGAATCGCCCCTTCCTGCTGGCCGTGGTGGCAGCGGTCCTGACCACCGGACTGCTGATGACCGTACCTTCCGAACTCGATTCTACCCAATCCAGAATAAAAAACGCCCCCTGGGCGGACCAGGAACAGGCCCGGCTGGAAAAGGCGCTTCTTCATGCCGAACCGGGATCCGACCGCGCCTTCAAGGCCCAGCTGAAGCTCGATCGCCTGGAAGCATGGCGGAAGGACCAGCCTCAGCCCGGTTTCCCCGACGAATTCGCCCAGGTTCTCCACAACATGCGCGTGCCCAGCGACCGCGAATTTCCCGAGTACCAGCCCGGCTTCCGGTTCCGTGAACTGGACAAGGCCCGGCAGACGGCCCGTTACGTGGACAAGACCCTGGTCTGGAATCAGCGCGGACCCGGCAACGTGGCCGGGCGCGCCCGCGTCTTCGTCGTGGATCCCATCGATCCGACCGGCGGCACCTGGTACATCGCCAGTGTCGGCGGCGGTATCTGGAAAACCGAGAATGAAGGTGCTACCTGGCGGGAACTCACCGATGAGTTGCCCACCTTGGCCATCCAGTCCCTGGCCATGGCCCCTTCCAACAACTTTATCATGTACGCCGGTACCGGAGAGAGCTTTTACAACATCGACACCATGAACGGGAACGGTATTTTCAAATCCTCCAACCGGGGCGAAAACTGGACTCCCCTGGCCAGCACGACCGACGACGCCCGTTTCAACAACGTGTCGCGGATCATCGTCTCCCCGACCGATGCGAACACCCTGGTCGTTTCGACAACCGTCGGCCGTTACAAAACGACGATCACCGACGAGACCAACATATTCCGCTCCACCGACGGCGGCAATTCCTGGACCTCGGTGTATTCCAACACCGGAGGGCCCCGCGTCACCCAGGTGATTGCCAATCCCAACAACTGGAACATCCAGTACGCCGCGGTCGACGCCGAGGGCATCCTCAAGTCCACCGACGCGGGCCTGACCTGGTTCGACATCAGTTCCGGGATCACCGATTTTACCGGCCGCTTCGAGATCGCCATTTCGCCGGTCAACCCGAACTTCCTCTTTGCTTCGGCCGAAGGCTTTGAAGGCGCCGAACTGTGGGCATCGTGGGATGCCGGTTCGTCCTGGGACGAGACCTTCGATTCCGGAGACCAGGTCAACTGGCTGGGCGGTCAGGGTTGGTACGACAACACCATCATCTGCCACCCCACCAATCCCACGATCGTCTATGTGGGTGGGCCCCAGCTCTACAGCATCACGTTTAACTCCGCGGGTTCCACCACCCGTACCACGGTTCCCTTGGCTAGCTACGGGTTCCCCCATCCGGATCACCACTACCTGGCGATTGTCGAACCGGCCTCCGGCGGCTGGTATTTGCTGGGCACCAATGACGGCGGCGTGGCCCGCACAGCCAGCGAAGTGAGTGATTTCAGCATGCCGACCGACGGGATGGTTACCACCCAGTTCTACGGCGTGGACAAGCGTCCCGGTCGCAGCGTCTACATCGGCGGCACCCAGGACAACGGCACCTGGCTGTCGCCCGAAAACCCCGACGCCCTGACCAGCTGGAACCATGTCATCGGCGGGGACGGCTACGAAACCTCGTGGCACTTCGACGATCCGTTGAAAATCATGGGCGGCTTCCAGTTCAACGGGCTGCAACGTTCACTGGACGGCGGCATCAACTGGGAATCGGCCACCAACGGCCTGAACGACACCGGCGGCGGCTCCGCCCCCTTCATCACCAAGATCGGCAAGAGCTGGATGCGGCCCGACCACGTGTTCGCCGTGGGTGAATCCGGCGTATGGCGCTCGACCAACTTCGGCGCCTCCTGGAGTCTGGCCTCGATCGACGTCAATGACTGGGGACCCCTGAGCTCGTTCATGGACGTGCGGGTGTCCAAGGCCGATCCCGACATCGTCTGGGCCGGTGCGCGTATGAACGATGACGGCAAGATCTGCATCTCGACCGACGGAGGCGCTTCCTTCGTCGGGACCTCGGTTTACCCCGACGCCACCATGGGGCTGATTTCCGGCATGGCCACCCATCCCACCGAACCCAACACGGCCTACGTGCTGTTCGGCTTCGCCGGGCGTCCCAAGGTTCTCAAGACCGTCAACCAGGGCGCCACCTGGACCGACATCAGTGGCTTCGGCGCCGGCTCGGTCAGCACCAACGGTTTCCCGGACGTGGCCGTCTACGACCTGGTGGTCTGGCCCAACGACCCGAACCACATCTGGGTGGGATCCGAAATCGGCTTGATCGAATCGCTGGACGGGGGCGCCACCTGGGCCCTGGCCAACAACGGTTTCCCCTCGGTGGGCATCTGGTTCATGAACGCGATCGAGGATGAGATCGTAGTCGGCACGCACGGCCGCGGCATCTGGTCGGTCACCATTCCCGAACTGGATGACGGCCTGACCTTCAATCCCCTGTTCGATTCCATGGCCCAGGTTCCTGCTGGCGATCTGGAAATGACCTTCACTCTGCGCTCGGACTACGATATGACGGAGATCTGGCTTGACGGGATCGTGTTTACCACCATTCCCGCCAACACCGGCAAACATGTCGAAACCATCAGCCTGCCTGTTACGGTCGCGGGAACGCGTACGGCCTTTGCACGTTCGTACAAGGACGGCGGCACCTTCGATTCTCTCACCCGCCAGGTGGACGTAACGGTGGTTGCTCCGGCGGTGTTGACCTACACCAATTCCTTCAGCACCGGAACCGACGCCGATGATTTCAACAAGAACGACATGATGTGGTCCCAGCCGTCCGGCTTCAGCGACGGGGCGCTCCATACCTTTCACGACTATCTCGACTATTCCACACCCACAGCGACGCTGACCCAGCCCATTTTTGTTACGCCCAACACCGAGCTGAGCTTTGATGAAATCGCCATCGTCGAACCGGGTGATCCGGGTTCGGTTTATGGCGACAGCAATTTCTGGGATTACGTGACGGTCGAAGGATCAAACGACGGACTTGTCTGGATCCCCTTGGACGGCGCTTGGGACGCCCGGGAAGACTCGGCCTGGATGGACGCCTTCAACAGTGCGAGCGACGGCAATCCTTCCATGTACCGCAACCGGACCATCGACCTGAGCCAGTATTTCCATGTCGGCGAGGTGATCGTGTTGCGGTTCCGGATGTTTGCCGACGGGGCGATCACGGCCTGGGGTTGGGCGATCGACAACATCATCATAACCACGGACGTAACCGCCGTAGGTGATCTGCCGGCCGCAACGAGCCTGGCCCAGAACTATCCCAATCCCTTCAACCCCACCACGACCATCGCCTTTTCACTGGACCGCTCCGGTCCGGTGAAGCTGCAGGTGTTCGACGTTTCGGGAAGGCTGGTGCGCACCCTGGTGAACGAGACCAGGGCCGCCGGGCCGTACCGGATCGACTGGGACGGCAAGGACAACGCCGGGCGCGCCGCCGCCGCCGGGATCTACATGTACCGGCTGGCTGCTGGGGATCATGTCCAGCAGAAAAAGATGACGCTCATCAAATAGGCGTCCTATCGGAGTATCGGGCCGGGTGACCTCAGTTCACCCGGCCTGTTTTTTTTCTTTTCGGGTATTGCGCCCAGGGCATTCCGACTCTATATTCCGCCAGCCAAAAACCCGAACGATCATCTGGAGGATTTGACTATGGGTGTGGATCTGCCCGCGAACTATAATCCGAATCGAAAAGAAAAATTCATGAACGATCGCCAGCGGGAGTACTTCCGCAGGAAATTGCTGGCCTGGCGGTCGGAACTTCTGGATGATTACAAGGAAACGCGCGAGCACCTGGGAAGAGGCGACCGCGCGGGATCCGATTTCGCGGACATGGCATCGGCCGAAACCGACAACGCCCTGGAACTGCGCACACGTGACCGTGAGCGAAAACTGGTTGTCAAGATCGACGAAGCTCTGGATCGAATCGAGAATGGCACCTACGGTTTCTGTGCCGAAAACGGCAAACCCATCGGCTTGAAAAGGCTCGAGGCCCGTCCGATCGCCGCCTTGTCCATCGAAGCCCAGGAACGCTACGAACAGGAAGAAAACCGGGCGCCTGGGGATAACCGGATTTAAGCCTTCGGGGATTCCCCTTCGGCTAGCTTGCTCTCTTCATAGATGTGAACATCCCGCTGCGGGAAGGGTATCGAGATACCCTCCTCGTCGAACCGCATCTTTACCGCGCGGGTCACTTCCCAGTATAAATCCCAGTAGTTGTCCGTCTTGACCCAGGGTCGCACCACAAAATCGACCGAGGAATCATTCAAGGTATGGAGCCGCACCATGGGTTCGGGATCGGGCAGCACCAGATCACTCTTGGCCAAAATGTCGTTCAGCACCTGTTCGGCGTGGGGAATGTCGTCGGTGTAGGCGATGCCGAATGTCATATCCACCCGGCGCACCCGCTGGTCGGTGACATTCTTGATGACGTCACCCCAGATCTTGCTGTTGGGCACCACCAGCTTCTGGTTGTCCACGGTCAACACGTTGGTCGAAACCATGCTCATGTGCTCGACCTTGCCGAACACCCCGCTGATCTCCACCATGTCCCCCACGTCATAGGGCCGGTTGATGAGAATCATCATGCCCGCCGCCAGGTTGGAAAGACTGTCCTGCATGGCAAAACCCAGAATAAAACCGACGACCCCGAAGCCGGCCAGCAGGGGGCCAAGGCTGAGGCCGAGCTGCGCCAGGCCGAACACCAGGGCCAGCACGATGATCGCGTTTTTGGAGAAGGTGACGATCATGCGTTTCAACAAATGAGAGATGTTGAGCTTGGCTCTCTGCAGACTTTTTTCCACCGCCTTGCTGACCAGCTTGGCCAGGAAACGTCCGACAACGAGGATGAGCAAAAACAGCAGAATCTTGACCAGGAAGTTGGGCCCGTTGTAGACCAGCCAGTTCCGAATCCCGTCCCAGCTCCGATGCATCAACCGGCCGGCCACCTTGGAGTCCAGAAGACCGGCCGCCAGATCCTGGGTCATGGTCACCAATTGGGCACGGTACCGGTCGGTGGGCAAATTCACCTCGTCCATGATGTCCAGAACCACATTTTGGCTCTTGATGTTGAAATCCAGGTTTTTGCGGGCGGCGATCAGTGAAACCGTCAGGTCGGCATCGCCGGGTTGGTCCTTCAACCGGGAATCCAATTCGTTGGTGCGTATCGAGGCCAGATCCAGCCGGCCGGACAACTCATCCGACCTTGCGACCAGCAGAGCGCGCAACGTGTCACGCGCCGCGCCGCTTTCCTGCTCGAAGGATTCCATTTTCTGGATGTGGGTCCAACCGTAGGAAAAAAACCGGTCCAGGCGATTCGTCAGAAGGACCAGGTCGTCTTCCAGACTGGGCAGGTTCGCCGGCTCGGTTGCCGGCCTGTGGGCACGGATGTCGTCGATTTCCCCTCTCATTTCCCGAATCAATTCCCAGATCTGGGGCGTCACGGCCTCGAAGACCAATTCTCCCCTTCTTCTCAGTTCCCGTTGAGCCGAGTCATCCCGGGCGACGGAGAGGACATCGCTCAGTTCACCCAGCGCGTCCATGAAACGGTCCCGGATTCTGGCCCGTTGAAGCCTGATTACCAGGCTGTCCTCGGCGCTGGCGGTAACCAGCATTTCCCGGTAGCGAATTCCATCGGCCAGGATTCTATCCAGCCGGCCCAGGATTTCAGCCCCGCGCTCACCCACGTCTACAGCGGTGGCAGTGGCCAAGGCCTCCCTGGCCTCCTGGGCTTCAGGATCCTGCTCCTGCGCCTCAAGAGAGAGGGGCATCAGCATCAGGAAAAGAGGAACCAAGCCCACCCACAAGGTCGCGCCCCGGAAAGGCATCCTCGTCATTTTCCAACCTCCAGAATCGGGACAATCGCCTTATCGTTCCCGGCCACACTACACCATGGACCAACGATTGACAAAACCCGTGGCATATTTTCAGACAAATTCTATCTTGTTTTTTATTGTTAGGCGGATCAACCCATCATTTTTATTCCGGGGTGAATTCATGACGCGTTACCGAAACCACCTTCCTCAGCTTGCCGGCGACCTGTACCTGACCGACGGCGGACTCGAAACCACTCTTTATTTCCTTCACGGCATCGACCTGCCCGAATTCGCGGCCTTCGTGGTCTTCGACCGGGAAGACGGACCCGACCTGCTGCGGGATTATTACCGCTCCTATGCGACCATCGCCAAGCAGCACGGGGCGGGCTTCATTCTGGAAAGCCCCACCTGGCGGGCGAGTCGGGACTGGGGCCGCAAAATCGGGATCGACCCGGCAAGGACGTTGGACTACAACCGGCAGGGCATCGCCTTGATGCAGGAACTGCGGACGGAATTCGAAAACGATCTGGGTCATGTCGTCATCAGTGGCTGCATGGGTTCCCGGGGGGACGGCTATGCGCCGGAAGAGACCATGACCACGGAGGAGGCCGAAGCCTACCACCGGGAGCAGATCTCGGTGTTCAGCGAAACCGAGGCGGACATGGTCACCGCCTACACCATTCCCTACGCGGACGAAGCGATCGGCATTACGCGGGCTGCGGCCGGGTGTGGAATACCCGTGGCCATCGGATTCACCGTGGAGACGGACGGCCGGTTGCCGTCGGGAGAAACCTTGCGTCAAGCCATTGCCAAGGTTGATGGGATCCCTGACACCAAACCGGTTTATTACATGATCAACTGCGCGCACCCATCTCATTTTCTGGGAGCCCTGGATGGCGGCGAGTGGACCCGGCGCATCCAGGCCATCCGCGCCAACGCGTCGGCCAAGAGTCATGAAGAGCTTGAAGCTTCGACTGAGCTGGATGCCGGTGATGCGGCGGAGCTGGCCCGTCTCTACAGGGAATTGAGGAAAAAACTGGGGCGTTTCAACATCGTCGGCGGATGCTGCGGGACCGACCACACGCACCTGGCTCGGGTCTGCGAAATGTCCTGGAAGGAAACCTAGATTTTGGTGGGCTTACAGAGCCATTTCTTTTCCCTGGCGGCTCGCCCGCAATCCTTGCAGATGAACCGGGGTTCCGCAACGATTTCGCGGAGTAACGCCAGGTCTTTTACGTAACGACCTTTGTCCCATTTACATAGAGCTTTGGTCTTGTCGCCCATTTTCCCACCCTGTTACAAATAATTAACATTCGCGGACGGTCAGGCTTTCCCCGCAAGCCGCGGCCGTTCTCGATTTCAGGCGGGATCCGAAGGAGAAACCGCGTGATGCCTGACCCACGGCCGTCCGTACTCCAGGGCCGCCACGGCCAGGGCCACGGCCACGGCCAAATCGACGCCACCAAGACAACCCAGCCCGAGTCCGTTGTCGGCAAATACGCGCCGCAGAACGGACATGAGGATCACCATCGTCAGGATGAAAGCCAACAGCTGGGGCGGGTAGATCTGCCAGGGCCACATCTTTTCGGTGGTCGTGGAAAGCCGGTCGATATTGGCACGCATGCGGCGGCGCATCACTAAGCGCGCTTTGAAAGCGCCGGCCAGGATGGCCACCGGGATGATCCAGTACAGATGCGAAACGGACATTCCTGCATCGAGGGCGCGGCGGAACAGGCGTACACTGGCATAGACCAGGCTCAAAGAGCCCAGAACCAGCCAGGTCTGTGCCATGATCAACAGGAAGCGGCCGTTTATCATTATCATCCAATCAAAGGGAAGGGGATCTCACAGAAGCCTAAAAGATAGGGGATCCGTTTTCAGACGCAATTTATCCCCTATTTGAACGCCGAAAAAAAGGCCCCCCGGGGGGCCATATTATGTTAACCGGTTCAGGCCAGCCAGCCGAACGCCTTGAAATCGATGCTCCCATTGGGACTAAAGACGACTCCCTCATCCTCCAGCAACACCTTTTGCTCTGTCACGGCGTGAAGTCGGGGGCGTTGGCTGATCTTCCCCTTAGCATTGACCACCCGGTGCCAGGGCACGCCGCTGTCCTCGGGCAGACTTCTGAGCGCCGCTCCCACCAGGCGGGCCCGGCGAGGCAGGCCGGCCTGGTCGGCCACCTGGCCGTAGGTGGCCACGCGTCCACGGGGAATGGACATCACCGCGGCGTAGATCTGGTCGAGGTAGATCAGGTTCTTGGGCATGGGCAACCTTGCAGCTTGGTTATCACCTTGGCGGTTACAAAAAAGGGCACCGAGGCCGTTGCCGCCAATCCGGAATTCCAATCGAGGTCGCCTTGGCACCGCTGTCCTCGCAGGCAATATCCATCTTCACTACAGAAAAGGGCCCCCGGGGGCCCTTTCCGCAACCAATGAAACAGGACCGGGATCAACCCGGCCCTGTTTTCCAACCACTGCTTTTCCAGGTCAGTCGTCGTGGTATCGACCCACTTCGCTGTAGCGGCCGTACTGCTGTCGTTCGAGGAAACGCCTCCAGGTGGATTGTTTCTTCGCCGCTCGAACCACCTTGCGGGGCACGCCCAACCAGCGTCCGATTTCCTTCCAGGAATAACCCTGCTTACGCAACTGGATCAACTCGCGCTTGGGCGCCCCGGTGTAGCGGCCCAGGCGGCGGGCAATCTTCCGGTCCTTTTTGGATACTCGGATACGTTCGTAATGCCGAACGGGATAGACCGGGCGGTATCCCCGAGTGTGATGAAAAGGACCTGTGTCCACTTTGACGACACCGTGGGGGGTTCTCAATGTGCCTTTGACCCGGATCCGGGCCTGGGCCTCGTCCGCAGCGCCCACAGTTAACAGTAGGGCCAAGACGGGCAGGCTTATAAAGGTCATTTTCAACGTTTTCATGATCGGCCTCCTTGTTAGGCAACCCTTACCAGGGGTCTTGGGCCATATATGCATCGAATATGCCCATTGTGTGTAAAACACTGCAACTTCATTGGTTGTTTTTGATTAAGTTATTAATTCAAAAAAGCCTCACTCGTCCTGGTCTCCGATTTTGTCCACATTAAAGGACGGTTTGGCCGCTTAATTAATTGGGTTGCACCTTACGGCCGCCGATGCTGTAGGATGGTCCCAGGCTCTGATGCCCCACCTCGAAAAGGCTCTATCCGGAAGTTGATACCCGTCATGACGCCGACCGTCTATCTCATCGACACCATGGCCTATGTTTTCCGGAGCTTCTTCGGCATGCGCAGCATGTCCGCTCCCGATGGGACCCCCATCAACGCCGTTTTCGGGCTGGGGATGACTCTGCAAAAGTTACTCAGTGAATACAAACCTCAGATGGCGGTGTGCTGTTTCGACGCGGGCGCCAAAACTTTTCGCAACGATCTGTATCCCGACTACAAGGCCAACCGGGGGGCACCGCCCGAGGAACTCATCCCTCAATTCGACCTGTGCCGCGAGCTGACTGCCAGGATGGGTTTCCCGGTTGCCATGACTCCCGGATTCGAGGCCGATGATCTGATCGCCTCGCTCACCACCCAACTGCGTGGCCAGGGACACGAGGTGGTCATCGTTTCGGGGGACAAGGATCTGGCCCAGCTCCTGGAGCCCGGAGTCCGGATCTACAATCTGGCCAAAGACGATTGGTGGGACGCCGCCGGCGTTCCCAACCGAATGGGCGTCAAGGCCAGCCAGGTCATCGACTATCTGGCCCTCAAGGGCGATGCGGTGGACAACATCCCCGGCGTCAAGGGGGTCGGACCGAAGGCTGCGGCGGCCCTGCTGGCGGAATTCGAGGATCTGGCCGCCATCTACGACGATCTGGATCGCGTGGAAACGCTGCCCGTGCGCGGAGCCAAGAGTCTTCGTAAAAAACTGGAGATCGACCGCGAAAACGCCCTGCTCAGCCGGAAACTGGTGGACCTGGACCGCAGCGCCCCCTGCGGTCTGGAGATCGACGATCTGAGCTATCGCGGTGCGGATTCGGACCAGCTTGAGGCCTTTGCCCTCAAGTGGGGGCTCGGACGCGTGGCGGATCGTACCCCAAGGCGTTGATATGGAAGGCGCTTTCGTCTTTTGTTTGTGAACAATTCCATTTTGGCCAAAAATTTTGGTGCAACTATGTTATGATCCTTGGTCCGACATCAATTTACAAAGGCACGGAAACTTCCTAGGACGCGTTGGAAAAATGGCTCTGAATTTCCTACTTGCTCCCGTCTCGGCGGTTCGTTATTCCCTTTTCCTAGGGGTCTTGATCGCCTTACTGGTACCTGCTTTGGGCCTCGCCCAAACCTCGGCCACACCCGTCGATGTTGGCCCAACCCCCGAGGTATGGCCCCAAGCTTGCCTGATTGAAGGCAAGAATGGAGATCCACGGACCCCGCCAACCGACATGCCCCGGCCCGATCTCCTGCAGGGGAAATTCGACGTTATTCACTACAACCTGATGGTGCAGGTCGACCCCGTTTACGGCTGGCTCGTCGGCAAGGTCTACGTCTTTTTCCAGACCCTGGACGAACCCGTGGACCGGATCGTACTGGATTTTGTCGACCAGATGAATTGTGCGGGAATCAATGTCACTCATCCTTACGTGGACTTTGCGGAATTCACCCACCAGGACAACCGGGTTACCGCGCAACTTCCCACCCCCATCGGACCCCGGCAGCTGGGCAGAATCGAAGTGCAGTTCTGGGGTCAGCCCCAACCTGATGGTCTATTCGGTTACCAGGTAGACCTGACCGACGCCGGCAAGGCCGTGGTGGCCACGGTGAGCGAACCCTGGAGCGCCCGTAGCTGGTGGCCCTGCAAGGACGATCTCAACGACAGGGCCGCAGTCACGACCAACATTACCGTTCCGGCAGGTATGACAGCGGTTTCGAACGGCGTTTTGATGTATCAGCGGGGGCAAACCTTCACCTGGGTGGAACCCCTTCCCATCCCCACCTATCTGGTCAGTCTGGCCGTTTCCGAATACGTCGAGTTGAATGACACCTACCAGGGCAGCGCGGGCAACATCGAACTGAATCATTTTGTTTTCCCGCATCTTGTGGACCAGGCCCAGGCCGATTTCGCCGTTCTCCCCGATTTGCTGGATTTTTGCGGCGATCTTTTTGGACCATATCCCTTCCCTGATCAACCATACGGCATGGCGCTCTGTCAGTGGGACCAGGCCATGGAGCACCCCACCGCCGTCACCTATGGCCACGTTCTCATCACCGGAGATGGGCAATTCGAAACCATCCTGATGCATGAGCTGTCCCACATGTGGTTCGGCAACCTCATCACTCCCGTTGATTGGACCCACGTCTGGCTGAATGAAGGGTTCGCAACTTATGTCGAGGCCCTCTGGGCCGAGCACAAGTGGGGCCCATCCGGCCTGATCAGTTTCATGAGACAGCACGACTGGGGTCACGAATACGGGAACGATACCTTGATCCGGAACCCGAACTCCTCGGATCCCCTCTACTTTTTTGAGCCTATCGCCTACCACAAAGGCGCCTGGGTCCTGCATATGCTCCGGCGCTATCTGGGGGACGACGATTTTTTCGCCAGTATTTCCCACTACCTGAACAATCCCGAGCTGCGGTATGGCAACGCCCATTCCGACGATTTCCGGAAAGCCTGTGAAGACATATCCCGCCAGGATCTGGAGTGGTTTTTCAACCAGTGGCTCTACCGGTCCACCTTTCCGGTCTACGAATTGGCCTGGAACAACGACTGGGTCGCCGGACAGAACCAGTTCAAGATCCACCTGACCCAGGTGCAAATCCCTGACCCGTTCGGCGGATCAGATCCCTACCAGGTCCCCGTGGATTTCCGGCTGAGGGTTGGGGGCGTCGATACCGTTGTTACCGTCATGAACAAGCAACTGGACCAGGAATTCGTGATCCCTCTTTCGGCCGACGTGACCATAGTTACCTTGGACCCACGTTCCTGGCTGCTTCATCGGATGGCTAATAAAAACAAAGCCCCATTGATGGAAAACGATGTTTCCAGGGCGCCCGTCCAGTTGTACCCGGCCTATCCCAATCCTTTCAATCCGCGCTGTCTATTCCGCTGGGAAGCGCAAACCACCACCAGGGATCTGGTCGAAATCTTCGATGTGCAGGGCCGCCGAGTATTAGCCGAACAACGGGAAACCGCCGGACCCGGCCCCAGGGAATATCTGTGGACCGGATTCGATTCCCACGGCCAGCAGGCCCCCTCCGGCACCTACCTCTACCGTATTACTTGCCGCGGCCAGGAGCCCGGCGAAACGGGTGAGGATTCTTCCTGGCAACTTCAGGGCAAGATCACCCTGGCGCGGTAGTTTCAGCATCTGTCCATGGCGTTTGGCCTACTAAGGAATGGTTTATCATGAATACGCGTCTCATCTTGCTAATAATGGTTTTCCTGGTTGCCGCTCCCTTTTGTCAGGCTGCGCCTTCATTACCGGCAACCACTCCCAACGGCATTCTCACCGACCGGGTTCTGCCCCTGGCCCATCTCGAGGAACTGGATGGCTCCTCCACTGCCGGAGTGAGTGATATATCCCGCTGGCGTCAAACCGTCCATGAGTTGCGCCGGGCCGCCGAAAGGGATCCTGGCTGGCCGCAGACGCGCCGGATGCAGGAAGAGGCTTTGGCCACTTCTACGGGTCACGAGATCCCGTTGGTCGTGGTCCACGCCCTGTATGACCGGATGGATGA
>CBDUDB010000056.1:0-15700 GCA_965365795.1 uncultured bacterium | reverse complement strand
AAGGTTTTCGGCAAAGCCCCCCGGCTCCATGTCCCGGGAATGACCCAGTTCGATCTCCCGGGAGGTTCAATTCTGGGCCTCATGCCAGCAGCAGGCATCAAGCGCCTCCTCGGCGATTCCCTCCCAGACCCTCAGTCTGCCGCGGGTACCCCCCGTTCCGAGTTGTACCTTTTGGTTGGTGACCCCTCAGCATATCTCCAGAGGGCCATTAATGCCGGAGCAGTGGAACTCAGCCCAGTGTTGCCACGAGATTGGGGCGACAATGCCGGCTATTGCCTGGACCCGGACGCCCACGTCCTGGCCTTTGCCCACCCCAACCAGAAGCCCTGAGGTATCCCCATCAACATGAGCCATGTGGGCTCCGCATAGCGCATGTGAAACCCTAAGCGATGCGGAGCCCACATGGCTCATGTTGATGGGGATACCTCAGGGCCTCTCGCGGATGAGGGTTAGGAACTCACTCCGGGTCTTGGAATTGTCCTTGAAGCACCCAAGCATCTCGCTGGTAACGGCATAGGAGTTCTGCTTCTGGATCCCGCGCATCATCATGCACAGGTGTTGGGCATGAAGGACAACCGCGACACCGAGCGGCTGGAGGTTTTCCATGAGACAGGAGGCGATCTGGGCGGTCATGCGTTCCTGCACCTGGAGCCGACGGGCGTAGGCTTCCACCACTCGGGCCATCTTCGACAAGCCGACGATTTTTCCGTCTGGGATGTAGGCCACATGGGCCTTGCCGAAAAACGGTAGCATGTGATGTTCGCAGACACTGAAAAAATCGATGTCGTTGACCAGGATCATCTCCTTGCCCTCGGCCTCGAACAACGCGCTTTTTACCATGGCGCCGGGATCCTCGTTGTAACCGCCGGCGATATCCCTCCAGGCCCGAGCCACCCTTTCAGGCGTTTTGACGAGCCCTTCCCTCTCAGGATCCTCACCAATCTTGACCAACATTTCGCGAACCAGCTTTTCCATGGCGAGGCTCCTCGGCAATCCAGGTTTTTCCTTGCAGGGCGCAATGGCAGCGAGTCGATTCCCAGGGACCTTGTTTCATCCCCTCCAATCGCCATCCCCGCAAAAAGGTGGAATTACAAAGATTAGGGCCGTTGGGGGCCACGTCAAGCGTACAGGGCCACGATCCCATTATCGGCACAATCCCTGCAACGGTCCGAAAGGCATTCTTCTAATATTGCAGAATGCCCAAACAAGGGCCGATTGGCGTCCGGTGTCGATGAATCGCTCCCCCCGATTCCCGGCCCGGCCCGCTACGGCCCTTTTTTGGTTACCTCTAACTTGTTGAAATTACAAATCATTATCGAATTTTCCAGCTTGCTTTGAATACCTCAAAAACTACTTTTGCATCAGTTTCATTGTTTCTAATCAGGTTTGCCCTGCCGCGTACAAGGAGCCCAATTGTGGGAAACAAGATTGTCTTCGCCAAGGAACTTGCTCCGTTGACCAAACTGTTCGAGATCGAGGCCCCCCACATCGCCGAGCGCGGTAAGGCCGGGCAGTTCATCATCCTGAGGGTCAACGATGAAGGGGAACGCATTCCCCTGACCATCGCCAACCGAAACCCCGAAAAAGGCACGATCACTCTGGTCTTCCAGGAAGTCGGCAAGACCACCGAAATGCTCGGCCTCCTTGAAGTGGGCGACGAGATTCACGACCTGGCCGGTCCCCTGGGAAAAGCCACCGAGATCCCCACCGGCAAAACGGTGGTCTGCGTTGGCGGCGGCATCGGCAACGCCGTGGTGTGGCCCCAGGTGCAGGCTCTCAAGGCAGCCGGCAACAAGGTCATCGCCATTCTGGGAGCTCGCACCCAGGACCTTCTCATTCTGGAAGATGAAATCAAGGCCCTCGCCGACCTGACCATCATCACCACCGACGACGGCAGCTACGGCCGCAAGGGCATGGTCACCCACGCGCTGGTCGACCTGATCGACGATGGGGAAAAAATCGACGAGGTGATCACCATCGGCCCGGTGGTGATGATGAAGTTCGTGTGCAAGGCCACCGAACCTTTCGGCATTGCTACCCAGGCCTCGCTCAATCCCCTCATGGTCGACGGAACGGGAATGTGCGGCGCCTGCCGCGTGACCGTCGATGGGAAAACCAGATTCGCCTGCGTGGAAGGCCCCGAATTCAACGGCCACCAGGTGGATTTCGACGAACTGATCACCCGCCTGGCCTACTACCAGCCGGAGGAAAAAACCTCCCTCGACAACTACCACCGCTGCCGCATGGATGAAGCGGCCGACAACCTGCAGCGCAGCGAGTAAGGGAGGAACCTCATGAACGACAAGTCCAAAAAGCCCAAGAAGGTCATCAACAAGTCGAAGGTCAAAACCCCCATGAGGGAGCGGGATCCCAAGGACCGGATCCTCAACTTCGAGGAAGTTCCCCTGGGTTACAACGAGATCGAAGCCACCCAGGAAGCCCTCCGCTGCATCGACTGCAAAAAGAAACCCTGCGTGGCCGGTTGCCCGGTGGGCATCGACATCCCCGCCTTTTTGAAGCTGGTGGGGCAGAAGGATTTCGAGGGCGCGCTGAAAAAGATCAAGGAAAAGAACTTCCTGCCCGCCATCTGCGGCCGGGTCTGCCCCCAGGAAGACCAGTGCGAGATGGTCTGCACCCTGAACAAACCCGACAAGGGCCGTGAACCCGGCGGCGTTGGCCGGGTGGAACGATTCCTCGGCGACTACGCCATGGAGCACAATCTCGACATCATGCCGGAAATCGCCCCGGCGACGAGCAAGACCGTGGCCGTCATCGGTTCCGGGCCGGCCGGTTTGACCGCAGCCAGCGACCTTATTCAGAGGGGTCACCACGTCACCGTGTTCGAGGCCCTTCACAAACCGGGCGGTGTCCTGTTCTACGGCATCCCTCAGTTCAGGCTTCCGAAGGAAATCCTCCTTCGCGAAGTCGGCGGGCTGGAGAAAATGGGGGTCAAGTTCGTGATGAACTACCCGGTAGGCAAGGCCGAACCCCTGGACAGTATCCGCGAGAGGTTTGACGTGGTTTTCATCGCCACCGGCGCGGGCCTGCCCTGGTTCCTGGGCATTCCCGGTGAAAACCTGAACGGTGTCTACAGCGCCAACGAATTTTTGACGCGCGTGAACCTGATGGGCGGCTACAAGTTTCCCGAACAGGCCGACACGCCGGTCAAGAAGATCAAGCGGATTGCGGTCATCGGCGCGGGCAACACCGCCATGGACAGCGCTCGCACCGCCAAGCGGCTACAGCCCGAAGTGGTGTATCTGGTCTACCGGCGCAGCCGGCTGGAGATGCCCGCGCGCATCGAAGAAATTCATCACGCCGAGGAAGAGGGCATCGATTTCAATCTGCTTCATTCCCCCATCGAGATCATCGACGACGGGAAGGGAGCCGTTGGGGCCATACTCTGCCAGGAGATGGAGCTGGGCGAGCCGGACGACAGCGGACGGCGCCGGCCCATACCCATCGAGGGCAAGGTTCGGGAATTCGCCGTGGACACGGTAGTCATTGCCATCGGGCAGGGTCCCAACCCGTTGCTCTCGGCGGACTGCCCCGAACTGGAGCGTAACGAACGCAAGGGCACCATCGTCATCAACGACATGATGCAGACGAGTTTCGAAAACGTATTTGCCGGCGGGGACATCGTCACCGGCGGAGCCACCGTCATCCTGGCCATGGGCCAGGGGCGGGTCGCGGCGGACGCCATGCATCGGTACCTGATGACCGGCAATCCCAGGGATCCCAAGGGAGATCAAAGCGAGGTTTGCCCCAATCTCATCTGATTCCGTATAGTGATGACAGGATTCCTGCCGGGCCTGCATCCTGGTCGGGATAAGGACACCTCCCCTGGTTCATTCCTCGGGAGGTGTTCGCGTCGGAAGGTTGTTCGCCGATCAGCCTAATTCCGCCGCTAGCTTTGAGATAACTTCAGGATACAGGTCACATTCGGCGGTAAAAACACGCGTTGCCAGGGTGTGCACGTCGTCTCCGGAAACCACCGGGACCTTTTTCTGGCCGAGAATCCGGCCGTGGTCATACTGCCCGTCCACCAGGTGAACCGTGCACCCGGTCTCGGTGTCGCCGGCGGCCAGAACCGCCTTGTGCACCCTGTCCCCGTAGTAGCCTTTGCCACCGTACTTGGGTAGCAGCGCCGGATGGATATTGACCACCGGTCCGCGGAACCAATCAGGCTGGATGTAAAAACACAGATATCCGGCCAGGATGATGAGCTTGGGCACATGGGGTTGGAGCCAGGCGTTGATGGCGGCGTTGTGAGCGGCAATCGAATCGTAGTCCTTGCGGCGAAAGACGCCGCAGGGCAGACCGTTTTCCCGGGCGATGTCCACCCCTTTTACATCGGCCCGGCTGGAAAGGACCGCGGTGATATCCACTCCCATTTTTCCCTCGGATATTTTGGCCAAAAAATTTTCCAGGGTCCGTCCGCTGCCCGACAGCAACACCACCGCTTTGATCTTCGAGTTATTCATGGCGACTCTTCCGTTTCGGCGGAAAGTTCCCGTTCCAACCTGGCCAGCACTCTGCGGTGGGCCGCAAAGGCGATAGGGCCCGGCCACCGGCCGAATTCGAAAAAGCCCACCTCCGCCGCATCGTCGCCTGCTTCGAGGTAGCCACCGGTTTCTTCGGCCCGGTAGAAAACCACCAGGACGGGAATATCCGGGGGCAGGATTCCCGATTCCACGGCGTACAGATCCGTCAACCGCACCTCGAGACCCGTTTCCTCCAGGGCCTCCCGCCGGGCCGTCAACCGAACGTCTTCATCCCACTCCATGAACCCGGTGGGCAAGGACCACTGGCCCTTTTTGGGCGCAAACTTACGCTTCACCAGACAGACACTACGGCCGCGAAGGACCACCACTCCGGCCCCCGGCGCGGGGTTGAGGTATTGCACAAATCCACATTCAGGGCAGGCCGGCCTGTCCACTCCCCCTTCGTGGCGAAAGATCAGGGCAGTTCGGCAATGAGGACAGAACTTGAAGACATGAGGATTGGGATCGTTCACTTTGCCGGCGTCCTTTCCACACGCCCGCCAAACCGTGCCAGAACAACAGCCAAGACGGACCACACCACCAGGAACCAGAACAACGGCCAGGCACCCCAGGCGACATACAGGGTACGGCCTTCACCGGGAGTGACCGTCGCCCGTACAAATCCCCTTTTACCCAGGTCCAAACGATCGAGTATTTTTCCTTCGGCGTCACAGATAAAACTGATGCCGTTGTTGGCGCAGCGGATGACCGGCACCCCGCACTCAACCGCCCGCATGCGGGCCAGCCAGGTGTGCTGCTTTGGACCCGCGGATTTGCCGAACCAACCGTCGTTGGTGATCACGACCAGACACTGGCTGCCGCGGCGGACCGACTGCCGGCCCAGGTGGGAAAAGATGGATTCGAAACAGATCAGACCCGAAAACCGGAACTCCCCCCGGTCCATTTTCACGGTCATGGCCTGGGGCCTATCCCCCGGCGTCCATTCCGCCTGACCCACATCGAGTTTGGCCAGAAAAGGGAACATGGAAGTGAAGGGCATGGATTCCCCGATGGGCAGCAGGTGGTATTTGGCGTACTTGTCCTCGATCTGCCCCGCCGGCGAAAACAGGCCGGAGGAATTGTAGGTCCGAACCTGCCCATCGGACCCGCGGTCCGCATCCGGAAAACCGGCATAAAGCCAGACGCCCGTATCCCGGACCAGTTCGCGCGCCCAGGGCAAAAGATTCTTCTCATAACGAAGGTAAGCCGGGACCGCAGTTTCGGCCCAAACCACGAACTCAGCGCCGGCACCGGCGGCCTGGCGAGTCAAATTGGCGTAGGGAATCTTTGTCGAATCGATCTTGGCGTCCACCCACTTCACCGCCAGGGCAACGTCCGCTTGCACCGCGGCGACCTCCAGGCTGTCCAGTGAATCGGTGGTGGGAGTCACCGCGGCGGGCTTTACCCAGGAGCCGGCCACCAGGAATATCCACCCAAGCACACATGCGCCAACCAGGCCGAATTTTTGGGGGACACTAACGGTAGCCGAACCCCGACTGGCCCAGACGACCGCCAGCACAGCCGCCAGAAAAGCCAGGGCGGCGCCCACACCGATTTCGCCGCTGGTGCGGGCCAGGCCCATCAAGGGGGTCCCGATCACCGCCGCTCCAGTCAGACACCAGGAAAAGGCCAACTCGCCACGGGAACGCAAGGATTCCATGGCCGCCCACAAGACAGGCAGCAACAACAGGGCGGTGGTCCCGCCCAGGCGGCTCTTGATCCTGCCGAAAATCCAGCCCAGCAGAAGATAAAAACACGAGACATAGAGGATGGCGGCGGTAGCCTGGATGGGGACCAGGGCGCGTGTGGGAATGGTCTTGGAGGGGTCCAGCAGGAACAACCAGTGCAATAGAGTGGTCTGGTGGGCCAGACCAAAAAACCAGGCCGTGCGCCCGGGCCGATCGGTCACCAACAGAACCCCGAACAGAATGGCCAAACCCACCACTACCAGGACACCGGTCCAGGGATAGGGCG
Organism: uncultured bacterium; assembly: GCA_965365795.1. Taxonomy (GTDB): domain Bacteria; phylum Krumholzibacteriota; class Krumholzibacteriia; order LZORAL124-64-63; family LZORAL124-64-63; genus JAGLCY01. The sequence continues at coordinate 9,182 of CBDUDB010000056.1, read as the reverse complement.
GCAGACCGGCGGTAACCAGCAGGCCGGCAAAAAGCGCCAGGTTGGTCGTCAAGCCCGGTCGGCGTAGAGCCAAGCGGCGTTCCTTGTGTGGGAGGCTGTCCTGCATGATCGGCAAAATACCCGACCGAACCGACCGTGTCTAGCAGCCTGTTTCAAGACCCCTGACGATTCAGAAGAACTACGAACCGGTACGGGAGATCAAATCGGTCATTCCGTATCTCTGGATCTTCTTGTAAAGGCCCTGACGCGAAAGTCCCAGACGACGGGCCGCCGCAGCCTTGCGACCTTCGGTGGCCGCGATGGCCTTGCGGATGAGGTACTTCTCCAGGATTTCGTGGGCCTGCCCCAGTTCGCGCAGCGTACCCAGGTCCGCCACCTCCACCCGTGCCGTGCGCGCGGTCTGGATTTCCCGGGACAGGCATCCCAGGGAAATGGTGTCCGTGTCCGGGTAAAGGGCCAGGAACCTCTGGACCTCGTTTTCCAGTTCCCGAACATTTCCCGGCCAACGCCATGCTTGCAGACACGCTATGGCCTGTTCCGTAATCTTCATGTTTTCAAAGTCTTTACCGTTTTTCTTGAGAAAATATGAGAACAATGGCAGGACATCCTCGGGCCGACTCCGCAGTGGCGGAATGTCCACCGAAACCACTTTGAGGCGGTAATAAAGGTCCAGCCGGAAACGCCCCTGGGCGATTTCGGCGGGCAGGTCCTTGTGGCTGGCCGCCAGAAACCGGATATCGATCGGTCGGCATTGGAGCTCCCCGATCCGGCGCACTTGCCGTTCCTGCATCACCCGGAGCAGCTTGATCTGCAACTCCATGGGCATGTCGCCGATTTCATCCAGGAAAAAGGTCCCCCCGTGGGCGGAAGCCAGGAGTCCTTTTTTCTCACCGCTGGCCCCGGTGAAGGCGCCGGCCCGGTGACCGAACAGTTCGCTTTCAAAGAGGGAGGCGGGCAGGGCCGCGCAATTCTGACCCACGAACGGACCGTCCTTGCGGTCACTGCATTGGTGCAAGGCCTTGGCGATGACCTCCTTACCGGTTCCCGATTCGCCTTTCAACAGAACGTTGACGTTGCTTCTGGCAACGTCGTGCAGGCTGGCTCCCAGACGGACCATCTCCCGGCTGCAACCGATGCAGCCCGGTATGCCGGGAATGGCGACTGGTCTGGCCAGAGGCAGGTGACCCCGAGAAGCCCCCTTCCGATTTTTGGTCGAAGAACCTGAGCCTTTTGTGGGAGCCGGCAGGGAAAACAGAATGCCCTGAGCTTCCACGGATTTCGAGGGCACTGGTAAGGGTTGAGGTTCCAGCTGGCTCAACACCGGCCCCAGCCTTGCCGCCAGCCGTTGACCCCACAGGAAAATGGCCTCCCGCCAGGCGCTTTCGGCCTGAAACCAGATTCCCAGGCAACCGGTCACCCTCCCCTTTTCCAAAAGGGGCTCCACCCACAGGGCCGTGTCTTCGGACCGGAACAACATTTCTTCCCGGCCTTCGGTCATGGCCTTCAGCAAGGTGCCCAGCGGGGGGCGCTGATCCAGACCCTGGGATCGACCCCGGCCCGTGGACCAGGTGAACAGGATTTTCAGCGGAGAAGTTGCGTCGTTCCCATCCCGGCGCACGACCCAGATGGCCGCGCCTTTCCCGCCGTAGGGATAGCCCCTGATTTCCTCCTGCCAGAATTTTTGCATGTGGTGGGGTCCTTTCGCTTGATGGTTGCCGGTGGAACCATCTTGCACAAGGAATGCCGCAGGCTGGTCAGGCCACAGAATCGGGGTGGGAGGATTTTCTTGGCAGGGAAAAACGTTGGGGGCAAAGGAATAGTACAAACCCGCGAAGGCTGGCGGTTCCAGTGAAGAGGAAACCCGTGTCCCGCGCCTGTCCCGGGCATGGGGTCGCCAACCAAAGTGACCGGGACATGTCCCGAAAATGAACGACGGAAAACGCCGGCCCCAAACAACTGGGAGGATTGGTCAGAAGGGCAACCGGACTTTTTCCGGCCCGCGGGATACCTGACCGATCTCCTTGGCACCCAGGCTCTCCAGCTGACCAAGATCAACCTCAGGCGCGGTGATCACCACCATCCCGATGCCCATGTTGAACACCCGATACATTTCGTTGGCAGCCACGGCTCCCTTTTCGGAGATGAGACTGAACACCGGCAAGGGGGTCCAGGTCGCTGGATCGATCTCGACGCAAAGGCCATCCGGCACCACGCGAGGAATGTTGTCGTAAAACCCTCCCCCGGTGATGTGAGCCAGTCCGTGGACGGCCGCCCGGTCCCACTTCGCCCACACCGAGCGCAGGTCGTCCAGGTAACTGCGGTGCACGGCCAGCAGTGCGTCGGCCACACTGTCGCCGCCCAGTTCGGCGGGTTTATCGGAGATGGCATAGCCGCCCTTTTCCAGCAGGGCCGCGCGGGCCAGGGTGTACCCGTTGGTGTGGAGTCCGGTGCTTGGCAAACCCCAGACCCGATCGCCGGCTGCGATGGCGGTGCCGTCGATCACGTCTTCTTCGCGCACGCGGCCCACGATGGTGCCGGCCAGGTCGAATTCCCCCTCGCCGTAGACACCCGGCATCTCCGCCGTCTCGCCGCCCAGCAGGGCACAGCCGTTTTCCCGGCACCCGCGGGCGAAACCGGCGATGATCTCCGGAAGGACCGCTTCCTCCAGCCGCGAAGTGGCAAAATAGTCCAGGAAAAACAGCGGCTCCGCCCCCTGGACCAGGATGTCGTCCACGCAGTGGTTGACCAGGTCCTGCCCCACCGTGTCGTAGCGCCCGGCCAGCCGCGCCACCATGACCTTGGTCCCCACGCCGTCCACGCTGGCGACCATCAAGGGCTCACCCTCAGCAGCCTGGAACAGCCCGCCGAAAGCCCCCAGCTCGTTGCGGACCCTCACGTCCCAGGTCGACCGTACGGCTTCCTTGCTGCGGGCCAAAGCGCGGGTGGCCGCATCGATGTTCACACCGCTGTCGGCGTATTTCATACCATTCCTCCGGAAGGTGGACCGGCCGGTCCGGGAACAGGAATCGAAAAGTGAATGGGAGCGACCCGAAGGGCCATCCGGGTGAGATGATACGGGCCGCGGGCCGCCTGTTCAAGAAAAGCCGGAAATCTCGAGTGAAACTCTATCAGCTTTGGGCAGCCGACTTGAGGGAATACAGGGACAGGCGGCGGTTCATGGCGTCCAGTACCGAATGGACCACGGCCTGCTGGCGATTGTGGCGGGTGGAACAGGCCCCGAACAGGGTTTCGCTGATCCGACCTTCGACCAGATCCACGGCCGTAATGACCGCCGTCTGCCCGCCCAGGTTTTCGACGCGGACCTCGTTGAGGTGCAACAGCACAGGGTCTACCAGCAATTCGGAAACGGCGTCCAGGGTGGCCCGGGCCACCAGCTGGAGATCACTTTCGGCGTGGTTGGGACCTTCGCGTTTTCCCCGGGCTTCAACTTCCCCGGCCCGCAGATGGACCTCCGCACGAACCACCATGTCGCTGGCCATCACACCCACGCCACCACAGGTGATACGGGGCGTCAGACCTTCGGCCACCAGAACAGCAGGTATGGGCTCGGGTTCACCGAGAGCATCCGCTTCCGGACCGGAAATATTTTCCGGCGAAGGAAGGGTGCCCACCGCGGTGGCCGGCTGTTCCTCCCACTCCAGGCCCAAAAGGGACTCATCATCCGCCTCTGATCCGGGAGGGTGAAAACTGACCGAGGAGGAGCCGGGAACATCAGCGACGGAGGATTCATTTTCATCGGCGAGAGCTGCAGCGGCTTCGACGGCGACGGAATTGCCCATGACCTGGACCACGCCGATCTTCTTGTAGTAGACATCCATTTGCAGGCGGGCCTTAAGCAGGCTCTCGACATCCCGCACGATGTGGCGGGGCTCACGTTCCATTCCCGCAACCACATGAATGCCCGTTATTTCACCGGCTGAATCAAGATCTATTTTACTCTCCAGAACACCTTTGATCTGGCTAATCCAACGCTGGGCGTCGGCCACCCAGGCATCCCTCTCGCTGGGTTCCCACTCCAATATGCGCTCCCTTATAACAAGTTATGATCCCCTGCTCACACTTATGGGGAAAGTGTATCGGTGCATCGTACCACACCCCAATTAATCAAACAACTTTTACTTCAAATCTGACGACAATTCATGGATTTTGGTTGAATTATCATAATTCACCATACATCCCAAACACCCTGAATATCCGTTCCCAACTCAGGGAACCATCATGCCTTTCAAAATCGCCATGCGGTTGTCATAGGCGGCATCATCGATCTGCAACAGACCCTCCACGTTGAAACCTTCGGGACAGAAACTGGCAGTGACCGTTCCGTCGAGCATGGCCTGCCGGAACACCGCCTCGCCGCTGGTCCGATCGGCCCCCGCTTCGGCCAGGCTACCCATGAATCCGCCGGCGAAACAGTCGCCCGCGCCCGTGGGGTCGATCACGTCGTCCAGGATGATGGCCGGTACCGCCAGCACCGAGTCGGTCCCGAAATAGAGAGCGCCGTGTTCCCCCTTCTTGACGATGACCCTCTGCGGGCCCATCTGGCGAATGGCGGCCGCAGCATGGGCAAGGCTGCGCTTGCCGGTCAGCATGCGGGCTTCGCTGTCGTTGACGAGCAGGACATCGACCCGAGCCAGGATGGCCCTCAGGTCGTCCGGCGTGGTTTCGATCCAAAGGTTCATGGTGTCCAGGGCCACCAGCTTGGGTTCTTTCATCTCGTCCAGCACATGCGCTTGCAGGGCAGGATGGATGTTGGCCAGGAACAGGTATTCCGAGGTCTTCCACTCAGCGGGAATTTCCGGTTGGAAATCGGCGAACACTCCCAGTTCGGTGGCCAGGGTGTCCCGTTCGATCATGTCGTCGTGATAACGTCCGGACCAGTGAAAACTCTTTCCGGCAACTCTCTTGATCCCGGAAACATCGGCCCCGCGGCCGGCCAGCAGATCGAGGTCGGACTGCAGAAAGTCATCACCGACGACTCCCACGCAGCGGACCGAGCCGCGGCCCAACGCAGCGATGGAAAAGAAACTGGCGCTCCCGCCCAGCTGGCGTTCGCGCTTTTCCCGTGGCGTTTCCACGGTGTCATAGGCTACGGACCCAACGACGACAATCGACATATCAGACCTTCTCTCCCATTCTTTCGGGGGCTTCCACCCCGATCAAGTCAAGCACCACCCGCAGAACATGCCGCGTCACCAGGCTCAGATGCAGCCTGGCCAGAGTGGTGTCCTGGTCCTCGCCCAGGATGTGGCACTGGTGATAGAACTGGTGGTACAGGCCGGCTACCTCGTGGATATAACCTGTCAGGCGGTGGGGCTCACGCGAATTGGCGGCCGACACGATCACTTGAGGCAACCGGATCAGTTCCCGCACCAGGTTCCACTCCGACTCCTCGGTCAACTTGGCGAGAGACTCGGCGGTGATCTTCCCGGGGTCGATTCCAGCTTCGGCCGCGTTGCGCAACACCGAACAGATACGCGCGTGGGCATACTTGACGTAGAACACCGGGTTCTCGTTGGACTGTTCCTTGGCCAGATCCAGATCAAAATCCAGGTGACTGTTGGGCTTGCGGGTCAGGAAGATGTATTTGGCCACATCGGGCCCCACCTCATCGATGAGGGCGTCCATGGTCACGAACTGGCCCGCCCGCTTGGACATCTTGATGGGACGGCCGCCCTCCAGGAAGGTCACCTGCTGGAGAATCTGGATCTGGAGCCAATCCTTGCCGATCCCCAGAGCCACCATGGCCCCCTGCATGCGCTGGATATAACCGTGGTGGTCGGGTCCCCAGTAGTCGATGGCATGTTCGAAACCGCGCTGAAACTTGTGGTAATGATAGGCGATGTCACCCAGGAAATAGGTCGGCATGCCGTCGGCGCGCACGACCACCCGATCCTTCTCGTCACCGAAATCCGTGGCCCGGAACCAGGTCGCCCCGTCCTCCTCGAAAAGAGCGCCCAGCTTGTCCAGCCGATCCAGGGCACGCTCGATGCGTTTGGTTTCGTGCAACTCCGACTCGAAATACCAGGTTTCGAAACGTAAGCCGAAACGCCTGCAGGTATCTCGTTGCCAGCTGAGGATTTTCATGAGGGCATACTTGGAAAAATTGCGGACCGATTCCTCTTCGGGCAACTTACGCCAGTCCTCGGCGTTGCCGGCGGGGGCGGTGACCCGTTGGAAACTCTCGTCATTGAAGGCTGTGGCCGCCTTGCCGATGGCTTCGGTGTCCAGGTCCATCAACTCCTGGGCCATGATCTCCAAATATCGGCCTTTGTATCCGTCCTCCGGAAATTCGACCGCGTCACCCACCAGCTGCAGGTAGTGGGCCCGGAGGCTGAGCCCGAGCATTTTCACCTGCCGACCGGCGTCGTTGACGTAGTACTCGGCGTGGGCGTCGAACCCGATGGCGTCGAGCAAGCGCACCAGGGTCATGCCGAAGGCCCCGGCCCGGGCCGACACCACGTTCAGGGGCCCGGTGGGATTGGCGCTGATGAACTCCACGTTGATTCGCTTGTTCCCACCGGTCTTGATGGCTTGGAGGGAACCGTCCGGTTCCATCAGGTCGAGCATCAATTCCACCTGGTAGGTGGGAGCCAGACGGAAATTGATGAATCCGGGTCCCGCGATTTCCACCGACTGGACGATGGACTTGGGAAAGTCGACGCCGGCGGCGATTTCCCCGGCCAGTTCCCGGGGCCTTTGTTTCAGACGCTTGCCCAGCACCATGGCCAGGTTGGTGCTGATGTCCCCGTGGCTGCGGTCCCGGGGTTTTTCCAGGATGATGTCCACGTCCTCCTCGAAGACGCCGAACTTCTCCAGTGCCACCAGCAATCCGTTTACAAGCAAATCCTCAAGCATGCCAATCCGTTTCTCAGTCGGCGCCTTGGGCGCCGCCGATGGTGGTGAACTTCAGGTCAGGGTGGCGTTCGGCGGTTTCCGGCAAGTTGAACCAATCCGGATCGAATTCCTGGCGGGGAGCATCCGACCACAACCTGTCCAGCTGGAAATACTCCCGGGCCTCGGTATGGAAAATGTGCACCACCACATCGAAGAAATCCAGCAATGCCCACCGGCCGTCATTCATGCCCTCCATACCCTTGGGCTTGTGACCGGCAGCCACCAGTTCATTGTGCAGGTGTTTGGCCAAGGCGTTGACCTGGGTGCTGGAACTACCTGAAGCCAGCACGAAAAAATCACACACGTCGCTCATGCCGCGAAGATCGAGCACGGCCAGGTCCTCGGCCTTTTTTTCGTGAAGATGCCAGGCTGCCCTTTCGGCCAATTCAAAACCCGCCGAATCGTCCGGGAAGTCATGGACAGCGCCGCGGGTTTCCTCGGGCGGAGTCGATTTATCCTTTGTCATTTCCTGTTCCATTTCTGGTTCCGTCAATTGATTCATTTCCCGACAGCCTTCGGAAATATTCTCAGCACCGGGCCGGGTTCAATTCAAACGATTGATGACATATTCGACCGCCACGGCCAGCAGGTCCTTCTGAGGACCGGAGGCCACCGGGCCCAGGGCGGCCTTGGCCATCTCGCCCAGTTCGCGGGCCATGTCGAAGGCGTAGTCGACGCCACCAAAATCGGTGACGAAGGTCTTGACTTCAGGCCAGCTGGCCGCCCGGACCGTGCTGTCGGTTTGACCGGAGAGTTCGCCGATACGTTTCTTGGCCTCGACCGAAGAATTGCGCCAGGCGGCGATCAGAGGAAGGGTGATGCGACCCTCCTCCCAGTCCTGTCCGGTGGGTTTGCCCAGCCGCCGCTCGTCTCCCAGATAGTCGAAAATGTCGTCCGTGATCTGGAACACCATACCGGTTTTGTTCCCGAAAATCCCGAAGGCGTCTTCGGAAGCGGCCAGCCGTTTGTTGAAGGAAACCCCGATCCGGCAGCTGTTCTCGATCAACGAAGCGGTTTTCTGGTAGATGATCTGCATGTACAGTTCTTCACTGATTTCCATGTCGTATCGGTTCTCGAGCTGAAGCATTTCCGCCTCGCTCATCAGGACCGTGGTGCGCGCCAGCAGTTCCACCGGGTGGTGCAGCTGGGCCAGGCAGAGATTGTGCAGGGCCTTGCTATAGAGGTAGTCGCCCATGATCAGAGCGGCGCTGGACCCGTACTTCACGTTGACCGCGGGCAATCCGCGCCGGGTTACCGCCTCGTCGATGAAGTCGTCGTGGACCAGCGTGGCGGTGTGCACCAGCTCGACACTCGCCGCCGCGGTGATGGCCTCGGGGGGAAATCCTTCCCCATCCTGAGCGGCCAGCAGCAACAAGGTCGGGCGAAAGCGCTTGCTCTTTCCCTGCCGGATGTGTTCGCAGATCTTGCGGGTCAAGGGGCTGTTGCCGTCGGTGATACGCCGGAACTGCTGATCAACCAGCTCCAGGGCCGGGCCGATTTTCCTCTGCAGGGTGATAAGCTTGATGCGTTCTCTATCAACGAGTCCCATAGACACCTACTCTTTTATTCCGTTCATTCCGGGCCGGAGCCCCGGGCGCAGACCGCAAATATTCCCAATGGACGGGTTCGGGTCAATCAAGTTCCTGATTCTCTTTTTTGCGGCGGCTGGTCACGGCGATGGAGATCAACACCGAACCGATGTAAAGGACTACGACCGGACCGGCCATCATCACCTGGCTGATCACGTCAGGCGGGGTCAGCATCGCGGACATGGCCACGATGATGATAATAGCATAACGCCAGGTCCGCAGGAGGGTACGTGGATTCAGTATCCCGATGAAGCTGAGAAAAAGTACCAACAGCGGCAATTCGAACACCAGGCCGAAGGCCAGGCATAACCGGGACACGAAGTTGAAATACGGTCCCACCCCGATCAAAGGCTCCATGACCTCGGTGCCGAAGCTGAGCAAAAAGGACATGACCTGGGGGATCACCACCAGAAAGGCGAACGCGACGCCCGAGTAAAACAGAGCCGTGGTGGCCAGCAGCAGCGGCGTGACCACATTCCGTTCCCGCTTGTACAGTCCGGGCAGTATAAAACCGTATATCTTGAAAAAAATGAATGGCGCCACCACGAACAGACCCACCACCGCGGACAGTTTCAACCTGGTCAGGAAGGCTTCATTGGGGGCATTGAAGTAGATTCCCTGTTCCTTGATGGGACGGATGAGGATATCAAGCAGATCGGCCGACCAGAACCAGCACAA
>CBDUDB010000055.1:0-15700 GCA_965365795.1 uncultured bacterium | reverse complement strand
CCGGCACCGGCCCTTCATCTGGCCGGATCCAGGGCACGTGGAATTCCTCGCCGTTGGCCGGGTCGCCGTCACGGTCATAGTATTTTCCCAGGGCCGTGATCACGGCCTCCCCCGCGCTGGCAAGCATTTCCTCCATGCTACCCCCGATCACCAGGGCGGTGCGGTAAATGACCGTTTCGCCAGGTTCCAGATTTGTGATGGCTGGCGCTGATGTCTCGACCCGGAAATCTGCTTGTCGGCCAGGTTCAATGTCCGGATCCCGGCCTTCAGTACTGAGGAGTTCATAGCGTTCGGAGTCATTGGTCGGATCGCCCCCCTGCTCGAAGGATGCCTGTCCCGAAGTGATTCGCAAAGCATGAGCGCTCAGGGGATCGGCCGGAGAACCGGCCACCGCGTCCGTTTCCACGCCGCACATCACGAAGCCCACCCAACCGGGAGCGGGATCTGAATCGGCCGCGTCGCGCATCCAGCCCACCGAGACCGAAACCTGGCCCCAGGGTGTGGTGACATCGCCGACCCAGTTGCCGGCCATGTCATCGTCCGCGTTCCCGATATCAAAATCCGAGTACATGCCACAGTGGACACCCTCGATATCCGTCACCCCGATGTTGGTGATCCGGTATTCGTAGCCGATGAAGTCGGCCGCCAAGGGGTCGGACCACTGGAAGGACTGCTGCACGATTTTCAGGTTCAAAGGTGTGTGATCGGGAAAGATGTCCACGATTTCGGGCAGGTTGTCGTACATGACGCACCGGAACTGCTGGTCGCTGACGGCCGCGAAGTCTTCATCGGTTAAACCGTCGAGATCGTTGTCCACTCCATCCAGCGGGTCCTCGTCTTCGGTGCCGTCCCCGTCGTCGTCGGCGCCCGGCCAGGGGAATCGATTTCCCTGCGGCTCACCCTGGGCGGTGGCGAAGATGGTGTCGGCCGGTGCATCGGTCGCCCAGAACTCTGCTGCCCTGTATCCGGTGGTTACCAGCTCTTCGCCAAGCACGATGCCGCCCACCCAAAAACCGGCCGCATAGAGGTGATCCATCCCGCCGGCCCCCGGCCAGCGTGCCGAAGGGGCATCGCTATAGGGCCTGGGTGATGTGGGTTGTGACCCGATCAAGCCCCAGTTGGTGACATGATTCCACAGGTTACCGACGTCATGAAAGACATGCCCGTCGGTCACGAGAACCTTGTCCGAGTTGATGGGTGTGGTTGATTCAGCGGCCACGCCTGGATAAGACGCAACCACAAGGCCGCCTAAAACGGCAGCCACGGTCAAAATATGTCGGGATTTCATTCAAACCTCTCCCCTTGATGCCCCAAATGGAAAGAATGCCCCTGGAGAAACGTGGTATCAGGATACCGGATTTGCACCTGTCCTGTCAATTTTCTCGGGTGGCGGCAAAAAAAAGGAAGGCCCCCCGGGGGGCCTTCCCATCAACCTCAAAACGTGGGTGAATCAGGCGCCGCCCAGATCGATCGGCGTCGGCGCGGCGCGGGTCATCAATTCCCGGTCCATCAGGAACAGGCCCGTGCCCGAATCCCCCATCATGTCCAGTTTCTTGAGGATGGCGTCCACATTGGACTCTTCCTCGACCTGCTCCGAGACATACCACTGCATCAGGTTGTTGGTGGCGTGGTCGCGCTCGTCGATGGCCAGGTCGGCCAGCTTGGAGATGCTCTCGGTCATGAACTTCTCGTGGTCCAGCGCTGCTTCGAAGGCCGCCCGCGGGCTGTCCCACTCCTTGGGTGGCTGGGCGATGGCGAAAAGCTCTATCCGACCTCCCCGCTCGACCACGTAGTCGAAAATCTTAAGGGCGTGAAGATGCTCCTCCTCGGCCTGCATCTTCATCCAGTGGGCGCAGCCGTCGAGGTTCTTGTCCTCGAAATACGCCACCATCGACTGGTAAATGTAGCTGGAGTAGTATTCTTCATTTATCTGCTTGTTCAGTGCGTCCAGGAGCTTATTGCTGAGCATGATTCGGCCTCCGGCTTTCCAGGAAAGAGTTTTCTTGATTTCACACCAATTTCGTCCTTTCCAGGCTGAATCGCCAGATCCAAATCCGATTTCCCGCAATAAATACGTGATTGGCGAATTGGGCCCTGCCTGCTATTATGTGGCCAGAAATTCCCGGGCCGGGAGCCTCTCCGAAAACCGCTTCGGGGCCGCCATCCGGCCCGTTTTCGCAATTTCGCGGTGGCGAGGTTAACCAGCCTCAGGTCGCCGTGCGTGGCTTTGTGCGGATATTGCCACCTTTTCCAACCAAGGAATTTTGATGCCGAGAAAACAGATCGCGAAATTTTCCGTCCAGTACCTCCAGATTCTCGATGAAGACGGCAAACTCGATGCCAAGCTCGAGCCCAAGCTCAGCCGGGACGAGTTGTTGGAGATGTATCGCTGGATGCGGCTGGCCCGCGAGCTCGACGAACGGATGCTCAAGCTCCAGCGCCAGGGCCGTTTGGGCACCTTTCCCCCCAATACGGGCCACGAAGCCATCTCCATCCCAGTGGCCATGGCCATGAAGAAAAAGGACTGGTTCGTGGGCGCCTTTCGCGAACTGGGCGGCCGCCTGGTGCGCGGGGAACCCCTGACTGCGACCCTGTACTACTACAACGGCTGGGAAGAGGGCAACATCCAGCCCGACAAGGAGCTCCGGATCATTCCCAATAGCGTCGTCATCGGCTGTCAGATTGAACACGCGGTTGGACTTGCCTGGGCCAGCCGGTACAAGGGCGAAGATTCCGCGACGGTCTGTTTCATCGGCGACGGCGGCACCAGCGAGGGCGATTTCCATGAGGGACTGAACTTCGCTTCGGTTTGGAAAGTACCGGTGGTGTTCATCGTCCAGAATAACCAGTGGGCCATTTCGATACCCCGTGAGAGCCAGACAGCCAGCAAGACCATTGCCCAGAAAGGCATTGCCTACGAGATGCCCTGCCTGCAGGTCGATGGCAATGATCCGTTGGCCATGAACGTGGCCATCACCGAGGCCCTGGACCGGGCCCGCAAGGGCGAAGGCCCCACGCTCATCGAAGCGGTGACCTATCGGCTGATGATGCACACCACGGCCGACGATCCCAAAAAATACCGGACCGAAGAGGAAGAGAAGCGCGCCTGGGAAAAGGAGCCCCTGCTGCGGTTCAACAGGTATTTGCAGGACAAGGGCTACTGGGACGACGCCCAGGAGGAAGCCCTCCGCGGCGAGGTGAAGGCCAAGGTCGAAGAAGCGGTCAAGGAATTCGAATCGCCCAAGGACTGGAAGCAGGATGAACCCTTCAGGCACGTCTTCGGGACCGAGCATGCCGTTATCGAAGACCAGCACAAGGACTTCCTGGCCAATGTCGCAAGGGAGACCGACCATGGCTAAGTTGAACATGGTCCAGGCCATCAATCTGGCCCTGCATCAGGAAATGGCCAGGGACAAGGACGTGATAGTGCTGGGCGAAGACGTGGCCGTCGACGGCGGCGTGTTCCGCCTGACCGAAGGGCTCCTGAACGAGTTTGGTAAGGACCGGGTCCTGGACACTCCCCTGGCCGAAAGCGCCATCATCGGCACCAGCATAGGTATGGCCATGGCGGGACTGAAACCTGTCTGCGAGATGCAGTTTTCCGGCTTCAGCTACCTGATGATGGGACAGTTCGAAGCCCACGCCACCCGTATGCGCGCCCGCACCCACGGCCAGTTCACGGTGCCCATGGTGATCCGGATGCCCTACGGCGGCGGGGTGCGCGCCTTGGAGCATCACAGCGAAAGCCGCGAAGCCACCTACGCTCATCTGCCCGGCGCCAAGGTGGTCACGCCCAGCGGTCCGCGGAACGCCCGGGCCTTGCTGGTGGCCGCCATCCGCGACCCCGATCCGGTGGTGTTCATGGAACCCAAGCACTCCTACCGCGCCTTCCGCGAGGAAGTACCCGACGCCGAGGAAGTCATGCCCCTGGGCCAGGCGCAGGTAGTGCAGGAAGGCACCGATCTGACGCTGGTCAGCTGGGGCGCAATGATGCGACCGGCGCTGAAGGCCGCGGCCGAGGTGGAAAAGAAGCACGGGACAAGCATCGAGATCATCGATCTGTTGACCATATCACCCCTGGACGGCGACACGGTTGTCGAATCGGTGACCAGGACCGGTCGTTGCGTGGTTGTGCAGGAAGCCCCGCGCAGTTTCGGGGTGTCGTCCGAAATCACGGCGCGCATCAACGACAAGGCTTTTCTCTACCTGGAAGCTCCCGTCAAGCGGTTGACCGGGTTCGACGTGGTCACCCCCTACTTCGGGCGCGAGAAGAGTTATCTGCCCAACGCTCCACGAGTGGTTCACGCCATCGAGGAAACTCTTAATTTCTGACCGGGAGGCAGCCAGCTTTGTTCGAATTCAAACTGCCTGATCTGGGAGAAGGAATCGCCGAGGGCGAGATCCTCAAGTGGTATGTGGAAGAAGGCCAACCCATCGTTGAAGACGAGCCCCTGATGGACGTCGAAACCGACAAGGCCGCCGTGACCATTCCTTCGCCTCGCGGCGGCAAGATCGCCGCCTATAAAGGGAAAGTCGGCGACATCGTCAACGTGGGCGATGTGGTCGTGGTCATCGACGACGGCACCGGCGAGGCCGCGGCGGTCGAAGAGGCGGCCGCGGAAAAGACCTTTGCCGCACCCGACACGCCCGAGCCCGCTGCCATTCCCGAGGCCGTGGCTCCGGCCGCCATGCCTGGGGTTCGGCGACCCGTTCCTGCGGCACCGGCAACCCGGCGTTTGGCCCGGGAGCTGAAAATTGACATCAACCTTGTGACGCCTTCCGGCCCCGGCGGTCGCGTCACCCCTGAAGATGTCCATCGGTTCGCCGATCACGGAGGCGCCCCCGCGGCTGCGGCCGAACTCGCCGAGCACCGCCCCGCCAAGCAGGTGAAGGACGATGCGGCCTTCGCCGAGTTCGCCGCCCACGCCTCGGCCACGATCCCGTTTCTGGAGCTCGAGCCCCTGCCCGACTTCAGCACAGACGGCCCGGTAGAAATCGAAGCTCTTCGTTCGATCCGCCGCAAGGTGGCCCGCAAGATGGTCACCAGCATGTCGCTGGTGCCCCATGTGGCCCACATGGACGACGCCGACGTGACCGAACTGGACAAGTTCCGCATCCGAGAAAAGGAAAGGCGCGCCGGCGGCTCCGGCGGCAAGCTGACCCTGCTGGCCTTCGTGATCAAGGCCATCACCGCGGGCTTGAAGGCTGCTCCCTCGTTCAACGCCAGCCTGGATCCCTTCAAAGAAGAGATCATCTACAAGAAGTACTACAACATCGGCTTTGCGGCGGACACCGGCCGCGGCCTGGTGGTGCCGGTGGTCAAGGGCACCAACAACAAGAGCATCGTGCAGATCGCCGACGAGATCTTCGCGAAAGCCACCCTGGCCCGCGAAGGCAAGTTGCCCCCGGAAGACATGCGCGGCGGCACCTTTACCATCACCAACGTCGGACCTCTGGGCGGCACCGCTCTGCTGCCGACCATCAACTATCCCGAAGTGGCCATCCTGGGCATGGGCAAGGTTCAGGAAAAACCGGTAGTCAGGAACGGTGAGATCGTCATTCGCAAGATACTGCCGCTGACCCTGGCGTTTGACCATCGCATCGCCGACGGCGCGGACGCCGCCCGCTTCGTGGCTGAGCTGGTGCGGCAGCTTTCGGATCCGAACCTGCTGCTGCTGGAAACCTGATAGGAGTGTCCGCCCATGGTTATGGGAAGTCTGCGTGAAGAGACCCAGGTCGCTGTCATCGGCAGCGGCCCCGGCGGATATGTCGCCGCCCTGCGCCTGGCCGACCTGGGCAAGGAAGTTCTCCTGGTCGAAAAGCGGGAACGCCCCGGCGGCACCTGTCTTTTAGAGGGCTGCATCCCCTCAAAAACCCTGATCCATGCGGTGGAGATCCAGGAAGCGGCCAAAAACGCCAGCCAGTTCGGGCTGACCTTCAAGGGCCTGGAAATCGATGCGGCCAAGTTGCGCAGCTGGACCGACGAGGTGGTCAGCGGTCTTTCGGATGGCATCAAGGGACTGCTCAAACGTCGCGGTGTGACCGTGGTTCAGGGGCACGCCCGCTTCGATTCGCCCACCAGCCTGAGCATTGAGGGCGGCGAGGTCAGCGGCATCGATTTCGAGCAGGCCATCATCGCCACCGGGTCGAGTTTGAACCGGCTGCCCGAAGGTATCGTGGAATCGGTCTGGTCCAGTGCCGATGCTTTGAAACTGCCTCGCATCCCGGAATCCCTGCTGGTTGTGGGCGGCGGTTATATCGGTCTGGAAATGGGTCTGGTTTACCAGGGTCTGGGCGCCGAAACCTCAGTCGTGGAATTTTTCCCGCGGCTATTGATGGGCGCCGATTTAGATCTGGTGGACATCATGGTCGGCCAGGTCTCCGAGCGCCTGCACGAGATCATGCTCGATTCCAAGGTGAAATCCATCGCAGAGACCGGGGGCGACGCGGCCAAGGGTTTCGACGTGGAGATCGAAACCGACGGCAAGGTTGTCAGCAAGCACTACGACCAGGTGCTGGTGGCCATCGGCCGGCGTCCCAACACCGACGATATCGGCCTCGGGAAAACCAAGGTCGCCGTCGACGACAAGGGTTTCATTATTACCGACGAATTGTGCCGGACCGGCGAGCCAAATATCTACGCCATCGGCGACGCGGCGACCGGCCCCATGCTGGCCCACAAGGCCAGCCGTGAAGGCAAGGTGGCCGCCGAAGCCATCTACGGCGGCGAGGTCGCCTTCGACAATCGGGCCATTCCGGCGGTGGTCTTCACCGATCCGGAGATCGCCTGGACCGGCCTGACCGAACGGGAAGCTGAAGAGCAAGGTATCGAGGTCAATATCGGCCGCTTTCCCCTTTCGGCCCTGGGCCGCGCTCGTACCCTCGGCCGCACCGACGGCATGGTGAAGATCCTGGCCGACCCTGCCGGTGGAACGGTCCTGGGCGTCGGCATCGTCGGTCCCATGGCCAGCGAGCTGATCGCCGAAGGCACCCTGGCCATCGAGATGGGTGCCACCCTCGAGGACATCATGGTGACCATCCACCCCCACCCCACCCTGAGCGAAGCCTTCCTGGAAGCCGCGGAGGTGGCGGCCGGGGAAGCGGTGCACGTCAATCCCCCACGCAAGGTGCGATGAAAATCGTGGCGGACCTACCAACGGTCCCCTACGACTTTGACGACGAGATAATTGCGCGCACCAAGGACGACGGTTTACCGCGGGTGCGTGTTTATGAACCGGCTGAGGTTTCGGTGGTGATCGGCCGCGGCGGCAAGCAGGAACTCGAACTGAACACGGGCAATATTTCCGACGACAAGGTGCCCCTGTACAAACGTTCAGGCGGCGGATGCAGTGTGGTCCTGGATCCCGGCAACCTGATCATTTCGATTGCGGCCCCTTTGCCGGGCATTGGCGGAATCAAGACCGCCTTCGCTTCCATCAGCGACTGGTTGATAACCGGTTTTAAGGCCTGCGGAGTGCCCCATGTCAGGCAGCGTGGTATTTCTGACCTGGCCATCGGGGAAAAGAAGATCGGCGGCTCCTGCATGTACCGCACCCGTGACCTGGTTTACTACTCGACCACCATTCTGCTCGACCCGGATTTGAACCTGATCAGCCGATACCTGCTTCACCCTCCCCGGGAACCCAAATACAGGGCTGGCCGCTCACACCGCTATTTCATGGGATCCCTGAAAGCCATGCACCTACCGCCGGGCGACGCCGACTTGTCCTACCGCTTGCATATCATGCTGAACCTCCGTCTCGAGGAGCTCGTCGATTCGCTGGCAGGTGCATGAACAGGCCGGGATAGGCATACAAAAAGACTCCGGGATGTCCTCGTACCTGCGGATTACCCGGAGTCTTTTTGTATGCCTATCCCGGCCTGTTTACGTACCCGTCAGCGAACCAAAGTCATCCCCCTGACAGTAGGTACACCATTGACCTCCAGACGGGCGAAATAATTTCCCGAGGCCACCCCCTGGCCCTGGTCATTCTGGCCGTTCCACACTTCGGCATGGGGACCAGCCTCCAACCAGCCGCTCAGCAGACTGCGAACCAGGCGCCCTTTCAGGTCGTAGACCTTCAGGGTGACCTGGGACCGGACCGGCAAGGAAAAGCGAAGTTCGGTAATCGGATTGAAAGGGTTGGGCACGGCGCCGCTGAAGACCGGGGCCAAGGGCAGGTCCGGCACCCCGCTGACCGCAGTTACCGTCAGTTGCAGGGGCAGGGTCAGCTCACCCGCGGTCCGGTCATTGGAGGCAATTTTCAGCAATGCCGGGTGTACGCCCTGAGGCAGATCCGTGGCGTCGAATTCAATCTCAATGGGAAGGGTCGCCCCCGGTTGGATCCGGGCAAACCACGGGTCGCAACTCAACCAGGGAACCGGCGACACTGGGTTGACCCTGATCGCCAGGCCGGAATGTAGATAGGTCGCGTCGTTCCAGACGACCTGTAGGCCGTCATCGCCGTCGGCATTTTCCAGGCCGACTGTGCAACTGGCCGGGTTGTTCACCAGGGCGTACTGGAAAACAATGCTGCCATCGACATTGAGAATGACCTGGAAAGTTTCCGGAGTGGAAGTTCCGTCGTGGTTTACGTTGTCCCAGGTGACGATGAAACGTCCGTTTTCGGGTTCAGACTTCCAGTAGACCTCGCCACTGCCGGTGGCAGGATTCAGATCATCCCAGAAGGGAGCGATCAAGGCGTTGGGAGAAACAGGATTGGGGATGGTCCGGTTTAAATAGGCTGCTGATGCCGAGGTGAAGGACAGGAAACCGTTGGCACTTATGTTCAACTCGCTAAAGAGTTCACCGTAGAACAAGAACGGGAAACCCAGGTTCACCTCGAAGATCAATTCCTCGTTGCCCAAATCTGTCGCGTTGCCATCAGTCAGGATGTCGACCCAATCGTATGCTGGACCGTTGGGCTCATCGCTGTCCTGCCAGATGTAACCCCAGCCGTCCGGCCCGCCGGCCGACTTGTTTGCGGTTTCCGGGCGGATGGCGATATCCAGGTCATGATCGCCGGTATTGGTGACGTTGAAGACACTGGTGGTGGTGGCCCCCATCTCCACGACCGCATCAATCGCCGCCACGTCCAGGTTGATGGCCGCCAGGGACTCCGGGGCCGTGGGTGGCAGACTGATGTCGTCCAGCCACACGGTGGGTTCGTCGAAGCTGCCGGAGTTCTGCAAGTGAACCCACTCGAAGACATGATGGCCCTGGGGCACGTCCATCGTGAACGAGGTCCAGGGTATATCGCCGGTCCATTCACCCTTGATGTCGTCATCCATGTAGAAAGAGAGAAAATCTGCCTGGGGATAGTTGTCCACCCGAAAATGGAAGGTCAGCTGCCCTGCACTCGCGGCGTAGAAGTCGAGCACCAGGCTCGACAGACCACCTGATCGAAGTTCCGGCGAGTGCACACTGAATCGACCGGATCGCGGCAATGATTCGTCAACCACCCACACGCCGTCATCGGGGCAGGTCCAGTTGTACAGTTGCAGCCCTCCGGTCTCGAAACCGTCACCCAGTTTTTCCGGCAGGGAAAAATCCAAGGACAAGTCTGCCATCAGGATAAAATCGGCGGTGGAGTCTCCCTCCCAGGGACCCCAGGCGACCAGGGAATGATCCAGTCCTGGCCCACCGGGAAGCATCATGCTATAGGCACCGGTCAAATCCGTGAATGCGGAAATCGTAGGTGGCGTCAAACTAAGAACCTCAGCCCCGACCACAGGCAAGTCGTCCGGTCCGGTCACGATCCCGCTTACCAGGTACTGAGGTCGCGGATCCAGGACAACATCCGCCACCGTGTTCATACCCTCGACAACTTCGACGGTTACCGTTCCGTCGTAGTATCCTGGGGCCGTCACCTGGAAATCGTAGGAACCGGTCGGCATGACCTGAGTCCAAACCCCGGCCTCGTCGCTGGTCATGATATGGTTGCCGCCGACCTGAGCCAGTGTGGCTCCGGCAATGGGAAAACCTGTCCCCAGATCGGTCACCGTGCCGCTGGCCGTACCGATATTCGGCATGACTGCCAAAACCGCGGCGTAGGCATCAACGAAGCCTCGACCCGAGGTGTTGTCGTCTCCGGGGTCATCTTGGTCCCGGGCGGTCGTAAGCAAAGCCTGTTTGATGGTCTCAGCATCGGCGTCCGGTGCCGCTTGACGCATGAGAGCCACCACGCCGGCCACCTGGGCGGCTGCCCCACTGCTCGAGGTGTAGTAAACCCATTGGTTATCGGGGTAAGTGGTGGTCACCTCGATTCCGGGCGCCACGACTTCCGGCTTGGTCTCCCAGAGCCCGCCACAACCTGAAGGCCCCCGGCTGGAAAAATCAGCCACCGTGAAGGGGGCTTGGTCCGAGGCAGCACCGACACTGAAACCGGCGGTTTCGGTACTGGCACGATCGGCAGGCGACCAGATGGTGGAACTACCGGGCCCATGATCTCCGACCGAGAAAATCAGGACAGGTCCGGCTGCCTCACAGGCATCCATGGCATCCCACCAGCGGTTGTCACAGTCGAAATACCCTTCATAGCTCTCCTCGATTCCCCAGGCGTTAAGGACCACCGCCGGCACGTCGTTCATGGTCGCAGGATTCCCATCCGGGTCGGCCATGAACTCCAGGGAAGTGATAACATCCGCATCGAATTCCGGGCCCGAATACTGGAAGAGATGGTTGGAGGCGATCCACTCAGCTCCAGGAGCCACCCCGACCGTGTCACCGTTGGCATGACCGACCATGAGCCCGGCATGAACCGTACCCAGGTAGTGAACATCCACCGGGTAATTTGGGCTCCCGGTATCGATCAGATCCAGCCAGCACTCGTTGGCTGGAGCGGAGTTGCCGCGCCAGCTCTCCGCAAGAGCTGGGTGAGCCGCGTCAACACCTGTATCCATGATTCCGACAATCTGTCCGGTGCCGTCAAACCCCAGCTGGCGCCATACCTCGGGAACACCCAGGGCCTGCAGACCGTTGCCCACGTTGGTTGGAGAAGCGGGGGCAGGTGCGTCGCTGCCGCCCTTGTCGTCATGGGAGCCGTTCCTGATGACCAGATCGGCTTCCAGTTTTTCCACGTCTTCGCGAAGGGCAAGGGACCTCAACACGTCCGGGGTTCCTTCCACCAGGACGGCGTTGATGAGCCAGTGCGAGGCGAATCCCTTGACGCGTCCGGCGGCTTTCTCGGCGGCGAGTTCAGCCAGCAGGCCGGGTTGCGAGCCCTTCGCCTTTTCCTGAAGAGCCCGAATCACTACTTCATGCCGTTCAGAAAGAGGCGCCCGGGCTTCTCGCAGCTCCTGGTCCAGGGAGGGGACATCAACCTGGTCCTTCAGGACGACGAGTGCGCGGATGGATGCATCCTGCGCTGTCCTGTCAAGCTGCCCCATCAACCCGGGCGCAATGACCCCTTCCCTTGCAGATCCGATACCTGCCGTGAACAAAATGGCGGTCAGGACGACAAGGGCGGTTTTAATTCGGTTCACGAATCGGGTCCTTTCTGGTGGCCCACAAGAATTCCCTCGGGAAAGGGACTATTCGTTGACAATGATAGGGCTTGGGACAAAGCCGTGATATTGGACCTTGGTCCAACCCTGTCCAAGTGCTTGGGAAAAAAGGGGCCCGGACAATGCCCGGGCCCCAATCGATAAACAGTTGGGTTTTTCTAGCGGAACATGGCCTTCACGTCGCCCCAGGAGGATTCCTCCGTGGCCACAGGGCCGCCTACCCATTCAAGCTGAATGTTGTCGACGCCCACGTCGAACCATTCAAATACACCAAACATGATCGGATCCCAGAACCAGAATTCGAGGCGGCCAACGTCCGAAATAACCTCTTGCCAGGTAATGTCACTGGGGAGGGATTCAAAAGAGTAGGCACTCCCACCCTTCCAGTTCGCAGGAGTCTCACCGGGGGCACCGACGAAATCGTAAGGGATCGTGAAGTCGTAATGCACCCATCCATCGCCCACGTTGGGGCAGGTCTGCATATTCGGATCGAAATAAACATAGACATCATCATCGACATCGTCCGGGGTTCCCATATAGTTTCGCAGAAACACCGTGAACGGGTAGTACTGAATGTACTGAGAAGACGAGGAAATGGTCTGGAAGTCACCCTGAATGCGGTTGACGCCCGAAGCCACATAGTCGCCCGTCCAGCCATCGGCATCCCAGCCGCTACGCAGCCTGGGTCCGAAGGTGTTGAGGTAATCGTTGTGGAACCAGCCGCTCGGGTTCCCACCCGTGGCATCTACGTTGTCGGCGTCGTTGCCCCAGGTCCAGTCACCGTTGTTGACGCCGCCTTCGAAGTCGGCGACGGTGGTCCCTGCCGCCAGGGCGGAACCGGCAAGGGTGAGGATCAGAGCCAGAGTCAGTAGCGTACGCATGAAATTCTCCTTTGAGACTGTTGGAAGTTCTGTCCTGAGGAGAATTATCTATGGTTGGAAAGGCCAAAACAATTGGACCTTGGTCCCATACGGGCCAAGCGATTCGCATCAAATGAGTTAGATTTCTTCTGGAGGGGTGGGACCTTCAATACCGAGCCTACCGGCCATGCGAACGAGGTCGGCCAGGGACTCGGCTTCCATTTTTTCCATGACCCTGGCCCGGTGGACCTTGATGGTTTTTTCGGTGGTGCCCAGTTCGAATCCGATCTGCTTGTTGAGCATTCCCTTTACCACGCGCTCGAAAACCTCGCGCTCACGGGGAGTGAGCCTGCCCATGCGTTCCTCGACTCCCTGGGTCAACAGGCTGATTTCGCGGGTGTCCTTGTGGAACTGCAGGGCGCGCTCCACCGAGTCGATCAGATCCTGATCATCGAAGGGTTTGGGTAGAAAGTCGACGGCGCCGTCCTTCATCGCCTGTACGGCCATGTCGATATCGCCGTGACCGGTAATGAAGACGATAGGCAGATCCGAGCCCTGGTTGGCCAGTTCTTTTTGCAGATCCAGACCGCTCATGCGTGGCATACGGACATCAAGGACCACGCAAGCAGGATGGCCTTTCGGACCTGCGTCCAGAAACTTCCTGGCGGAAGGAAAGGCCTCGACTTCGTAATCCATCGAACGGAACAGCCTGGACAGGGCCCGGCGCACAGAGGCGTTATCATCGACAATAAAAACCGTGGACTTCGATTCGGGCACGATGTGTCCCTCCTCGCTTTTGGTTTCGAGGCCAACCGATTCGATCGAATTTGGTGCAGGCCGGACTCCGAGGGCAGCCCAGCGGACGCGAATCATGGTATCGTACAAGCTGTTAATCTCGCAACGGGAATTGGCCAGGTAATCGAACAGTTCCGGTTCCTGGGCATGATCTGGACCGATGAGGGCTTCGATCTGGCGGTGGTACAAACGCAGTCTGGACACGGCCTCCGAAAGACGGGCGACGTGGTCATTCACCTCGGACCTGAGTTCGGTGATCTCGATTCCCGAGCTGAGCTGTCTCTTACCCTTCAAGGATCTATGCTCTCCGCTGTGGTATAGTTGTCAGGCCATAGAGTTGAAGGAATGATCGCTGATCCTGGTACGGATTTCAATTGGACCAAAGTCCCATATACAGCAATGAAGTAATATTGCAAGGTGATGACATGATTCGGATTGCCATAATATATTTCCTGCTGTGGCCCGCGCTGGCCTACGCATCCTTCGAGGCGGATTCCCTGGCTGTGGAAGCTTCTGCTGCCGGCTTGCCACCCGAGGAACGCCTGGAATTCCTGCAATCAGAGGTTCGCAAGACACTGCGCAACGACCCTCGCTTGGCCATGGCGGTAGCCCGCCTTTCCCTGGCCCAGGCCACCCGGACCGGGAATGGCGTCGGCCAGAACCAGGCCCTGATGGATATCGGCGTAGCCCACTACTACCTCGGTGATTACCATAACGCACTTAGGATTTATGAAGAAGCCCTGGTCATCGCCGAAAACCTGGGCGAAAAGGTAAGGGTTGGAAATGCGGTGAATAATATCGGCATCCTGTACTTCGTGTGGGGCGAGCACGACAGGGCCCTTGATTATTACCTGCGCGCCCTTGCCTTGCGGCTCGAAACCGATGATAAAAGTGGAGCAGCCAGTTGTTACAACAATATTGCCGGGGTGCATCATACAGCCAAGCGTTTCGACTCGGCCCATGACTATTATCAACAGGCGCTGGCCATCTACCGGGAAATCGGCAACCAGGTGTTCGAGGCAGGCACCTTGAACAACATCGGCCTCGTCCTGTACGAGCAGGGACACTACGATGAAGCCATGGTTGAACTCCAGCTGGCGCTGGCCCTGGATCGAGACGGAAATGACCGGTCCGGCGAAGCCCTCTCGCTCAACAACATGGGCATGGTCCGAGCCAAGCAAGCACAAGCGGATGAGGCGCAGGCCCTGTTCCGGGAGGCCCTTTCCATCCGCCGCGAGATCGCCGATCGGCAGGGAGAATCAGTCAGCCTCCAACTATTGGGGACGGCACTTGTGGATTCAGGAAACCTGGATGCAGGCATACCTCTTCTGGAGAATGCCCTGGCTATCGCTCGCGAGTTGGAGGTCCAGGAACTGATCCGCGACGACCTTCTGGCCCTGGCCGACGCCTGGGAAATGGCCGGCAACCATGAACGCGCCCTGGAATATTTCCGTCTCTACAAGGAAGCCCACGACCGGATCTTCGACGAGGAAAGGGCTCGCCAGATGGCCGCCGCCGAGGCGAGCTTCGAGGTTGATCTCAAGGATCGTGAAATCGCGGGACTGCACCGCGAGGCGGAGTTCGAGGCATTCCGCAGGCGCATCATGCTGATGGGGGCCGGACTTTCTGCGATCATCATGGTTCTTCTGTGGAATCGTTACCGAATCCAGAAAAGGGCCCACCTCGAAATACGTGCCAAGAACGAAGCTCTGGGTCAAGCCCACGGTGAACTGGAAAAGGCTACCCGGGAGGAACTGACTCACGTGGCGCGGGTAGCCACCATGGGCGAGTTGACGGCAGCTTTCGCCCATGAATTACATCAACCCCTGACCGCCATCAAGGCCAACGCCAGGGCTGCTCGAAATCTGCTCCAGAAGGCTTCCGGCCGGGAAGAGGCCTGCGAAGCCCTGGTGGACATTCGTGACGACGCCGAACGGGCGCGCGAGATCATCCGCCGCCTCAGGGAAATGATGCACAAGGGTGAAGAGCGGCGGGAAATCCATTCCCTCGATACGGTGATTCGGTCGGCGATTTCCTTCGTGGAGAGCGCGGCCCAGGAACAGGGTGTAGAAATCCGGTTCGACCTGGCTCCGGGCCTTCCTCCCGTCCTCTGCGATCACATCCAGCTCCAGCAGGTGGTGATGAATCTGGTCCAGAACGGGCTGGCGGCCATGGAAGCCGGAGGTGGAGAAATCGTCATCAGTACCGGAGCGACCGAGAATGACGGGGTTGCGTTGTGGGTGCGAGACGCGGGCCCGATGGTGTCCCAGGAGGTTCTGGCCGACATGTTCGACCCGTTTTTCACCACCAAATCCGACGGCCTGGGAATGGGTTTGCCCATCTGTCGATCCATCATCGAGGCCCACGGCGGAAGCCTCACGGCCACAAGAAACGAAGGCGGCGGTTTGACGATGACCTTCCGCCTGCCGGCCCATTCCTGACCAATCGGCGGACCCTAGCAGGCTGTTGAAAAACTCCTCCCGGCGCGCGGCGAGGCACACCGGACACCAGAATGAGTTTTTCAACAGCCTGCTAGAACC
>CBDUDB010000054.1:0-15806 GCA_965365795.1 uncultured bacterium | reverse complement strand
TGGGCATGCTGGTGGACAACGCCATCGTGATCGTGGAGAACATCTACCGGCACCGGGGCCAGGGAAAAACCCTGATCGAGGCGGCTGAATTTGGTACGGCGCAGGTTTCCGGCGCCGTGATCGCTTCGACCCTGACCACCATCTGCGCCTTCGGGCCGATGGTCTTCTGGCCGGGGATCATGGGCGAATTCATGAAGTATCTGCCCATCACGGTGGTCATCACCCTGGCCTCGTCTCTGCTGGTGGCGATGATTTTCAACCCCGTGCTCTGCTCACGCTTCATGGGCTCGCCCCGAACTGAAACCGAAAAGAAACTTCTCGGGGACAAACTGATCGACATCGGCCAACGGAGTTACCGGCCTATCCTGGAATGGGCCCTGGCTCATCGTTTTGTGATGATGCTGGGAATGAACCTGGTTTTTATCGGTGTTTTTCTCCTGTTTGGTCAGTTCAATGCCGGGGTGGAACTTTTTCCGGACACCGAGCCCAAGTACGCCAACGTGAACATCGAAGCTCCCAGTGGGACCCGGATCGAACTCACCGACCACTACGCGGAAATCGTGGAGCAGGAGGTGATCGGGGTTCCGGACCTGAAGGCTTACGTCACTTCCGTCGGCACGCCCATCGACCAGCAGGGGGCGGGCGGGTCCCTGCCTTCGCATGAGGGTTCCATCACCATCGAGTTCGTGGACATGGCCGAACGTAGCTCTTCGACGCGGGATTCCCTGGAGAAGTTGCGGGAACGGCTGGCCAACTTCACCGGCGCCAGGATCACCGTCAAGAAGATGGAGGAGGGGCCGCCCACGGGGGCGCCGGTGAACATCGAAATTTCCGGAGATGACTTCAATGTCCTGGGCGAAATCGCCGCCGAGGTCAAGGACCGCATCCGAAACATTCCCGGCCTGGTGGACATCATCGACAACTACGACCGCTCTCTTCCCGAATTGCGAGTCATTCCGGACGTCGACAAGGCCGGGCGTTACGGTTTGCGGACCTTC
The DNA here is from genome assembly GCA_965365795.1 of uncultured bacterium. Classification (GTDB taxonomy): domain Bacteria; phylum Krumholzibacteriota; class Krumholzibacteriia; order LZORAL124-64-63; family LZORAL124-64-63; genus JAGLCY01. The sequence goes on along the minus strand of CBDUDB010000054.1, from coordinate 14,808 downwards.
GACATCGCCGGCACCATTCGCACGGCTCTTCATGGTTCCGAAACGGCCAAGTACCGGGTAGGCGAGGACGAATACGACATCGTGGTCCGTTACCTTCAGCCCTTCCGCGGCAAGGTTGAGGACATCGAAAACGCCACGGTGTTCTTCGAAGGAAAAACCATTCCGGTGTCGGCTTTTGCCCATACGGAGTTCGGAACCGGCTTGGCCGCCGTGCACCGGATCGACGCTCGCCGGGTCGTGACCGTCAGCGCGGATGTCGCGGGCGGATACAACGCCAACGCCCTGCTGGCCGAAGTCCAGAAGACCCTGGCCGAGTACGCCCTGCCGCCGGCCTATACCCTGGACTACACCGGCGAGAGCGAGGACCAGAAGGAGGCCTCGGACTTTCTGAGTAACGCCTTCCTGATCGCCATCATGTTGATCTTCGTGGTTCTGGTCAGCCAGTTCAGTTCGGTCACCGTGCCGGCGGTGATCCTGTTCAGCGTGATCTTATCTCTGATGGGGGTGTTCACCGGACTGATGATCACCCAGACGCCCTTCGGGATCATCATGACCGGGGTAGGCGTTATATCCCTGGCGGGGATCGTTGTGAACAACGCGATCGTTCTGCTGGATTACATCATCCAGCTGAGAAAGCGTGGGATGGACAAGACCGAGGCCATCGTCCAGGCCGGTATGACCAGATTCCGGCCCGTCATCCTGACGGCTTTGACCACCATTTTGGGACTCATTCCCTTGACCACGGGCCTCGCCATTGATTTCGGGGCCTTGACCCACGGCAATTTCGGCAGGGTTCTGGTGATAGGGGGCGAGTCGAGCCAGTGGTGGGGGCCCATGGGTGTGGCGGTGATCTGGGGTCTGGCCGTGGCCACCTTCTTGACCCTCGTTGTTGTTCCGGTCATGTATTCCACCCTGGAACCCATCAAGCGCTCTTTCGGGGAGTACTGGGCAAAGGTTTATTCCAAAGAGTATTTTGTGTTCAAAGGCAGAGTGCACCGGACGAAATTCTGGTCTTTCTTTGCCTGGAACCTGGTCCTTTCACTGGTGCTGATGAGTCTCGAAGGTCTTTCGGGTCGCCAGGGGATTCTGACTGTCCCATTCAGCCTGGTGGCTTTTGTTCCCACCTTAGCCGTGTCTGTGAGACGGTTGCATGATTCCGGGCGGGCGGGGTGGTGGATATTGGTTCCGGTATTGGGTATGGTTTTACTGCTGTGGCCCGGATCCGCCGGTGAGAACTCTTATGGTCCCCGGCCGCAGAAGTGCGAGAACGGCAAGTAGGGCATTTCAACCCAGGAAATGTTAAAGGGGGAAGGGTCTAGGCCCTTCCCCCTCGGTTATTTCCCGTCGATTTAAGAAATCAGTCCATGGCATCCAGCAGGGGATCCTTCTTGTAACCGAGGGCCTGCCAGTCCATGCGGCCGCCTTCCCGGTGGCAATCCAAACACTGGAGGGCCTTGTCAGCGGGCCGCACCTCGTGAAACAAACCCATGTACCGCTTGGTGTTCACCCACTCGTAATCCGGATCGTGGATGTCATACGCGGCGGCGGCACCTTCCCGGACGGCCTTGTCGATATCCCCGTCGATGAAGAACTCGTCCACCGCGATGGGGATCAACCACTCCTTGTCCTTGAGCAGTGGCAGAACGCCCTCGTGAAGCTTAAAGGCGTTGATCTTGGCCTTCTTGTCCCGGCGGCGGCCCTGGGGGGCCATGATGGTCACGGTACCGTCTTTATTGAATTTCACCTTGTCGCCCATCTTCATCAAGCGGGTGTCCCCATTGAACCACGCGTACACCGGGGTGACGTTTTCGCCAAAGGTGATGGTGGCCGAATACTTGTTGGCGATTTCATGGTGAACGGGAGTTGACCAGTCGCGCTTCATGTCCGTCTTGTCTTTCTTGGCGAACTCCGTGATGTGGCAGACGGTACAGTTCAACCTGTCCGTATGATGATCAAGGGCCTTGATCCCGTGTGGCTTGTCATCATGACAGCTGGTGCAGAAAAGCGGGTTGTCCGGGCTGTCGGTGCCCGAGAGATCCGCACCGCGCCCGCGGACACGGTGATCATCGCCCGCGTGGCATTCCACACAGTGCATGTCGTTGCCTTCGGTGGCCATGTGGACATCGAAGTCGGGGCTGCAATCGCCTAGTTCGTATTCGATATCGCCCCGCTTGAAGTTGGGGCCTCCGCCCGCTCCGCTGTGGCAACGCAGGCACATCTTGCGTTCGGGCTTGGTGATCCGCTTGGAAATGGCGTCCAGGCCCTTTTGGTTCTTCCACAGAATGGGGCGCCATTCCCAGGCGCCGTTGTCATCCTTGTACAGGTCGCGCCGGTAGCCCGAAGCGTGGCAGATCAAGCAGTCGATGTTTTCCAGCTGTTCGCGGCTCATTTCGGCGGAGGGCATTTTCCCCAGCCCCGCGTGGCACTTGGAACAGCCCTGGGCGATCACCTTGCCTTCGACGTTCACTGCGTTGCCGATCCAGCTGGCGGCCGGATTGGTGCAGAAATCGTTCATGGTGTTCATCTTGCCCAGCAAATCGCCATCGGCGTTGACGATGTTGGGCGACTGCCCCTGCCACTGGTAGTGCTGGCTGTGGAAAAACGCTTTGGCCTCGTCTTCGTGGCACTCCAGGCAGGTGGTGGTTCCCTCGTAGGATTCGTAATAGTCGTCCTGGTGACTGTAGATACGCTTGACGGCCGGGGAATCCCCGGCCGCCAGAGCGACAATCACCAGCGACAGCAGGATGGTCGCTGTAATTTTCATTCCATACTCCTTCTAGAACCTGGCGCTGAAGCCCAGGGAAACCTTGCCGGCTTTGGAGTAGGTGGGGAATCCCTGGATCTGGGGACCGGCCGCCAGGTCCGCGGGAGCACCCACATGCCAGCCGCTGCCAGTATAGTCGTACTGGTAATTTATGTAAGCCAGTTTCATGACGAAACGCCTGCTGACGCGGTGGGTCACGTAACCTTCCCACACGGTGCCGCGGGTGCTGGTCTTGGGGGCAATGATATCATCCTGGCTGGGGGCGAAGTTGAACCAGTTCTCCGAACCCTTGTTCCACTCCAGACCCAGCTTGGTCTTTTCCTCGTTGAAATTGAAGCGGGCGCCCACGTAGTACATGGAGCCGTTCTTCTCTTCGGGGTTGTCGTAGGGGCCGCTCAGCAGGCCGCCGAAGGGACCGGTGACGCCCTCTTCGGGGCGGCTGCCGCTCAAGCTGCCGGACACGAACCAGTCGAAAGGACCGTCGCGACGGGCCAGCATCAGACTGGCGATGTCGAAATCGCCGAGGTTGGTCGAAGGGCTGAACCGGGTCACGATAGGACCGGGCATGGGCTGGCCGGTCACCGGGTCGTTGGGCATGATGATGTAGCCGGCAAACCCGTCGGTGATGTCGAAGGCCCGGGCAAACGTGGTCTGGATCTGCATACGCTCGGTGTTGTAAGCGTCGATGTTGAAGCCGAAGAAGTGGGCGTCCTTCAACGCCTGATCCTTGTTCAACGAACCGTTACCGTACTGGGATTCGTAACCCAGCCCGTAGCAGGCCCGGACGGTGGTCTTGTCACTGAAGTTGTAACCGAGGGTGGCGCCGTCGAACTGCATGTCGATGACGGTGCCCATGGGCGTGCCCGCGCGCATCTCGTCATTGCGGTAATGCAGGGGAGGGCCGTCGGTGCTGGGACGGCGACCCAGGCTCAGATACAGCGGGGCACCAAACAGGTTTTTCCAGTTGAAGTAGGCACGGTCGACCTTCAAGGTGGCGTCACCCGCGGTGCCGGGCCAGTTGGCGTCGGTGTTCAGGGTGTTGGCCTGACCGTTGAAAACGCCGGTCTGGGTGGAGGCGCCCCAGGGTTTGTACATGCTCAGCCGGCCGGTGAAATCGATGTTCTTGGCAACCTTGGCGTTCATGTTCAGACGCAGCCGGGTTGTGTAGAGGATGCTGTTGTCGGTCTTGAAGCCTGCACGGTAGGCATCCATGGCATAGGCATTCATCATGTCGCCCATGTTGGGATTGTTGGCCATCATGTACTGGACCCAGTCCTTGACCTCGGGAAACCGGTTCATGCCAGAGAAGACCTGGAAGGATCCGTAATTCTCGCCGATGAACTGGTCGATTTGATTGGGGCCGAAGGGGGTTGGGTTCATGGGATCCCAGGCAGGATTGAAACTCGATGTGTAGAACATGGCTCCGTAAGTCAGGGCCTGCATCCTCATGCCGTCCACGTAGGGATCGACTTCCCCGGTAGTGCTGTGAACCTCGACCCGCAGATCGCCCGTCCACTTGATCCGGTCCTTGGAACCGTCGATTTCCAGCTTCTGCAAACGCTTTTCCAGGGCCTTGAGCTTGGCATCGGTCGCCTCATCGGCAAAAACACCTGTCGCGATGGCAAGCAGTGCCATCAAGCTCAGCAAAGTGGTCAACGTCGTTTTCATTTTCCGCCCCTCCGGGGTTGGAATTTCGGCAAAGGCCGACGGTGAGAGGAACCGGACTCATTCCGGATCCTGAAAAATCAGGCCGCCTGACGGCCGGTGAAACTAACCGCAGGTCATGGGCTGCTCGCTGTCAGCCGCATGGTCCACGCAGAACTTGCGCAGCTTCTTGATCATGTCCTTGTCCAGAATGTCCGTGACCTTCTTGTCCTTGTTCTCCAGGGCCGGAACCTCTTTGTGAGTCTCGGTGAAGGTCTCGTCAAAGAACTCGTCCCACTGGTCCATGATCAGGGACATGGGGGTGTACTCGCCGGCTTTGGAATCTTCGGTGTGGCAGACCTTGCACTGGGTCTGGAAGAGTTCCTTGCCGTCCATCTTTTTGATTTCCTTGGGGGCTTCGGTGACTTGCTCGTCTTCGGCCAGGGCGGCTCCGACCATCGTGGCCAGAATCATTAGGGCCAGGATCACCATGAGCGTCGATTGGAATTTCATTTTGAACCTCCTGGTCAGCGAACCGACCTTCGTTTCGCCGCATTTTCACGGCACCAGATTGATACAAGCGTTTACTAAACTGTTTATTGTTAGCGAAACTTTGATTATTCATCGGTGATGAGGCAAGAAATGAAATGTCCTTTCCAAAAGAGAGTTTTCGGGGGGTAAATACCTTATTGAAAACAAAACCATTTTCAATTAAGCGTCATAGTAACCTGTTGAAAACTAGCCATTAACAAAATTCAGATCCTATTAATTAACTATGATACTAGTAAATTGAATTTGAAGTCATTTAGAGAAAATGGATATTTTGGATGAAAAACCCAACATAATACCGTCCCCGGAAAGCCCGGCCATTCAGCGGAATCTTAACTCATTGAAATTTAACAAATTTCGATACATATATTTTTGTAAAAACATCCCTTGAGCCACCAGCCTGCCTGGTCCAAAGTCTCAAAACCCCCGTTTGCAGGCTTTTCCGGTTCACAGGCCGCTTCCCTTCCCCGGAGGTCATCATGAAATTCTTTTGGGTTTCACTCGCCGCTGCTGTTCTGGCTCTGGTTCTCGTGGTTGGGATCATCCTGGGTTTGGCCGCCTGGAAATTGGATTCCAAGTCCGACATCGAGGATCACAGCTGGCTTCATCTGGACATCTACGGCTCCCTGCCCGAATACGATCCACCTTCAGGGCTGGCCGGCGCTCTGACCGGCGGGGACAACCAAACCCTGCAGTCAATTCTGACCAACCTGGAAATGGCATCTCACGACGAAAGAATCGACGGGGTCGTGATCCAGCTTTCGGCCGCCAACGATGCGGGCCGGGGAAAACTGGAAGAAATCCGGCGTGCGGTTTCCCGGGTGCAGGCAGCGGGAAAACCCGTGTTGGCCTTTGCCGACAACATCGACCTGAACGTCCTGTACACCGCCGCGGTCTGTGATTCGTTTTTCTGCCCACCGCCGGCCTACATCCTTGTCACGGGGATTGATAGTTCGATTCCCCACGTCAAGCAGAGCCTGGCCAAGATGGGCGTCGAACCTTACGTGAGCGCCATCAAGGATTACAAATCGGCCGCCCAGATCGTGACCCGGGAAGACCTGACGCCCGAGGCCCGCGCCAATCGGGAATGGATGCTGGACGAATACATGGACCTCATTTCCTCGGCCCTGGACGAGGGACGGGGGATCGACGCCCAGGGTCTGGAGGCCATCATGGAAAATGCGCATTTCCTGGCGCTCGAGGCCAAGCAAGCGGGCATCGTGGACGACGTGCTGTACTGGGATGATCTGACCAGCCGTTTCATCCACGAGGAGGAGGACACACCCCGGCTGGTCTCCGGAGCGCGATACGCTCAAGAGGATCCCGAAGACATGGATCTTGGCGGGGACAAGAAGATCGCCGTGATCCATGCCCAGGGAAATATCGGCGGACGGACCAGCGGGGTGAATCCGCTGCTGGGAATGATGATGGGACACGAGTCCATCAACGCGGAACTGGAAAAGGCCCTCGAGGACGAAGACGTGGAAGCCATCGTCTTGCGCATCGACAGCGGCGGCGGGGAATCATTGGCTTCGGACCTCATGGGTCAAATGGTTCACAAGGTTGGCCTTCAGAAACCGCTCGTGGTCTCCATGGTTGATGTCGCCGCCTCCGGCGGTTATTCCATGGCTTACCGCGCCAATTGGTTAGTGGCCGACAACATGACCGTGACCGGATCCATCGGTTCGATCACCGCCAAATTCGATCTGAGCGAAATGTATGAAAAACTGGGCATCGGGTTCAGTCATGTCACCAAGGGGCCCAACGCGCGCTTTTTTGGATCGGACCGGGGGTTCACGGACGAGGAATTCAAGCGATTCGAGGAAAGGCACCAGGCCAGCTTTCACGTCTGGGTCGAGGGCATCGCCGAACACCGGAACATGACGATCGAAAAAGTGGAATCGCTCGGGCAGGGGAGGGTCTGGACCGGCCGCCAAGCTGTCGCCAACGGCCTGACCGACGAGGTGGGCGGTCTCTGGGAAGCAGTTGCCGCCGCCCGCAGACTGGCCGAAATTCCCGCAGACACTTCCACCGAATTGTGGCATCTTCCCGAAAAGAAGGACCTGGTGGCTTCGCTTTTGAGCGGAGACTCCCCGGCCTTGGCCCTGGCGGGCCGTTGGCTGATCTACCGCTCGGTGCGTGAAGATTGGCGGCAGGCCCGATTGAGTTTGAATGCGAGCGCCTGGCAAACCGTGCCGAGCGGCTACCTGGATTGAGCAGGAGTAAATCGTGCAAATCGTTCCGGTCATCTTCGAGGATCACAACCTGGTGCGGATGCGGCCGCTGACCTGGAGTATTCCCGTTTTCGAGGTGCGCTGCGGGATGTTCAATACCCGCGAACGGGTCGGCATGTGTGGGGAACGGAATGGGGGAGTGCTGCTGGGGCGCGAGTTGCTGGGCGGTCTCCACACGGCTTCGGGGTGGGAAACAGGAGCCGGGTCTTTGTCCCTTCCCCAGTGGAAGAACAGCCGTTTCCTGTTCCTCAATGGGATGTTGGCTCCTGATTTATCCCTCATCCGCGGTTTGCTGGAAGGTGCGTTCGACCGTCCGGATTTTGTCTGGCAAAACGATGAAGGACTGGTCGCAGCCCTGGTGGCTGGACCGGTGGCCGAAAGGGTTGGCCAGGATTGGGAATATTGGGACCGGGAAAACGCCGCCGGCGGAGCCTGGAACGACCCCGCTCAATCGCCTGGTTCCTGGACCGGGGGCGGACAGATGGTTGACGGCCCCACGCAGAAATTGCCATTGGGGGGACAGCTCCAGGTGGCGGCCGCAGGCCAGGACCGCGCCGCGGACCTGACCCGATATCTGGGGAAAATGGAAACCCTCCAGACCGCCGGCCCGCGGTGGATCTGGGATCTGGTCGCTGCCACTCGGCCGGCCATCATGAGCGATCTGGATTTTGTCAAGAATGGCGCTGCTTTTCGGCGCGAACCTTTCGGTATCTTTCCCGCCGAGGATAATCCTGCTCCCAGCTGGTTGCTGGAAACAGCTTTGACCTCTCTCGCGGCGCCTTCTTTTTCCGGCTCTGTTTCCCGACTGGTGGTCGACGATCCCGAGGCGGTTTTCTGCGCCGAAGGCGTCGGCCTGGCGTCCGGCACCGCCCTTAACACGACCCAAGGGCCCATCATTCTGGATCGGGACGTACGGGTCATGCCGCAAAGTTATCTGGAAGGGCCGCTTTACATAGGACCTGGTTCCCTGGTGAAGCCGGGGACTCGGATCCACGGAGAATCCTCCTTCGGCATGGTCAACCGCCTGGCTGGGGAGATCGCCGAAAGCACCTTCGGTGATTTCGCCAACAAACAGCACGAGGGCTTCATCGGGCATGCGATCCTGGGTTCCTGGATCAATCTGGGCGCCATGACCACCTGCAGTGATCTGAAAAACAATTACGGTGAGATCAGGGTCGATCTGGGGTCCGGTACCGTGGCCACGGGCCAGCGTTTCGTGGGGCTGATGATGGGGGACCACGCCAAGACCGCCATCGGCACCCTGTTCAATACGGGAACCAGTGTGGGTTTTGCCACCAACATTTTCGGATCTGGAATGCCTCCCAAGTATGTCGGTAACTTCCTGTGGGGTGGTCAGAAGGGGTGCCCGTCCTATTCCGAGGACCGGGCCCGGGATACCGCCGGCATCGTCATGGGGCGACGCGGGTGCCGATTTACCAGCGCCCACGGCCAGTTGTTCAAGGCCCTGAGCTGAATCCAATTCCGGCTATCGAGACCCGTGCATTTTGCCCTTCCGTTCAGGGGTAGTTGTTTCCTCTTGCATCCTCATGTGTCCTGATGTTTCCGGTTATGGGCCAGGATTCTCTCTAAATATAAACTGTAGCAATTGCATAAACTTTTTAGAAACAACAGCTTGATAACATCTGAGCGTGTGTTTTATGAGAGGCGTTCAATTTGGCAATCCGTGGCATGCCGGTTGCTTTTCCCGGGAAAATGTTCTCTGCGCTGTCCGGGCTTGATTGCCGCTAGACCTACGGTCTCCGTGTTGTAGTGTTTAGCAGGTTGTCACGCGGCAGAAAGCGGGGGACATTTTTTTCTTGGAATGCCTAGGGAAATATGATATTTATCTATTCTTAACCCGAGAAAAACAAATAAGGTAGAACACTGGACCCTGCGGGTGGGCAAGGGTGGAAGAAACAGGGAGCTAGGAATGACCAAAGCCGAACTCGTCGAAATCATCTCCCAGGAAACAGGTGTCAGCAAGAAGGACACTGGCGTGATTGTCAACTTGATCATGGAAAACATCGGCCAAGCCCTGGTCAGCGGCGACAAGGTTGAACTTCGCGGATTCGGCAGCTTCAAGGTGAAGACCCGCCGTGCCCGCCTGGCGCGAAATCCCCGGACTGGTGCCTCGGTGAATGTGCCCGCCAAACGAGTTCCCTATTTCAAGTCCTCCAATGAACTCAAGGGTCGGCTGAACAATAAAGATTGATCCACGGGAAGTTCCAGGTTGTAGAGAATCCTCTGATTACCTATCTTGGGCAATCCTATAGACAGTCACGGGGACCTCTGACTCCCTCGTGCGTATTGGTGTGATTTTCGGTGGTTGTGTCGCTGGAACCATCCTGGGACCGACCCTCGGGCCATGCTGAGACCTAAATTTGTGAAAGGTGGGTAGCGATGCCTAACGGGCGTAAGCGCAAACGCAAGAAGATTGCGACACACAAGCGCAAGAAGCGGTTGCGTAAGAACCGTCACAAGAAGAAGTAACGAGCCAGAGCGGCCGGCATTGTTTCTTGCAGAAAACAATGCCGGCTGATAGGCTTGGCTTCCAAGGGGGATAGTTTCGATTATGGACCGCACTATTTTGCAGCGGTCCTTTCAGGAGGAACACCCGGAATGACGGAGAACCAGATCAACAGGCGCAAGTCCGATCGGATCAACGCCAACTTGAAGCTGGAAGTGGAATTGCCGCGCGTCGACGGCACGTCCGACAAAGCCACTCTGGAAACCATCAACATCAGTTCCTCCGGTGTATATTTCAAATCCGGTCACTTCATTCAGCCAATGACCAAACTGGCCATGGAGTTCGAGGTTACCGTGCCGTCGGCCGATGGGTCCGACGGTGTGGAATTGGCGCCCGTCCCCTGCGAGGGCCTGGTTGTGCGGAGCCAACCGGAGATCGAAACCGAGGGCTGCGATGAATACGAAGTCGCCGTTTTTTTCACTCATATCGAATCCGACGGTGCCGCCATCCTGGAACGGCATATCGCCCTGTTGATCTCGGACCCGTCTTAAATTCCCCAATCTGCCTTTGAGGGTGTTTTTTCCTTTCAGACCTTCACTTCCCAGCCGATAAAGATCGAAGACAGCCGGGTGGGTTATCACCTGTTCGGGGGGCTATAGTGTGCCCGGTCTGGATTGATGAACTTCAGCTGCGAGGAATGGTTAGCCGGAATGACCGAGCCCAAGGACCGCACGATCCTGGTTGTGGATGACTCTCCGCCAACCTGTTTGTATCTCAAACGGCTGCTGGAGAAAAAGGGGTACTCGGTCGTCACCGCCGCGGACGGCGCCATCGGAGCCCGCCTGGCCATGGAAATCCTGCCGGACCTGATTCTTCTTGATAAGGAAATGCCCGGAATGCACGGGTTCGATGTCAGCCGCATCCTGCGGAAACATCACGACACCTGCGGCATTCCCATTTTGATGATCAGTTCGGAAACCAAGATTTCCGAAAAGATCCGCGGCCTCGAAATGGGGGCCGACGACTTCATCACCAAGGGCATCGGGGCCGATGAACTCCATTCAAAAATCGGGGCCTTCCTGCGAATCAAGGACCTGCAGGACAAGTTGCAGCTGGAAAGCGACAAGCTCAATCAGATTTTTCGTTTCCTGCACGAACCGGTCGCCATCTGCAGCAGGGCGGATAAGCTGCTCCTGGTCAGCCAGGTATTCCTGAATCTGCTTCGCATGCCCCGCGAAGTAGCCCGTTTCAAGACCATGACGGAAATCCTGCGAACTCTCGACGTGCCGGACGAGATCATCGCCCAGCTCAGAGAGGGATCCCAGGAGGATTTACGTCTGACCATCGTGGTGGATAAAGAGGAAGTCCATCTGACGGCCAGAACGGCCCCCATCCAGCTGGATGAAAGCGAAACTGCCTGGGCCTACACCTTCCGCGATATCACTCAGGAAGTCGCCGCCGACCAGATGAAGGCCGATTTCCATTCCATGATCGCCCACGATCTGCGCTCACCCATGTCCGTCATCCAGGGATACGTTTCCCTGATGGCCACGGGGAAAACGGGCGAAATGAACGAAACCCAGATGGAATTCCTGGGCAGCGTGAACCGGAAAATCACCGAGATGACCTCCCTGCTGAACGACTTTCTGGACATCAGCAAGATCGATGCGGGCTTTGTCAACCTGAAGTGCCAGGACTTGGACCTGGGCGATTTGATCGCGGACGTCGTGGCTGACCTGGAGCCCATGGCCGCCGGTTCGGAGGTCAACCTGGATGTGGCTCTTCCGCCGGAAAAGGTCCGGGTGAACGCAGACCCTTTGCGGCTGACCCAGATCTTGCGCAACCTGGTTTCCAACGCCATCAAGTACAACGTCGAATCAGGGTGGATCCGTCTGACGGTTGTCCCTCGGGAAGGCTGGGCCCAGATCTCCATTTCGGACGGCGGGATCGGAATGACGCCCGAAGAACTGGCCGTTCTGTTCGAACCTTACACCCGGGGTTCGACCCAACGCAAGGTAAGCGGCGTGGGGCTGGGCGTGGTCATCGTCAAGAAGCTGGTGGATTCTCACGGTGGTGAAGTGACCGTGACCAGCGTGCCCGGCAAGGGGTCAACGTTCACCTTCACCATTCCCCTGGCAACGCCCGCCGGTCCTTTGAAAAACGAAAATGGGGCCCTCGCGCCCCTGACATCCGACTTGCAGAAATCCGTCAATTAATCACCCACCGGGTGTCTTGCTTCCTGACAGCCCTTCGGCCCGCTTCTCTGGCCGGAGGGTTTTATACTTGAAACCGGCAAAATTTTCCCACCAATAACCACTGGGATGAACAGGGGCCCAAACCTGGTCTGAGCCTTCACAGAAGGCTGTTTCCGCGGCTCGACGGCATATCACTTGATCGAAAATTCCAGGTAAATCCTTCCTCCACCTTCCCAATCCCCCGGAAAAGCCCATTTCAGGCACCGGGCACGGGCTTTGCCCCTGCCTTGGCGGGTACATGGGACAAGTGTCCTTTCGAAAGGAACCGTTTTGATCAGAAGCCTGAATACCGCCGAAAACGCCATGTTGCTGGAACAGAACCGGATAGACGCCCTGGCCAACAACCTGGCGAACGTCGATACGGCCGGCTTCAAGCAGATCCTTACCAGGGTGGCCGAAGCCTCGGTGACCGCCCCCCTTGACGAGACCGGCGATATCTCCACCGATATACCCACCGCCGGTGCCGGGGTGCCCCGATTACAGATGTACCACGCTCTGGACAATCGACCCGGGACCGTGAACGCCACGGGTCGTAACACGGATGTGGCCATCATGGGGCAAGGATTTTTCGAGATCAAGGTCGACGGGGGCACGGCCTACACCAGACACGGTTCGTTCCTGCTCGACGCCGAACAGCGGCTGACCACCCCGGATGGTATGGCGGTCATGGGGGAGCGGGGACCCATCCGGTTAGCGGGGAGTGATTTCTCCATCGCGAACGACGGAGCGGTCCTGGTGGATGGAAAACTGACCGATCGTCTGAAGCTGGTGGCCTTCGACGACCCCACCCGGTTGGAGCACCTGGGTGCAAACCTGCTCAGGCCGGCCGCCGAAATGGAGAGCCGAACGATGGACCCAGCGGAAATTGTGGTGGCCCAGGGCCACCTGGAAGGCAGCAATGTCAATCCCATCGACACTCTCATCGCCATGATTGCGGCTCAGCGAGCCTTTGAAGTGCAGAGCAAGGTCATGAGCACCGAAGACGAGATGCTGGAAAAATCCGTCAACAACCTGCCGCGCATCAGTGGTTAGGTCACGTGAAATAAAAGACTGGAAAGGGAAGACCAATGATTAGAGCCATGGGAACCGCGGCCTCGGGAATGAAGGCCCAGCAGATGAATATTGACACCATCGCCAACAACCTGGCCAACGTTAATACCACCGGTTTCAAGAAGAGCCACACGGAATTCCAGGACCTGCTCTATGAAAAGGTCATGCCTGGAGGACAGGTGGATGCGCAGGGTCGGGCCCTGCCGAACCGGATCGAAATCGGGCACGGGGTAAAACTGGTGGCGACCAACAAGAATTTCAGCCAGGGAACGGTGATTTCCACCGGCAACCCCCTGGACCTGATGGTCGAAGGGGACGGCTTTTTCCAGGTCCGGCTGCCCGACGACACCATCAAATACACCCGGGACGGTAGTTTCAAGATGGACGCCGAGCGAAACATCGTCACCTCCGCAGGCTACCGGCTTTATCCGGAAGTCCAGGTTCCGGAAGATGCCGTGGAACTTTCCGTATCCCGCGACGGCATGATCAGCGTCATCGTTCAGAACGACGAATCCCGCATTCAGGAAATCGGACAGCTGGAGCTGGCCCGCTTTCCCAACGCGGCGGGTCTGCTGGCCCGTGGCGGCAATCTCTTCGGGGAAACGCCGGCCAGTGGGCGTCCCATCCTGGAAACGCCCGGGCTGAACGGCGTGGGGGAAACCGCTTCCGGGTTCCTGGAAATGAGCAACGTGGAAACGGTGGACGAACTTGTCAGCATGATTTCCGCCCAAAGGGCCTATGAGCTGAATTCAAAAACCATCACCATGGCGGACGAGATGTTGCAGACCGTCAACCGCCTAAAAAGGTAGAGGATGAAAGTTAAGGTCACATGGCTGATTCCGATCTTGGCGCTTCTGGGTGCTGCCGGGCCGGTCTGTGCCGTCGGCAACTGGAACCTGGTATTGCCCGATACGGTGGTCCTTACCGACGACCGGGCCACCCTGGAGGATCTGGCCACCGGCCCGGTTCCGGCCTTCGCCCAGGATATTGTCATCCGGGCGGGTCTGGCGCCCAATAGTGTGGTGGCGGTTTCCCGGCAGGATGTCCTTCGTCGCCTGGTGACTGCGGGTCTGGCCCACGGGGTGAGGCTTAGCGGTGCCGAACGATGCCATTTGATATTTGCCGGTCGTGAGGTGGATACCGCTGCCATTCAAGAAGAAGTTCGCCGGGCCATCCAACCTCTGGTGCCGCCCACGGTTTCCGGTGCTCCGGATTCGTGGTTCGAACTGGAACTGCCGACCATGGAAATGTCGGTCGTGGATTCCTGGAATGTGGAAATCGATCGTGAAAAGCCCCTGGAACCAGGGCGCAATCTGGTGCGGGTAGGCGTGCGGGAAAATTCCCGCACGGAAAATTTCGCCACCGTGGTCACGCTGCACCAATTCGGTGAGGTTGGCCGGCTTCGGCAAGACCTTTCCCGCGACCAGGCCATGGAAGAATACCAGTGCGACTGGCTCTGGCGTGATCTGGCGGATCTGGATCAGGGGTTGGCCGTCCATCGTTCCAGCATCACCGGTGCCAGTGCCGTCCGCAATCTCAAGGCCGGGGAATACTTGAGGAAAGCGGACCTGAAAGAAACCCCGGTCATCCTGGTCGGGGATTCCGTGGAAATGCAGATCAGACGTGGCCAGGTAGCCGTCACGGTCCGGGCCTTGGCCCGGAAAAACGGTTGTCTGGGTCAGACCATACCGGTGCGTAGCGAATTGACAGGCAGGCTGGTCAATGCCCGAGTTGCCGGGCCCGGTCTCGTGGAATGGAGAAAGTGACCCATGAATTTCAACAACACATCGATTGCGTCAATGAGGAAAGCCAAGGGGCAGGTGCTGATCCTGGCATGTTTGATGG
>CBDUDB010000053.1:0-15858 GCA_965365795.1 uncultured bacterium | reverse complement strand
GCGATACCAAGGATGCCCAGTACCCCTTCTGGTCACCCGACAGCCGCTGGCTCGCCTACTACTCGCGCAATGAAGGACTGCTGAAGATTCCCGTCGACGGTGGGCCGCCCCAGATGGTCGGCGCAGCCAGCAACGGCAAGGGCGGCAGCTGGAACCAGATGGGCGAGATTCTTTTCACCACGGATTATGCCACCTCGATCTTCATGGTTCCGGCCACGGGAGGGGAGGTGCGGCAGGTCACCGATCTGGAGGCGGACGATGGGTTCAATTCCCACCGCCATCCTCAGTTCCTGCCGGACGGTAGGCACTTCCTTTATTTCGCCCGCGGCAACGGCAAGAAGGAATCCGAGATCCGATACGCCAGTCTGGACGGTGGTTCGGAACATGCCGTGACCACGGCCTCCCTCATGGGAGATTACGCCTCCGGGTACCTGACTTTCGTCGATCATGGTGATCTGGTGGCTCAACCTTTTGATCTGGACACCGGCAAGCTATCCGGTTCTCCGACACCCCTGGTGGAAGACGTCATGACGGTGCCTGGAGCAGCCAAGGGTGTGTTTTCGGTTTCGAGGGAGGGAAAACTCGTCTATCTGCAAGGTGATACCATCGAGGAGGCGACTCTCTCCTGGCGCGATAGAAGAGGCCAGGAAATCGAGGTGGTAAGTGATCTGGCGTCCTACGACATGGTGGCCCTGTCTCCTGATGGGCGCAGTGCAGCGGTCGGTGTCATCACCGAGCAGGTCGGGACCTGGGACATCTGGATCGTCGATCTGAATCGGAATTTCCGGACACGGTTCACCGTCGATCCCTCCGACGATGCGGACCTCGTCTGGAGCAAAGACAGCCGAGGCCTTTACTTCTCTTCCGACCGGGATGGAGAGTTGGCCTTTTATTACAAGGAAATCGGGAGCCCGGACGAGCCGCGCAAGATATTCAGCACGGGCGCGTCTCTCAGATTGTGGGACGTTTCTGCCGACGGGCAGACCATTTTCTATTCGGCGGGCGGAGAGGGGACGGCCTGGGATCTGTGGTGCGCCGATCTGAGTGAGGGGGCCGAGCCCCGGTTGTTGCGCAGGACAAGCGAGCATGACGCCACCTGCCGGCTTTCGCCTGACGAAAAGTGGCTCACCTTCGGTTCCCCGGAATCGGGTCAGTGGCAGGTTTACGTGGCGCCCTGGCCGGCCATGGCTCCCATCACGCAGGTTTCAACCACGACCGGCACCTGGTCCCGCTGGTCCAAGGACGGCAAGGAGCTCATCTTCCTGGAAATGTCAGGATCACTCAAGGCCGTCTCGATGACACCAGAAGACGGCCGCATGATGGTGGGCCGGCCCGAGCCTCTTTTCGATATCAACTCACCGGTTCTGGAGAGCATCTACTGGTCGGTATCTGCCGATGGCGAGCGGTTCTTCACGGTGAATACGCAAACGGTGATGGCGCCCACCTACTGCAACCTGGTCGTGAACTGGCCCGGGATTCTTGAGAGGCGGTAATGGGCTCCAAGATCGGCACGGGGGATGTATTACCTCGGGGGAGAAATTATCCCGAAACAGTTGTTTTTTAGAAAAATAGGATTATCTTGCCTGTGCTATCCGGTCTGCGAAGCCCCATCTTCTGCCCGCGAATTACTGCGAGCAACATCCGACCCTTGATGCAAACAGCTCAGTTGCGGCACCTTTTACGGTGCCAGGCAACGGCTTGGAAATATCTGCCGCGTCCCCGTTGAGGGACGCGCCAACAGGATTCCCTCCGACCCTCGGAGGGATGGATGCCGCCAAGGCGGTGTCTTTTTAAGCGTAAGGGGTCCTGCCGGAAGAAGCTGGCGATCCTCAGCGCTTGATTAAGCCGGAACGCCGGCACTTGGAGATAATGCTTTGAAGAAGATTTACGTGGGCAACCTGCCCTTCAGCGCGACCGAAGACGAGATCAAGGAACTGTTTGGCCAGCATGGTACGGTTCACTCCGTCGCGCTGATCAACGACCGCGAAACCGGTCGTCCCCGTGGTTTCGGCTTCATCGAAGTCGATGACGATGCCCTGTCCGCCATGATCCAGAATCTTGACGGCAAGGAAATGGACGGCCGCGCCCTGCGCGTCAACGAGGCTCAGGACAAACCCCGCGGTGGCGGCGGCGGCGGCGGCGGCGGCGGCGGTGGCCGTTGGTAGGTTAGTCAGTCAGCCCACGGGTTGATGAACGAAACCCCGCTGCCGAGAGGTGGCGGGGTTTTTTCTATTGACCCTACTCCACCCAGTATTCCGAACCGTCCCGCGTCCGCCCCAGAAATCCGTAATCCACCATGTAGCGGCACAGCGTCGTGTAGTCATCCGACGCCGTGGCCAGGATCTCGTTGACCTCGATCTGGGTGTAACGGCGCTTGGGATCGAAACGTCTGAGGATCTGGATCAGAGCGGCGACCTTGGACTTCTGCTTCTTGGGAAAGCGGGACATGGGGCCGTCCGGTCCCTCCGGAAAATGCCCTTTGATGATCTTCTTGAACTCGGCCCGGGTGATGGCGAACCGTTCATCGTCCGCGGATTTCGATCCGGGGATCTCGATGAGCCTGGAACCGGGATCCTGGTGGCTGTTTTCCAGCAGTTCCATGAGCGCCACGAACACCTTGGCCTGGCGGGCCTTTTCGCGCAGCACGAAACGGTGGTTGCGAATGGTCGATAGGCTGACACCTCCGACCAGGGGTTGAATTTCCTTGTCGGAAAAACCGTCGTAGAAATGGCCCAGCAATGTGCGCTGGGTATCCGACAGGCCGGTGCCTTTTTTCCCCAGCGCGAGCAGGGCATGGAAAACGGAGGTGTGCGCGGCGGTGATGTGGTTCCGCAGGGCCAGTTCCGCTTCCACCAGGTCCGGCCCCTGGGGGTAGATGTGGCCCTTCTTGAAGGAATCCTGACAGAACAGGCATTCGAAAGTACTGTCGGTGCTCGTGTAACCGGCGACAAGCTGCTCGAGGGCAGTCACATCGGGAATCGAACGGCTCATGGTATCTCTCCTTGCTTGGCGAGAATATAACATAACCCAGATAAATGTCTATGTAGGAATAGACAAAAAATGGTTTTGTTTGAAATTTTGCAGATTTCCTGTCGCCGGTGGAATCCTGGGCGTCTGAGCCGGAAACTGGTATAGTGAGCAAAGAAACCGGTATGGGGACGAGGGTCCGTGAATGCGAGGAAGGCCGCGATGACATCCGCCAGGATCGAAAAAACACCTGAAGAGTTTGGCGCCGTGGGTGACGGGACCACCGATGACCGGACGGCGATCCAGGCCGCCATCGATTCCCTGGTGGCCAACAAGGGAGGTGTTCTTCGGTTTTCCGGCAAGACCTATCTGATAGGCCCGGGGGGTCTGAATATCGGCGCCCAGGTGGAGCTGAAGGGATCAGGAGAAACCACGGTCCTGAAGGCCGTCGAAACCGACACAAATTATTGGATGATCACCGCGTTTTTTGCCACCCAGGCAGTCATCGCCGATCTCCAGCTCGACGGCAACCAAAACAACCGTCTCAACAACGACAGCGTTCACGGAGGCATTCTCCTGGAGGGGTGCCAGTCCTGCCGGATCGAGAACTGCACCTTGATCAACTTTGGCAGAAGAATTGTTCCGCCCCAGGGATCCATAGGCGAGGCCATCTTGATAAGAGTCAAGGAAGACTATCCCCAGGACAGTGCCGAAAACCGGATCCTCAACAACAAGATTCTGGATCCGGGCGGCCAGATTTCCTTCGCGATTCGCATCTGGTCCGACTGGACGAAGAATCTTCCCGACGACGGATATACCCGGTTGAACAGGGGCAATGTCATCGAGGGAAATTTCATTGAAGGGACCAGGTGGAACGCCATCGAAATTGCCGGCCCGGGTTCCCGGTCCAATACCATTTCCGGCAACACCGTCCGCAACATTTTTGGCCATCGCGGAATAGAGGCGGACAAGGGCGCCATCGGCAACACGTTTGCCGATAACCTGGTCGATGGGATTTTTCCCGGGGCCGGCGGCGCGCCCTATGCCGCCTACTGTGATCAGGGCGAGCCGGCGATTGCGGGAAAATTCCCGGAAAGGATTGCCCGGGACAACACCTGGACTGGCAACCGGGCCTTGAATGGGGATCAGGGCGACACGGGCCGGGCTGTGTTCGGGTTTTACTGCAATGGGTCGAAGGGGATAAAGATCGAGGGTCTTCAGGTTGAAGATTTCAAATCAAGCCCCGGGGCGCCCAAAAACGTGGCGGGAATCTGGGTGGCCGGAGCCTTCGAGGATGCCCATATCGAGAGCTGTGTCGCCACCGGTGTTCCCGTCGGTATCGTCCTGGAAAACGGTCACCCGCAAGAGAACATCACCATCTCCCATTGTGAACTGGATGCCACCTTCCGGTCCCTGTGGTTGGCCCAACCTGACCCCGGCCTGGAAAAGGGGACCGTGACCATTGTCGGAAACAAGGTGCATTGCGATCCGGAAAACGGTGAGTATGCGGTTTTGATCAATGCCTTCAACAAGGTGGAAATGACCAGGAATGACATTTCCGGGAAACGGATATATCTGGGATCGGGCTTCAGGGGTCATGCTTCCCTACAAGGGAATACTCTGACCAACATCAATGACTACGGAATATATGTTCACCGGGGAACGGCCGATATTTCGGGGAATGAAATCTCCGGCTGTGCGAAAAACAGTATTGAACTTCACCCAGGAGTGAGCGGTTGCGTGGTTTCTTCGAACACTGTTCAACCCGGAGGAGCTGGATAGTGCCGGAAATGACGGAGAACCGAAACATATACGTCGACATGGATGATGTGATCTGTGAAACCTGCCGTGGTTTTTTGAAGCTCTTGCAAGGTGAGTTCAACCGCAGGGTGGTTTATGAAGAGGTCAAGGTATTTGACCTCAGCAAGTCGTTCAACATGAGCCCCGATGAGATTGAGGTATTCATGGACCGGGCCCACAAGCCGGATGTCCTGGCGGCCTTTTCTCCCTTACCGGGAGCCCTGGAGACCATCCAGAGCTGGATCGATCGAGGCTACAAGATCGACATCATGACGGGCCGGCCCCCATCCTCACGGTCCAGTACCGAAGAGTGGCTGCATCGCCATCAAGTCCGGTATAACAGCCTGAACTTCGTCGACAAATACGGTCGGCTGGAATTCGACTCCAGCTTTGGCGAGGCCTTGACCATGGCCGAGCTGGCCGACAAGCATTTTTGTCTGGCGGTCGAGGATTCAGCGGCCACGGCGGGATTTCTGGCCGAAAACGAAGTTGCGCCCGTGGTTCTGATCGATCGTCCGTGGAACCGAACCGGGATAAACGGCAAGATCAGAAGAATGACCGACTGGCACGAACTGGCGAGTTCAAGAAGCCACCTGGGGTGATGAAAAGAAGGGCTCCCGGGGGGCACAGGACACCGGCTGAACACAATTTCGATACCACACCCAAGCAAATTTAGATCCGGCCATTGACACCCGATAAAAAATGTTATAACATTTGTAAAACAACACTGAGAACCCCGAAAGGAAATGTCATGGTCAAGCTCACTATTCGGCGGGTCGGGAATTCCCTGGGCCTGACACTTCCGGCGGAAGCAGCCAAGGCCCTTCGAGTCAAGGAGGGTGATGCCCTCTATCTCACCGAAACGCCTGAAGGGTACCAGCTGGTGGCCCACGATCCCGATTTCGAAAAGACCATGAAGGTTGCCGAAGGTTTCATGAGTCGGTACAGAAACACGCTGCGGGAACTGGCCAAATGAGCCAACCCTTCTGGCTTTCCAAAGTGGCTATTCTGGCTATTCATGGGAGGCTTCTGGCTGAGCACGGAGGCCCGTCCGGCATTCGGGATGAGAGTCTTCTGGAATCGGCCTTGGCTGCGCCGGTGAATCATTTCGAATACGACGGTGCGGATGTCTTCACGTTGGCCGCTACCTATGCTCACGCCCTGACCAGCAATCATCCCTTCCTTGATGGAAACAAAAGGACAGCCTTTGCTGCTGCGGGCATCTTCCTGGAGCTGAACGGGTACCGATTGACGGCTTCAGAGCCTGATGCCGTTCTGGCAGTGCTGGCTCTTTCCAAAGGGGAGATGAAAGCAGGCGAATTCTCCAATTGGCTTCGCATCTCTTCGGTGGAGCGGGGTACTGCTGAAGACAAGGACTGAATACCACTAGAAAAAACGGCCGCCTCGGCAGGAGGCGGCCGTTTTTTTATCTTCAGAAATCCAGCCTACTTCATCAAAAGCATCTTCCGACTGAAGATCTGATCGCCGCTGACCAGGCGATAGAGGAAGACTCCCGAGGCCACCCGTTGACCGGTGTCGTCGGTCCCATCCCACATCACGGTGTGGTATCCCGCCGAAAGGGCTCCGTCGTGCAGGGTCTTTACCAGCCGTCCCTGCATGTCATAGACCTGAAGCCGAGCTGATCCGTCCGCCGGCAGGACGAAGCTGATGTTCGTGCGCGGGTTGAATGGATTGGGATAGTTCTTCTCCAGGGCCAGATGCTGGGGCAGGGTCTCGACCGCAGACGTTCCACCCACTTCCAGAGTAACCGGAACAATGACCGGGCCGCGTACCGAGTTGGTCACTACCAGATCCACCCGGTAGGTCCCGTTAGCCAGGCCGGTGCTGTCGAAGTCGAGCTGGATGGTCTCGCTGTCACCGCCGGGGACGGCCCCGCTGTATTGACCGATCGTGATCCAGTCCAGGTTGTGCCCGATGGTGAACTCCGCATTGCTGATATCCTGCACGGATCCGTCGGCGGAGTCGCTGACCCGCACTCGGCAGTGGGCGCTGGCCGGGCCAACCACGTCCCAGGTGTAACTGCCGGTAACGACGGGGACATCTTCTGCCAGAGTCTGCCAGCCATTGCCGTCACCCCGATCCAATTCGATGAGAACGTTAACGGGGCCGTTATGGGCCGCGAAGGTGATTTCCCTCGTCTCACCCTCGGTCCATTGTTCACCGCCATTGGGAGAAAAGACCAGGATCGTTGGCCCGGATGGATTGATCACGATGGTTCCGGTGATCTCGTGTGGCTGTGATCCCGATTGGTCCCCGGTCAGGGTGTAGGGAATCATCAGCGAACCGGACACCGAGCCGAAGGTCAGATTCACCGCGGCGGTGGCCTGCACACCGTTGGATATGTATCCCGACGAGCCCCAGGAGGCAACGGCGCCGTCGCCGGTCCCACCGGTGTATAACAGCGGTGGGAGGCCGGAACCGAACATATTCGACGCCGAATTGAGGATGAGGCCCGGCGGTAGATCCATCTCGATGCCGATGATCTGCTCGCCGTCGTTGCTGGCACATTGTGCGGTGATGATGACATCGACGGTTTCCCCGGGCAGGTACTGGGAAACGTCAGCCCACAGGCTCGAGCCGGTCAGGTTCTTGTCCCCCGCCGGCGGTGCTGAGGGCGGGATAGGGTCGATTTTCTGCACGGAATAGTGAAGTTCCGAATCGCCTTCACCGTTGTTTTCGATGTGCACGAATTCGATGGCATTCTGGTCCGGTCCCAAGGTCAGGGTGATGTCCCCGGGCGTGACATCGCAGGTGGCGGTTGACGGGGCTCCGACAGGCACGAACAGAATCGCCCGGCCCGAAGCCAAGGTGGCCGCACCGGCGGCATACTGGTCCCAGTAGGTGTAGTTCAGGCCATCGGTGCGAGGCATATTCTGGATGCCCACGGTGGCGTAACCATCACGGTTGTCGGTGTTGTTCACCGTTTCATACTGGAAAAGTATCATGCCGTCGCCGGTGTCGGTCGGGTGGTGGGCAGGATCCATCAGGATCACTTCGAAATTCTGGGGCAGGTTCGAGTAATCGTTCCGCATACCGTACCACTGGATGATGAAACGATGCTCGACATCGTCGTACCAGGTGTAGACCCGATTGCCGCCGGCCTGTTTCAGGTTGTCCCAGAAAGGGGCGATCAGGGCGCCGGCGCTGTGGGAAGCCGGCAACGGAAAGTTGCGGTAGAAGTTCACCGGTGTCTCGCCCATGGCAAGCCAGCCGTTGGAGCAGATGCTGATGCGGTTGTACTCATCACCGTAGAACTGGAAATTGAAGGGCAGGTCGATGGTTTTGGTGTCGTCCTGTTCCCAGCCGAAATCAGTCAGTCCCAGGTCGGTCCCCTGGGCGCCGTTATTCGGGTCGATGGCCACCCAGTCGTAGACCGGCACCAGTTCCGACACCAGATCGGTGTTGTCGATGGCGTAGTAGCCGTAAAGGTCGGGCCCGGTGGGCTGGTCGGTAGAGGCGGTACCGACGGTCATTGCAAAAGGAACCACCGCCAGCTGGACACCATTGTAGGTGATGTCCATGGCGAAGTTGGCCAGATGCCCGCCGTAGCAAACCGGGGAAACCGTCAGCTGGAAGGGTGAGATCAGGTTCAGTCCCGATCCGCCGGATACAATGTTGCCAAAGTTGGATATATCGTCCGTGATGCTTACCCAGGGGCTGTCGGTGGTCAGGGTGGCCAACACGCCCGAAGCGTCGAGGCTGCCTTCGTTGGCCAGGATCAGGCTGAGCGACCCCGAATCGCCGGGGTCCAGGCTACCGCCAAAGCTTCCCAGGTCGATGTCCGCCACGTGGAAATCCGCTGCCGTAACGGTCCCATCCAGGATGGAGGTCCACACCTGCACGCCGTCGGTGGCCGTCACCAGAAGTTGCACGGTGGTGCGGTCCATGGCGTCGTCGTTTAGAGTTACCGCAAGGGCGGAAAGGGCCTCGACTTCAGCGCCCGAGGCGATGTTACCGAATACCAGACTGCTGCCGCTGAGAGTGGCGGGCCCACTCAGGACACTGACTTCGGCTTCGACAGCAAAGGCATCACTGATTCCATGGTTGGTCAATCGGGGAGTGATGTTCAAGGTGGCGCCAGGTACCCAGGGTCCGTCGGCCACATGGCTGCTGACCCCGCAGAAAACATCCACCGGGCCGACGGTCATGCCGCTGCTATAAGGAAACAGGTTGGTCCCGGTGACCGTGACGGCGACGGAACCCACGTCCTGGGTCGGCAGGTCCAGAATCACCTGGCCGTTTTCATCGGTCAGGCCCGAAATCTGGATATCTTCCAGCTGGATCCCGGCTTCACGGAAAAGGCTGACCCGGGCGCCGGCCACGGGCAGTCCCTCGCTCTGGACCTGGAAGGTGACCGCTTGGGCCCCCTGGCCAATATCGCGGGGGTGACTTACGTCCAGCATCTTGGGCACGGCGGTCCACATAGCGGTGGCCCCATCGCCCATCACGTTGTTCCAGACAGCCCATATCTCGGCCCGGTCCGGTTCGGCCAGGAAATACCCGTTGAAGAGCGCGACTTTGCCCAGGGTGTGGGCGACGCCTACGCGCGAATCGCCTGAGTTCAAAAGGCCGTCCCAGGTACCCAGGTAATAGCAGTTGTTGTAGCGGGTGTGAGTGCCGCTGGTGGCGGTACCCACGGCAGCCACGGCGCCTCCGTTGGGAGCGCGCAGCCAGGCTTCGCTGCGAGCGGTACCATTGGCGAAGCTGCCCGATTCACAGGTGGGCAAAAGGGCCACGGCCAATTTGCCGCCGTTGGTCAGGGCGCCCACATGATTGTTGGAAATGCCGCTGGTACCGATGTACCCGCGGTAGCCGTAAGCTGAGACACCGGGATTCACGGAGGCAAACATATCGTTGGCGAAGTTTCCCGACCAGGTGGTGTCGACATGGCTCCAGCCGTTGAACATCAGCTGGCCCTTGACCCATTGGTTCACGAAGATGGTGGTGATCCCCGAAGCGCTGGGATCACCCTGCAGACAGGCCCGGCCGTACCAATCGGTGTCGCCCATGGGCGGATATTTTTCGTAGTTCCGGATCTTGTTGACCACCGTATTCATTTGGGCGGTCGTGCCAAATGAAACCCGGGCGACGTGGGCGTCGGCGAGGATGTCGTCGCCCTCGAGCATGGCGTAGTAATGGTCGCCCCTGCCGCCATATCCGGACAGGTTTTCTTGCCAGGCCGGAATGGGGTAACTGCCGGTGGCATCGCCGAAAATGGTGATGAATTCCAGAGGGGGGATGGTTTCGTCATCATAGATGCTCTGCAAAGTGCTCTTGATACCGGCCGTCGATCCTCCGCTGGAGGCGGCGTTCACGACGATCACGTTATAACCCTGCTCGCTTCGCCATTGCAACAAGGGGGCGATGCCTTCTAAAACACCGGCATCTCCCGAGTGGACAGCCACGTAGGTGCCCAGGCCTTCGGCGATGGCGGCGGATTTATCGGCACTGTCCAGGCCCAGGACCTGGTCACTCATGGCTTTGGCAAAAGACAGGGGCAGAGGCCGCCCGGCGGAGCGGGAAGGGGTCGGAGCGTTGGGGTCGGCCACTGTTTTCAGCTCGAGGCGCACATCGGACCACACCTGGGCTTCGCGGGTCACCGGATCGTAGGCGACCACTTCGAGAACCACCGGAACCACCGTGGTGCCGGCCATGATGGCCGGGCGTCCCACCTGGATGGTGGGTTGACCGGCGAAGGGCTTGGCCGATCTTCGGTACGACGAGGACAAAAGGGAAAATTCTTCGGTGGACGGATCCTGCACCGGAAGAATCCGGAGGTCGGTCAGGAGGTTGGCAGTGGCGGAGATGACCTCCACTTCGAGAGTCATACCCCGGGGTACGACAACCATCCTGCTGATCACCGGCAAACCGGGTTCGCCCAACTGGCCGTGAACCGCGGCACCTGGAATTTCCAGGCTGTGCCACACCTGCTCATCAGCTCGCGAGGCCCGAACCATGACCGATGATAGGTCGATGGCCAGATCACGTTCGGCGGATCCAGAATCGCTGAGGGTCCACTTGGGATCCGGACCGTCGACTGCGTCGGAAAAGCCGACGCGAGTTTCCTGCAAGGTTACAGGTACCTCGGCCAAACAAATGGCCGATGCAAGCAGCGAGAAAATCAAAATGGAGACAGCAGCCGAACTAAGAGGGAAACCGATGGCCGCGGGCGAGGTGTTCTTACCATTTTGCATTGTTATTCCTTGGGTCTGGCCGATGAGTGACGAGCGACTTTTTTTCCGCCAGCAGAAATGAGGCAGTTTCAATCCTAAAAGATAGGGGGCGCCGGTGAAAAAATGAAACCACACGGTACAAGTGTACCATGTCTGAACGGTGAGAATTCAGGAAAGTGACTTGAAAGACCAAGTGCAAAAACGGCGAACCACTCTATTTTTCAACGAACGAGGGCCATGCGCCCGGTTTTTGCAAATCCCTCGGTCTCAATACGATAGAAATAGACGCCCGAAGTCACCAGCTGCCCGTGGTCGTCGCGGCCGTGCCATGAAACCGTTTGGGGGCCAGCCGACAGCGAGCCCTCGAGGAGCGTCCGGATCTTCTCGCCCCGGGCGTTGAACACTTGCAGGTTCACCTGGGCGCCGGCCTCCAGCCGGAAATGGATCATTGTTTCGGGATTGAAAGGGTTCGGATAGCAACGCACCTCGCTAACCAGCGGGCTGGGCGTCTGGCCCCCCTCGACCGCCGATACCGCCTGCGAGTAGAACACCTTCACGCACGGTTCCCCGGAATTTCCCACCACCAGATCCGGCCAGATGTCATCGTTGATCAGGCCGAAGGCGATCGCCGTTCCCACGCTGGACGAGTCGTAGGTCCACGACGGAGCGCTGTCCAGCACACCGTCCTGGTTCAGGTAGATGTGAACCTTGCCGTCGGAGAAATGGGTCTCGGCCAGGTCCTGGTCGCCGTCAAGGTCCACGTCGCAGAAGCGCATATCGCTGTGGCCGTGGTAGCTGGCGCTGGACGTCCAGGTCGTCGCCAGGGCGCCGCCGTCGTTGGTCCACAGCTGGGTCGGATCGTGACCCAAGGCCAGATCGGGCCAGTCGTTGCCGTCCACGTCCGCCCAGGCCACTCCCTTGTCCGAGTCGTCATCGCCGGTGGTCCAGACCGGAGTCGTGGCCATGATCCCGGCCAGGTTCTTGTAAATGCCGCTTTCAAAGTTGACCCATTTCGACACCGCCAGGTCCTCCCAACCGTCCCCGTCGTGGTCAGCAAAGGCCAGGAAACCCTGGATGCTGGTTTCGGCCGACTGCCAGGTCGGCACGGTCGCCAGCACACCGTCGGTGTTCAGGAACAGGAACATGGGGCGGTAGGGATCGAACTGGCCGAAACCCTGGTTGGCGGTGAAAACATCCACGTCGCCGTCGTGATCGAAATCGAAGGGCAGGGCATAGTTGTTCCAGGCCCCGCCGGGTTCGGCGCTGAACCAGCCGGGCGTGGTGCTAGGACCATCGGGGCCGCCCCAGTAAATCACCGAATGGGCCGTGGACGAGCCGCCGTTGGCTGCGAAGACATCCAGGTAGTCGTCGTCGTTGATCAGGGCGACCTGGATGTCGCCGGTCGAGACCTCGTCGGCCGAAATCCAGGAGGGATCGGTTTCCAGTTCGCCCTCGATGTTGAAGTAGATCAGGTTTTCCCAGTCGGGATAGGCAGGAAAGCTGTTGGAGTGGTAGCAGCCCACCACCACGTCGGGCCACCCGTCGCCGTTCATATCGGCCACCTGCAGGCCGCCGACCTGCATACGCAGGGTGTTGGACCAGTCCGGCGCCGAACCGTACGGTACGAACGAACGGCCCCGGACCACGGTTTCGTCGGTCGGGGATGGTGCCAGGACAACCACCTCCTTGCCATCATCGGAGATCTCGATGGGGAGATCTTGAGCGAGGCTGCCGAGAGGAAGAAGGCAGGCGAAGAGGAGCGCAACCGGAAGCGAAATCCTGGCCATCATGGGGCAACCTCGGTTTCTGGGCCGACCGGTGGCGGCCCGGTCAAAGGGGCAGGGCAGGAGCTTCGGGATTATAGCATAGGGCGCGGGGGTTTCTGGGAATTAAGGGGCCCTGCCTGGATTCCCCGACCTTCGACCCGTGTGAAGGTGAGGGAATCCAGAGAGCCTATTTCAGCCATTTAATTGCAGTATTTGGTAAGCCAGTGGTCCTCATTTGGAAACGGCCACCTCGACGAATTTCTCCAGGATCGCCGCCCAGCCCTTGGCGTGGTTGTCCCGCGATTCAGTGTCGGGAAAACGCTCATGAGTCAGAGTTAGAAGGGTCCCTCCATCGTCCGCTGCCAGAATCAACGTCACAACCGTTTCCTGATCCTTGGTTCCCTCTGATATCCAGGTGAAGACCAGCTTACCCGGCCGGTCAATTTCGAGATATCGGCCCGTGTGGACGAAATCCATGTCCGGCCCATGCATGTCGATCTGGAATTCCCCGCCCACGCGAAGGTCCAGCTTCGGCACGCTGGCTGTGGTCATGGGACTGAACCAGGCACCCATGTTGTCCGGGTCGGTCCAGGCGTCGAACACGGCCTCGGGTGCCGCGGCAAAGTGCTTGCTGATAGTCGTCGTGAGTTCACTCATCTCTATTCCTTTCGTCTTAACGCTCGAGCCAGGATGCGAGCGATTCGAGCCGCGCATCCCAGAACTGGCGATAGTGGTTTACCCATCGTTCGGCATTTTCCAGGGGCACCGCATTCAGGTAGACGTGGTGCACACGCCCTTCGATTTCACGGCGGATCAGCCCTGCCTGCTCGAGCACCTTGAGGTGTTTCGAGACGGCGTTGAGCGACATGTCCACCGGAGCGGCCAGTTCGGTAACGCTGGCCGGACCGAGGCAGAGGCGCTGCAGCAGGCTTCTTCGGGTGGGATCGCCAAGTGCGGAAAAAACCCGGTCGAGTTGATTTGAATCATATTCAACCATAAGGTTGAATATAGGGGCAAAGAAACATGTCCGCAAGTGTTCGGTTGTGCACTGGAAATTGTGTCTTGAAGGAAAACCCTTTTCATCCCCGGGGGGGTATCCAATCCTGGAAGCCTCGCTTGCCCCAATGGCCACGATTCAAAAGATCGTGTCATGGCGACAAGCACGCAGACTTCCTAGGCTAAATCCGAGAGACGACGGACGACGGGCCGGCCCTGGATTAATTGACGGACCGCCCCACTCGCCGCCGCAAACGAGGAGTCTATCGTTATTTCTGGAAACCGCGGTATTGGTGGGATGGTCTTCCTGCCACTCATCCTTGAACTTGTTGCGTTCATCGTTTTTCCATCCATGGTGTGGGCGGCCGGATCAGCGACGGGATTCCCTGTCGGTGACGACCAGGTGGAGGACATAAGCCGCTTCGTCCCGAGTTTCGGCGTTGAACTGACTACTGTCGAGGTGGTCGGCGACAGCGCTTTTGTCTATGGGGTGGGCGGGGTGACGGTGCTGGACATTTCGAATCCCGAAGACGCGGTCCTGATGGCCCACTACCAACCGCCGGGCCACCCCGATGTCCGCTTTTATGACGGTGAGTACTTCGGCAACGTCGCCTATGGCGGTGGTCGCGAGGACCTGCTCTTCGTGGTCGATTTCACCCTGTCTTTTGATCCCCAGCTCGCCACCATCCACGGATCACCCGGCATGGTTTACGAGGGAATCGCCCGCCAGGGAAATCATCTCTACGCGTCTCGTCATGCCGATGGGCTGGAAATTCTCGACCTTACAGACCCGTTGAATCCGCAAACGGTGGGAGAACTGACCGACCTGCAAAATGCCTGGGATGTGGCCTTCGTGGCAAATCACATCCTGGTGGCCGATGGTGCGGGCGGATTGGCGGTGGTCGATGGCAGCGACGTGACGGCCCCGGTCCTGATGCAGCGATTGCCAACCTCGGGAGCCGCCGTGGATGTGGACATCGCCGGAGGCCTGGCCGCGGTGGCGGCAGGAAGCGGCGGCGTTGATCTCTTCGATGTGAACGATCCCGAGGCGGTGGTGTACCTGGGAACGGTGGACACTCCCGGGCTCGCCATGGCGGTTGCTCTGGCGGCGGACCTCCTTTATGTCGCCGACTACCACACGATTCAGGTCTACGACGTCAGCGTTCCCACTTCGCCAACCGCCGCCGGCTGGGAAGATACTCCGATTCGCGCCATGGGTCTGGACGCCCGGGCTGATCTGGCGGTGGTGGCCGACTGGAGCAGCGTGCGTTTCTACCGCCAGGGGCCTTCGACCAGGGGGGACATCCACGTGCCTGTCTCCACCATCGCTTTCGGACCCGTTGCCGCCGGCACGGTCGCCGACACCACCTTTGTCATTGCCAATACGGGCGGGGCTGTGGTGCAGGTCGACGAGATCATTGAATTCGGTGCGGCCTTTTCGCTGTCCGAACCGACTTCCTTTTTCCTGGACCCGGGGACGAGTGCGGAAGTCACCCTCACCTATGCTCCGGAAGTCGAAGGATACGATGCCACTTTCCTTCGCATCGGATCGGACGACTCCGACGAGGGTGTCATCACCTTCCCGGTTACCGCCGACGATCAGCCCTGGGTGCTGGAGGTTGGGGACGAGGCGCCCGATTTCACTCTTGCCGACATGGACGGGGTCTTGCATTCGCTCTCGGACTATCGGGGCAGAGTTGTGGTGGCGGCATTCTTCGCCAACTGGTGACCGGTTTGCGGTCCGGAGTTTTCGGACCTCGAAACCGCCATCTGGCAGCAATACCCTGACGAGGATGTTCTGGTCATCGGCCTCAATCCCGATGGCCCCGCCCATGCCGACCTGGATGTTTTTGTCTCGGCTTTCGGAATCACTTTCCCCATTCTTGTTGAGGCGGCTTCGGTGCGCACGGTTTACAGCCAGCCGGGCGGCTTGTCGCCATTTCCCCTGGACTACATCATCGACCAGCAGGGTCGGATCGCCTACATCAACACGGAGTACGATCCCGATGCCATGACAGCGATAATCGATGAACTTCTCGTTTCGGAGTCGGCGGTTGAGGATTTCCCGCCCTTGGCCAAGCGGCGGTTGTGGGCCGTGCCCAATCCCTCAAATCCGCGCACGACTATCAGGTATT
>CBDUDB010000052.1:0-15984 GCA_965365795.1 uncultured bacterium | reverse complement strand
GCTCATAGTGCTGGAGCACCATCATCACCGCGATGATCAAAAGAACCCAGACGGATCGCAGCAGCGTCCACCTGGTAGAGGTATCAAATTCGGGACCCGACCCCATCAACCGGTCGTTGATCCAGGCAAAAGGCAGTATCAGCAGACCCGGCGCGATCGCCGCGGTCCAGGGGACATGGGCATGGACAAGCCACACCGGCACCACCACGACGGCCCAGACTGAGACCGTCACTCCAACCACGCCAGCCGGACGCGCCATGCCGGTCAAGGGTTTCACCCACCACATCAGATGATTCCAGAAGGCGAACACGAGAACGGCGATGAGGCTGGCCAGAAAGGGGCCGAACAGGATGGGCTCCACGTCGAACAGGCTCCGCGCAAATACCAGCAGCACCGACGGCAAGAGCGCCTGGAACATCACTCGCACGCGGACGTTGGTGCGGCGTCCGCCGGGCAGCCGAAAGCGGAACAGCAGGATCATGTAGGCCGCAAAGCCCGTCAAAATAGGCAACGCCCAGCTCTCGGACCCCAGGCTCCAGGCTCCGTAGGCGAACAGCATGATGCCGATGCTGCCGCCGGGATTGAAGGACGCAACGGCGCGGCACAACAACCCGATAACCAGACAGATGCCGATAAGGCTGCCGGTCTGATAGAGGATGCCCTCCACGGGCTTGCCCAGGATCCGGGGCAGGACAAACGCAACACCGATAGGAATGAAAAGGTTGTCGGTACCGCCCAGGGAGATGGCCTCGAAACCGGTCACCAGTATCGCGGTGTAGAGCGCCGCCAGGGTGCAAACCAGTCGCGGGGTATCGGTCATGTGCAGCAAAGGCAGCTGGATGGCCAGGAAGGCGACAACCAGGAAGACCAGCGAACCTTCGAGGCTTTTCCGGTTGTCCTCGACTTCATAGTGGATGGAGCCATAGCGATTGCCGACCAGGGCGGCGAAGGCGTCGGCCACCGCCAGGACCAGAATGGCCGACAGGTAGAGCCAGGGTCGGTCGTGGGCGATCAGGAACACCAGGAAAATGGAGATGGGGTAGAATTCACTGCCGAGGGTTCGTCGGTTGACACTGTGCAGACTGTGCAAAAAACCCAGGCGACGGCCGGTGGCAAACAGGGCGGCGTTCCCCGCGGTCAGGGCCAGCACCACCCAGGGCGAACCGATCAGCCAGGGGAAAAACAGGCACAAAAGCCCGCCGCCGAAATGGACCAGTTTGCGGGAGTGTTCCGGACGGGCATTCCCCAGCCGACTCCAGGCCTCCGCGATCCCCAGCAAAACCAGGAAAGCTGTACCCAGGATCACGGCGCCGGTCACGTCTCCCATCCGGTTCACGGGGTCTGGTCCTTTCGCTCTTCGACCACGAAATCACTGTAAAAGAAGGCCCGGTCGGCGGCGAACAACTGGCGCGAAATCTCATCCAGCGAGTGCACCTGATCACGGAGAGGTTCAGGGCAGCGGCGAGGCACCAGCATGTTCCAGTAGGCGAAACGGGCCCGGCCACGCGCGGCATTCAGGAGCTCGCGATACACCTCAAGGCACTGGTCTGGATTCAGATACTCAAAGATATCCGACAAATTGAACCCATCATATTTTTCAGACGCCTTGCCGGCCACTTCCTGAATAGGGGATTGGTGCAAGGACAGACGATCAAGGCCGTCACGAACGGCAGCGAATCTATCGGGCTCGAGATAGCGGGGAAGCGCGCGGGTGAAATTCCCCTCCAGGATGTAGTCCAGGTAGGGGTTGGTTGAAGGATCGAGTTCGGTCAGGGCGTAGCGGGTCCGGCTGAGGATACGATCGGAAACCGATCCTTCCACGTGCCGGAAAAATTCCGGATCCCGGCCCAGCCGGCCCATGATGAAGCGACTGAAGAACAACCGGAAAAGCCAGCGCCAGCGGCGATTGCACCAGACTTTCTCGTAAAATTCACCGCGTGCGGCCCTGTCGCGTGGTTGCAT
Source organism: uncultured bacterium (assembly GCA_965365795.1). Taxonomy (GTDB): domain Bacteria; phylum Krumholzibacteriota; class Krumholzibacteriia; order LZORAL124-64-63; family LZORAL124-64-63; genus JAGLCY01. Next base: position 14,022 of record CBDUDB010000052.1, on the reverse strand, counting down.
CAGGGATGCGACGGTGCGCCGGCCGTGGACCAGCGGCAAGACCCGTGTCCGAAAAAGCTTGAAGTAGTTTTCAAACTTGCCGGCATGGATGACACCCGCAGCAAGCGGCCGACTGTGTTCGTCCCAGTAGGAACAGGCCGCCTTCGTCATGGAATTCCGCAACGAGGCGTAGGTCTGAAGTCGGTTCTCGGCTGACTTCACACCCAGGAATCCAAGTAGATCCGGGTAGTCCAGATGCCGGATGGCCGCGGCCTTCAACTCGACCACGGCAATCTGCGCCACGCTAAGGTCGGTCGCCGTCACGGTCGCACCTTCGGCCAAAAGGGCGAAAACGTTGTCACCACCGGAGGCAATGGACAGGATATGCCGGCCAGGAGCCGGTGCCAGGGCACCTATCAGGACATCGGCATCTTCCCAGCAGTTGGCATACCGGATGAGCGCCCATGACGCTGAAGGAATGGACCCACTCATGAACCGTTCCGCTTCTGCTTGCGCCCGTAGGTGCCGTGGGCGGCGGCGAAGTCGCCGGCAGCCATGGAACCGATGATGGAAATTTCACCGGCCAGTGCGGTGGCCCCGCAGATCTCGGCCAGCTTGAAGGCGGCGTCCGGTCCTTCGCAGCCCATCATCTTCAGGCACTCCCGGGCCGTGGGCAGACCGGTGCCCCCGCCCACGGTGCCGACGATCACGTTGGGCAGCGAGACGGAAACGTAGAGATCGCCCTCAGCGGTCACGTCCAGCCTTGTCAAGCCCACGGCCGCCTCGGCAACACAGGCGATGTCCTGCCCGCAGGCCGCGAACATGGCGGCCAGGGCATTGGCGTAATGTCCCTGCACGCCGATAGACCCGCTCTGGGTACCGCCCATGATGGAGATTTCCCAGTAGTCCATCATTTCCTGCGGGTCCGTGTGCAGGATGCGCTGCACCAATGCTGCCGGCAGGATCGTCTCGGCGACCACTTTTTTGCCGCGCGCCTGGATGAAGGAGAGCATGGTGGCTTTCTTGTCACCGGACATATTGCCCTCGACATACCAGCGCTGAGGTTTGATCGGCGCGGCGGCCACCAGACGGCGACAGATTTCTTCGGTCACCAGGGTGACCATGTTCTGGCCGGCCGCCTCACCGGTTTTGTAGACCAGGTTAAGGAAGAGGTCCTTACCTGCGACCGTCGGCTGCAGGTCGACCAGTTCGCAATGATTGGACACTTCACCGGCCACTTCTTTCCACGAATCCAGGCTGTCCAAAACCCAGGCCAGAAAACGCAGCGTTTCACTCAGTCCGCGGAATACGAAAGCGGGGGCGCGGCTGACCGATTCGGTCAAGGAGGCCACCGCTGCCCCGCCGGCCTGGCCGATCAGGTAGGCCCCGCGATTGTAAGAGGCCACCAGGGCGCCTTCGCTCGTCGCCAGGGGAACGTAAAAATCACCGTGGGCGTGGAAGCCATTGATGCGCAGCGGGCCGATCACACCGATGGGTATCCGGGCGCAGCCGACAAGGTTTTCGATGTTGGATTCCAGGGAGGCCGGATCGATGAGGGTGGCCGGGTTGCTCACCTGCGGCAACTCGATGCCCTGGGTCTTCAGAATGTCCAGCCGCTTGTGAACGGCTTCGAGATTGTGTTCGTTGCCGGCCGGGAGACGTGGGGGTAGGGGCTCGTCGCCGGGCAGGCGGGGATCGAGAACTCTGGCGGCTATCTCGGGGTCGTCTCCATTGGCCAGGCGCCGGAGGATGGACAGCGCTGTTCGGTGCGGAACGGGCATATATCTGCTCCCAATTGAACTAACCCTTTTTCATTTCTCAAGATGAATGGCAGGAGATGTGATGGCTTTTTCTTGATTTGCCCTCAACGGGCCGAATTTTACCATTCAAAAAGAGACTCCACCACAGCAGGATTGGAGCCAGGCCAGCCCGCAGTTGTATTTACTGTATCGTCAGTCCAAGAAGTTCATTGAATGTGGGTTGCGTATTGGTATCAACTCATCTGAATTTGTTGATATTAGTATCCAAAACCCATTGAAAACAAACAAGTTGCGAGCTTGTTAAATCATGCTTTTGTTGACTAGGGAATGTTCTCAAAAATCTTAAGGAGGGAATAGCATGCGAAAACACGTGATAGGTTTTCTCGCGTTCACACTAGTGGTCGGTCTTTGCTGGGGAGCGGGTGCCCAGGTTTTCAATGAGAACCACTACCTGGTCTACGAAATTAACAATGAATTTCCGGTCGATACTGAACTCAACCTTTTTGACCAGTTCGGTGATTACTCAGGCAATTTCTTTGTAATGGATAAGTTCGCGAATCCGGCGGAAAAAGAAGTCAATGGCGTGATCACGCCCTATTTTGACCCCACAATTCACCAGACGTGGTGGCGGATCGATAACGACCCGCAACCAGAAAGACAGGTGTCTTTTGTGAACCAGTTCGGCGACCAGGATTGGTTCTTAGGCGACGGGCGGTATCTCGTCTTGCCCGCTTGGAAGGATGGCATTCCGCCGGGGATGAACGAATTCCCCGAGTGGAACCACTACAAGTGCTACGACGTTTTACTAGGTCCTGCCGTGGATATTCCTGTCGTTCTTCATGATCAATGGGGCGGTTTTGGTACAGTGGTCGTTGACCCCGTGCTGTTTTGTAATCCTTGCATAAAGGAAATTATCGGCGGCTTACGTTTCGAAATCGTAGACAATTTTCCACATCTGGCCGTCTATCGACTCGAGCCAACGTTTGGTGTCGACATTCCTGCCATTGCGTACGATCAGTTCGGCGTCTGGCAATTTGCGGGGATTGAGGCCATCTGGCTGGTTGTCCCGTCGGATAAACACACGGTCGTTGGAACAGAATCGAAAAATTGGGGAAGTATCAAGAGCTTGTACCGTTGATAGCCTCATTGACCAGGTAGCTATACCGCACAGCCGCCTCCCGAAAGGGGAGGCGGCTTGTTTCTATCACTGCTTCTATCGTATCAGACCAGCGACTTGGTCTTTTCCAGCAGTTCCATCGGCTGACGCGCGCCGCCCGGTCCGACGGATTCGGACCAGAGCACGGTGCCGTCCTTGCTGATCAGCACGGTGGCCCTGTCGGAAATGCCGGGTTCATCAAGCCAAAGGCCGTATTTCTGGGAAACGGCCCCCTTGGGGTGAAAGTCGGCCATCAGGGGGAAATGGATGCCCCCGAATCCCTCAGCCCAGCCTTTGTGGCAAAATTTGGAATCAACGCTCATACCCACGACCTGGGTATCGACCGCGTCGAACTGGTCCAGCAGACCGTTCAGACCCGGAATCTCGAGGGATCAGGTGGGCGTGAAATCGAGCGGATACGATACGAACAACACGTTTTTCTTGCCTTTGAAATCCGACAGGGAAACTGTCGTATCCAGGTGGCTGTCCAACGTGAAGTCGGGGGCTGTCGCCCCGGCAGCAATCAGTGCCATGAATAAAACCTTTCGTTCATTGGGATAAGAATCCGGATCGTTGAATGCCCGGCATCATCCGGGACAGGATAATCCGAAACATGTATTATTGGCAACCCCGGAGGCCTGAAGACAAACTTGAGTGGCCTCCCGACGGCGGTCGCGATAAAATGGAGCCGACAACCTTGCGGTCTCACCCCAGGTTCCCCTTACTCCGGGAAGGACGACGGCTTGCTCTTCCGGTTTTCCCTATACGGATTCCTCAAGAATCAGCGGTACTTCGAGCCCTTCATCATCCTGTTCTTCCTGGAACAGGGTTTGTCCTTCACGCTTATCGGCGTCCTGGTGGCCATCCGGGAGTTCAGCACGAACCTGATGGAGATTCCCTCAGGGGCCCTGGCCGACCTTTACGGCCGGCGCAAGGTGATGATCGCTTCTTTTGTTTCCTACCTGATTTCGTTCGCCCTTTTTGCCACCGGCAGGGAATTTGGACAGTTCGCCCTGGCCATGGTCCTGTATGCGGGCGGGGACGCCTTCCGCACCGGCACCCACAAGGCCATGATCTTCACCTGGCTGCGCGCCGAAAACCGCCTGGACGAAAAGACGCGGGTCTATGGGATCACCCGATCCTGGTCAAAAATGGGGGCGGCCTTTTCTCTGGTGCCCGCCACCGCCTGTGTCTTCTGGCTGCATGACTACGCCTACGTCTTCTGGTTCGCCATGATTCCCTACGTTCTGGGGATCATCAATTTCCTGTTCTACCCCTCCTGGCTGGATGGGGATCGGCAAGAACCATCCTGGGGCGGCGTTTTTAACCACCTGCGCGATACGTTGCGGGTGATCCTGGCCGAATCCCGTCTGCGGCGCCTGATTCTCGAATCGATGACCTACGAAGGAATGTTCAAAGCCGCCAAGGATTACCTGCAGCCTGTCGTCAAGCTGGCCGCCCTGGGATTGCCCGTCCTGGTCGCGATGGAATCCGAGTCGCGCACAGCCTTGTTGATCGGCGCGGTCTACTTCGTGGTGAACCTGGTGTCGGCTTTCGGGAGCCGGAAGTCCCACCTGATGGTCGCCCGCTATGGTGATGAGGACGCGGGCATCCGGGTGGTGTGGCAATGGTCTTTCCTGGCCTATCTGGCGCTGGTGCCGTTGCTTTATTTCGGCCTGGAAACCGTGGCCATCGGCGGTTTCCTGTTGTTGTACCTGCTGCAGAATTTGTTCCGGCCCATGCACATCAGCCGTTTTGACGCCTTCTCGGACGAGACGCGCGCGGCCACGATCCTTTCGGTGGAAAGCCAGTCCAAGACCCTGGCGACCATGGTGATCGCGCCGGTGCTGGGGGCGGTGGTGGACCAGGTGGCCTCCCGCGGTACCGAAGCCTTCTGGCCGGTCGGGATTGCCGGCGCCTTGCTGGCGGGCATCATGCTGGTGACCGCCCGACCGCGAGGTAGCCGGTCTTGATAGATATCCTGATCATCCTGGTCTACTTCGCCGTGGTGATGCTGGTGGGTTTCCTTTCCCGCTCGGGCGATGAGGTGACCGCCGAGGAATATTTCATCAGTTCCCGCTCATTGAAGTGGCCTTCCATCGCGCTGTCGACCATCGCCACCAACATCCACGCCGGACATTTCCTGGGCATGGCGGGTTCCGCCTATCTGTACGGTCTGGCCCAGGCCAACCTCGAGATCAACGCCGTGTTCGGCATCCTGATGGCCACCTTCGTTTTCGTGCCGCTGTACCTGAAGATGAAGGTCGTGACCATCACCCAGTTCTTCGAAAAGAAGTTCGGGCCCAAGGTGGCCACGGCCTATTCGGTGCTGACGATGGTGCTCTACGGCTTCCTTTACCTGGGCACCACGCTCTTCTGGGGCGCCTACGCGGTCAACGCCCTGTTTGCCGATCAGATACAGTTTCTGGGCCCGGACCCCGCGGTGCGTATCATGATCCTGATGACTTTTCTGGGGGCCTTTTCCGCCACCTACACCTATCTCGGCGGGCTCAGGGCCGTGGTTCGCACCGATGCCATCCAGTTTGTCCTGCTGGTGTTCGGCGGAGTGACACTGTTGACGCTGGCCCTGAAGCGACTGGGCGGGTGGAGCGAACTCTACGCCCAGACCGATCTGATGCACCTGCACCTCCCCGCTGATCATCCCAAGCTGCCCTGGACCGCGATCGGCGCCATGCTGCTGCTGAACCTGAACTACTGGGGGAGCAATCAGATCATCCTCCAGCGGGCGCTGGCCGCCAAGTCGGTCCGGCACGCCCAGGTCGGTCTTTTGGCCAGCGGCGTGCTGAAGTACTTGATGGCGGCGATCATCGTGGTGCCGAGCATCGCGTTGGCGGGGCTGCTGAAAGACAAACCACTGGCCGATCCCGACCAGGCCTACCCGACCCTGGTCAACATGCTCCTGCCGACCGGGCTGCGCGGGTTGATCCTGACCGGTCTGTTCGCTTCACTGATGAGCTCGGTCGATTCGATCTTCAACTCGGTCTCCACACTTTGGTCCATCGATATTTTCAAGCGGCGACTCAATCCAATGGCCACTGATCGGGAAGTTGTGGCCATGGGCAAAAAGGCCATCGTGGTCACGCTTCTGACAGGATTGTGTTTTGGTTTCGTGCAGGTTTACATCAAGTTCAGCAACCCCGAGTTCGCCCTGACCCACTGGTTCAACGACATGACGTACTACATCAAGGTGGGTTTTGTTATCCTGATCATGTCGGCGGTTTTCCTGTACCGCGCCAACGCGACCCTGGTGCTGGCCATGATGATCCTGACGGTGGGAATCAAGCTGCTGCTGGAAAACATTTTTCCGGACATGGCCTATTTCAACGTCACGGCGCTGACCATCGGTAGCGGTTTTGCGGTGGTGGCCGCCCAGTCCGGGATCAAATACCGCCGGGGTATCCGCCTTCGCGAAATCTGGTACGCCGATGACCGCAAGGTGGGGGCGATGGGGCTGCTGCTTCTGGCCTCGGTGATTTTCCTTCAGATCTGGTTCCACTAGAGCGGCCCTTGCGAGCTGCTAGGGACGAGTTCCCGCGAGCCGCGAATCATCCTTCAGGATGCCGAGAATTTCGGGATCGCCCGGGACGAGTTCAAGATACCGGCCGAAAGCCGCCCGTGCCCGATCCGGGTGACGGTAATTCAGGTAGCAGTAACCGAGCATGCGGTAGAGTTCAGTGTTCGGGGATTCGGGATCCAGCACCTGAACCTGGTTCAATAGTCCCGCCGCCGGTACGTAATTCCGAACGCGACACCGGGTTGCGGCCACGTTGATCCAGTCGTTCAGGGTCTGTTCTTCACGCGACTTCCACCGGTCGGCATATTCGTTCAGACGGGACTCGAATTTTTCGGTATCACCAGCCAGGTAGTGCGCCAGGGACAGACGCAACAGGGTGTCGACAGGGTCGCCGGGTCCGGCCATCAACGTCTCGTAAATTTCCACGGCTTCATGGTATTTCTTGTCGGCCAGGAAGGCGTCCCCCTCTGTTTCCATGACCAGGTGGTGTCGACGGGATTGTGAATCCATAAGGTCGAAAAGGGGCCGCACGGGCTGGTCGGTGGTCCAGTTCAAATACCACCGGGCCAGCTTGGCGCGCAGAAAATCCAGCCGGTCCAATCCGGCAGGAGATGCGGACCGGATGAGGACCGCCTTGCCATCGGCAGGCTGCCAGGCCGCGGGATTTTCCACCTCGTAAAGGGCGGCGGTATGCCAACGGCCCGACTTTTCCTGATGACGAGCACCGTCCAGCCATCGGTAGCCTGGAAATTCTCGGGCAGGCCGGGTGGGGGTCAACATGGGGGCCAGGCTGGGGAACATGTTGCTCTCGATGTCCGACACCAGCAGATAGTGCATGCCTGAGGCGGCCAGGTCGTTCAACCGTCCGTCGGTGGTCATGGACACCACCGGGGCGCCCAGGTAATAGCCGACATGCGGTTTGCGGGCGGCGATGGGTGTTTCCGGCCCCAGGGTGATTCCCCTGGCCCGGACCGATTCCGCCAGTTCCAGGATCACCAAAGGCATGGGTTGTCCTCCGACGGATCCCTGGGAGCGGCGGATTCCCTGAGTGGTCGCCTGGACAGTCACCAGAACCAGGACCAGAAGGAATACCCAACCGAGGAACCGCCGCGGGACCCCCTTCAGGGAAACCGGCTGCCCGAACCTGACCATCAGAAAGTGGAAGGCGCAGCCGACACCCGCGGCCCACCAGATCAGAAGTGTGAGCATGAAACGCGGGTTGTAGAACACCGGCAGCAGGGACATGAAAACGATCAGCCCGGTCACGGCAAAAACCAGCCGGCGGCGATCGGGTACCCGCCAAAGAGACAGGCTCCATCCCGCCACCGAGACCAAGGCCCAGACCGGGCCGACGAGCTGCTGGATGTCGTGCCAGAAGTGCCGGGGTATGTTGCCGAACATGACCCCGAAAAACCGTCCCGGATCCACCCTGGCGACATCACCGAGAGAAGAAAATCCGACCGAGTCGACCAGTTGCCCGATGTTGGCGAGATTGGGATCGGTGCCGTAGACCTCTTCGGCAACCAGGGCGAAATTCCGGTTCCAGAACGGGTCGCCGGTCTGATTCCACAGGAACCAGAGCCAAGCCGAGGTCACCGTGAACCAGGCCCCGCCGAAGATCAATACCGTCACGGCGGCGCGTTTCCAGGGGCGGACCACAACCAGCGCGGTCACGATGCCCACCGGAACCAGGGCGGCGCCGTTGTATCGGGTCAAGTAGGCCAGGCCGGCGCAGATTCCCGCGGCCGCCCAGGTCCGGTGATTCCGGTGGTCGGCGGAAAAAATGAGGGCCATCGTCCCGGCAAAAAGGGCCAGATAGGCCAGGTCGGTGCCGGCTCGGAAGGAGTGCTGAATCAAAGTGGGGTTGGCCGCCAGGAACAAGGTGCCGGCCACCGCGACGGTGGGGTTCCACAGGCGACGCAATAGGCCGCCGACGAGACGAAGGCTGGTCCCCGCACAGACCGCCGAAAGGATCTTGGCCAGAAAAAAGGGGTCTCCCAGAAAAGAGAGGACCCCGACAAGCAGATAATAGAAAGGACCCCGGTAACCCAGCATGATCGATGGGTTTCCGCTCATCCATTCGCGGGCGAAGGGAACGTAGTTCCCGTAGAAATCCGTCTCGACCCCGAAATCCCCGATGGGACGAAACCCGACCCCGACCACGATCCACACCACCGCTACCGCCAGCGATATCAGGTTGAGCGGGTCTTTGACGAATCGCATGGGTCGTCCCTGTTTCGGGCCGCGGTTATGGCTCAGTCCAGGCCCTTCCTGGCAAGCAGGGGGGCGATCCCGGGATCCTGGCCCCGGAATTGTCGGTACAGCTTCATGGGTTCATCGGATCCGCCGCGGGCCAGGATGTTGTCCCGGTACGAGCGGGCGGTCGCCGGATCAAACAGGTTGCCCGATTCCTTGAAGGCCTCGAATCCGTCGGCGTCCAGCACTTCGGCCCACACATAGGAGTAATAACCAGCCGAGTAACCCCCGGCGAATATGTGCCGGAAATAGGGGCTGCGGTATCGGGGAACGATCTCATCGATCAAGCCGATCTTATCCATGGAGGCCGCCTCGAAGGTATCGGGGTCCTGCTCCTCGACGGTTTCGAGGGAGTGCCAATCCATGTCCAGGAAACTGGCCGCCAGATACTCGGTGGTGGCGAAACCCTGGTTGAAGTGCTTGCTGTTTTCCAGTTTGGCAATCAGTTCGGCGGGTATCGGCTCGGCCGAACGGTAGTGCTTGGCGTAAGTGGCGAGAACCTCGGGTTCGAAAGCCCAGTTCTCCATCATCTGACTGGGCAGTTCGACGAAGTCACGCGCCACCGAGGTGCCGCTCAGATACTCGTAGCGGCAGTCCGACAGCATGCCGTGGAGTGCGTGACCGAACTCGTGGAACATGGTGCCGACCTCGTCAGGGCTCAGCAGAGCGGGCATTTCGGCGGTCGGCTTGGTGAAGTTGCCCACGTTGTAGATCACCGGAATGACGCGTTTGCCGTCGACGTAGCGTTCCTTGCGGAAAGAACTCATCCAGGCGCCGCCGCGCTTGCTCTCGCGGGGGAAATAGTCGCTGAACCAGATGGCCACCGTGGTGCCGTCGGCTTCTTTGACCTCATAGACCTTCACGTCTTCCTGGTAGACGGGGATGTCGTTCCGTTCGACGAAGGTGATCCCGAATAGTTTGGTGGCCGTGTCGAACAATCCGGTGCGAACGTTTTCCAGCTCGAAATAGGGCCGCACCATTTCCTCGTCCAGATCATATTTGGCCTTCTTGACCTTTTCCGCGTAGTACCACCAGTCCCAGGCGGCCAGGTCGAACCGGTCGGCCTTGGCGTGTTCCTGGTCGATCATTTTCTGGAACTCGGCGGCCTCTTCGGTGGCCCGGGCCAGGGCCGGGGCCCACAGTTGATTCAGCAGGCCGTACACCTGGTCAGTCGTCTTGGCCATGTTGTCGTCCAGCACGTAGGCGGCGTGGGACGGAAAACCCAGAAGGTTGGCCCTTTCGGTCCGGAGCGAGGCCAGGCGGGTCAGGATGGCGTTGTTGTCCAGATCATCACCGTTGTCGCCGACGTTGATGTAGCCGGTGAACATCTTCTCGCGCAGGTCGCGCCGGGGGCTGTATTGCAGGAACGGAATCAGACTGGGTTTGTGCAGGGTGAAAACCCATTTTCCTTCGTGCCCCCGCTTGACGGCCGCTTCGGCGGCGGCCTCGACCACGGCCGCCGGCAGCCCAGTTAGATCGGCCTCGTTCTCGAGGATCATCTCGAAGCGATTGGTTTCCTTCAGCACGTTTTCCCCGAACTGAAGAGACAGAACCGACAGTTCCTCGTTCAGTTTTTTAAGTTCCACCTTGTCGGCTTGGGAAAGGTTGGCTCCGCCCCGGACGAAACGTTTCCGGGTTTCGGTGAGCAGTCTCTGTTGCTCCGGGTCCAGATCGAGGGTTTCGCGCTGCTGAAAAACCGCATCGACCCGGGCGAACAGCTCGGCATCCAGGAGGATTTCGTCACGATGCTGGGACCGCACCGGCGCCAGGCGTTTGGCGATGGCCTGCATCTCGTCGTTGGTCATGGTGCCGTTCATGGCGCCGAAAACGTTGCCCGCGGTGGTCAGCAAAGAGCCGGCAGAATCCATGGCTTCGATGGTATTGGCGAAGTTGGGAAACTCCGGGTTGCGGGCGATGGTGGCGATTTCGGCCATGTGATCGGCCATACCCCGCATCATGGCGGGCTCGTAGTCCGTGATTTTGATGCGGTCAAAGGGTGGGGTGCCGAAGGGACCGTCCCACTCGGTGAAAAAAGGGTTCTGCACCGAATCAGCCGGCGCGGTGCCGCTGTCGTTACCGATATCATCGCCGAAACATCCACCCAAAAAGCTCATCATCGCCATGATCAAAATGACCTTTCTCATGCTACATCCCTCTCCAGTTCTGTTCATCCTGGGGACGGTTGTCGAGGATTTCCTCGATACGCTCCTGCAGATCGGGGGTGATTTGCTCGGCGATCTTCAAGGCCGCCATGTTCTCGGTGACCTGCTCCGGTCGTGAGGCTCCGGTGATCACGGTGCTGACATCCTCGTTGGTCAGGCACCAGGCCAACGCCAGCTGGGCCATGGTGCAACCCAGTTCCTCGGCCAGCGGGGTCAGTTGCCGAACCTTGGCCACTTTGGCCTGGCCGGCGGGGCTTTCCAGTTCGGGCCTCAGCCACTGGTAGTTTTCCAGGGACAGGCGGGAACCGTCGGGAATGCCCCCGTTGTATTTTCCGGTCAGGATGCCGCTGGCCAGGGGGCTCCAGGTGGTGGTGCCCAGGCCAATCTCGTCGTAAAGGGGCGCGTACTCAGCTTCCACGCGGTCGCGGCAGAACATGTTGTACTGGGGCTGTTCCATGGTCGGGGGAATCAGGTGCTCACGGCGGGCGATGTCGTAAGCCCGGCGAATCTGCGCCGCCGACCATTCGCTGGTGCCCCAGTACAGGGCCTTGCCCTGCTGCAGCACGTGGTTCATGGCCCACACCGTTTCTTCGATGGGCGTGTCGATGTCCGGCCGATGGCAGAAAAGCAGGTCGACGTAGTCCAGGTCCAGCCTCTTGAGCGCCGCGTCCGTGCCTTCGACGATATGCTTGCGCGACAGGCCGCGATCGTTGGGGCCGTACTTGAATGGCTGGCCCGGACCCTGGGGAGTGCCGCCCCAGAAAATCTTGGTGGAGATCACCAGGTCGCTACGCGTGAAGCCCGCCTTCTTGATGACCTGCCCCATGATGGTTTCGGCCATCCCGCCGGCGTAGACCTCGGCGTTGTCGAAAAAATTCACTCCGGCGTCGAAAGCCGTTTTCATGCATTCGTGGGCCTTGGCCACATCGAGCTGGTCCTGAAAAGTGACCCAGGCCCCGAAGGAAAGGGCGGAAACCTTCAGCCCCGATCGGCCCAGAAACCTGTATTCCATGGCGACTCCCTGACAAAGTGGGGGTGGTTTGACAATCGGAACAATGTACCACGAGAGTGACCGGTCCGGTAGTTGCAAATATCCGCAACGGTGGGCGGGCCGGTGGCTTTATTCAAATGCGCCTTAAAAACCGCCGTTTCCTGCCGATTGAACGATAGACCGCATGAACTTATTTGGTCCGAACCCGAGGTGCGAAATGAGTCCAGGATTCAGAGATCTGCCGCCTTTGCCCCGACGCCGTTCAGGGTCGTCCCGCGACCGGAAAATCGAGGTTCCCGGCAGGGAAGGTGTGGATAGCCCGTGCCGCATCCTGCTGGTCGACGACGCCCCGGTCAATCTGGCCGTTTGCAGCCGGATGCTCGCCCGCATGGCCTGCCGGGTGGAGCCCGCCGTCACGGGGGAATTCGCCGTGGCCATGTTCCGGGACGGTATCGCCGAAGCCCGGTACGACCTGGTCCTGATGGATATGAACATGCCCGGCATGAACGGGATGGAGACCTGCCGCGCCATCCGGAAGCTGGAGGCTGAGTTGCCGGCCGACCATCCGTACCGCAGCAAGCCAGTGCCCATTTTGATTCTGACCTCGAAGAACCCCGAAGATCGGATCAAGGATTACCGTCGGGCAGGGGCCAATGATTTCCTGGCCAAACCCTTTCAACCGGATGTGGTATGCGAAGCCCTGGCGAAGTGGATTCCCGTCCACGCCTGACATATTCGCAAAGGAAGACCTGAGGGCCGGCCATCAATTTGGGCCGGCCCTCTTTTCTTTCTCCCTCTGATTCCCTAGCTTCAGAAAACGTCACCCAAACACCCTGTCCGGATTGTTTCAGTATTTCAACCCTCGGGAACCACTCAAATCTCGACGGTCCGGTCACAATTTCCAGGAGGGAGTCATGAAAAATTTACTCTCCAATTGGTCCGGTCGTCTATTGGCCCTGTTATTCCCAGCCGCGCTGGCCGCGAGTATTTTTGTTCCGGCCCAGGCGTTGGCGATCATGCATTTGAGCAATGGAGGGGGAAATAATGGCGCCATGGATGGCGATCCCCTGGACACCAATGATTACGGCGGCGGGGGCGGCGGATCTGACGTCCACAACTCCGGTGCCGGCGGGAGCGGGATGCCCCTCGGTTTGGATCTCGACCAAGTTCAAATTTTCCTGGTTACCGATTTTGTGGGTGGGAAAGTTGTCTTCAAGATCATAGTCGTGGAAAAGATCGAAACGGGCCTGGTGAAAGGGCGCCAGGAGGCGACCCATGCGCCATGACACCGTTCGCCCCGGTGCCGCCCCTCGCTCTGGTGACGGCCCACTGAAGGATCTGCCCCTGGATCCTACCACCTGGAAAAGAGCCTGGCAGGCCTACCTGGACGAGGATTACGAATCCTCCCTGGCAGCGGCGCGACGTTGCCTGGACGAAGTCGACGCAGGCCAGCGCCCGTCGCTGTCTCTGGTGCCCGACCTTGCCGCGCCCACGGTTCAGGACGCGGTGGTTCTTTGCGCGCGCAATCTGTTTCAGATGGAAAATTTCAAGGATTTCGAGGTTCTTCAGGCTTCGGCCGGCCGGTGGGGGATGGTGGCTGCCCAGACGCCTGAACTGGACGTGGTCCAGCTGGCTTTTGCCTGCAAACGGGGTGACTACATTCAGGTGGTGGACAAAACCACCCGCTTCATCGAAGAGCATCGGCGAGGATTGCCTCCGGTAATCGCCGATTTCCTGTACTTGAGGGGACTGGCCTATTCCTATCTGGGCGACCCGGACAAGGCACGAGAGGATGCCGAAGCCGCCTTTGCGGTGTTCAAGGTGCTGGACCGGGAGTTCGATGGCGCTCGCACGGCCAATCTGCTGGGCATCATCGCCTTCAGGTCGGCCGATTACCACACCGCGGTCCGCTGGTTCCGCCGCGCCCTTGATCTGCATACCCAGCTGGGAATGATCAAGAACATGGGCGGCAACCGTCTGAACATCGGCATCGCATATTACAAGCAAGGTCTTTTCAGCCGTTCCTTGAACGAGTTGAAAGCGGCTTCACGCCTGCTGCAGGAGGTCGGCGCCCGGGTCAGCATCTGCCGTTGCGCCATCGCCCAGGGAAATACTCTGCGGTTGTTGCGTGATTTCGAGGCCGCGCGCAAACAGCTGATGACCGCTTACGAAGAGGCCAATCA
>CBDUDB010000051.1:0-15990 GCA_965365795.1 uncultured bacterium | reverse complement strand
CATGATAGCCCTCCAAGATAGGGTTGTTGGGAGGTACAACCAATATACGAACAAATGGCGAAAATAGCAAAAAAATACTCAGGTAATTATTAATAATTTCAAATGTTTACGGTAAAGCGAAGATACTGGATTTCAATGTTCAAAACCCGGATCCAAAGGCCCCCCGGAGGCCCCTCAAACCCTCCACCCCTTGACGAACCCCGCGCGCCCTGTTCCTTTATACACATGATCAGATTCCACATCCTGGGCGCCGGCGGAGCGGTGCCCACCGCCACCCACACACCGGCCGCCTACTGGGTGACCGTGGACGGCCATCCCCTCCTGTTGGATCCCGGGCCAGGTGCCTTGGTACGTCTGGTCAAATCGGGCCAGGCCCCTCGAGGGGTCGACGATATCGACCACGTTTTTCTGACCCATCTGCATCCGGACCATTGCGCCGACCTGTTGCATCTGTTTTTTGCCCTTCACTCGCCCGTTCCGGAAAGGACCGACCCCATCAAGCTGTTCGGCCCGCCGGGGTTGGCGGATTACCTGGACAAGCTGAAACAAATCTACGGTTCCTGGCTGGAACCACGGATGCGGGAACTCCAACTTGAAGAAATCGGCCCCGGCGTAACGGTGCCCCTACCTGGTGGAGGATCCGTAAAACCATTCCAGGTCGATCATCCCCAGGACCGCCTGTCAAGATTCTGTCTCGGGTACAAATTTTCGGACGCAGAAGGTCACACCGCCATTTTTTCCGGGGACACCGGGCCCTGCGCGGAGTTGAATAAGGCGGCCAAAGGAGCCGACCTGCTGGTGGTTGAATGTTCGACCCCGGATCACCTGGCCACCAAGGGCCACCTGACCGTATCCCAGGTGGGTGCGTTGTGCGCGGACGCCCGACCGAAACTGACGGTCCTGACCCACCAGTATCCCGACGCGGCCGCCCTGGACCTGGCGGCCCTTGTGGGAGAACTTTACGATGGCCCGGTCAGGCAAGCCGTCGACGGAAGTGTATTTTCCATACCCGAGGAACCTGGAGATAATAATCGATGATGAGCCTACGAATCGTCCTTTTGCTGCTGCTGTCGGCCACTTTCACCCTGCCCGCTTTCGCCCAGGAGCAGGGCCCTCCGCCACCGCCGCCGGTTTTCGAGGGCCGGGGTGAAAATGAAATGGTCCTGATCCATGGGCTGGGAAGCAACGCCGATATCTGGGACGAATGCCTGCCTCTTTTGAAAGGGACCTTCAAGGTCTGGACCTTCGAAATGGCCGGCCACGGACAAACGCAACCGGTCATCGACCCCTCCATCAACAAGGAGGCCGAACGGCTTGCCGCCTTCCTCGAGGAAAAAGGAATCACCTACCCCACTCTGGTGGGCCACGCCCTGGGCGGCATGGTCGCCCTCAAGTACACCCTCGACAACCCGGCCGAAGTCAGCAGGCTCATTTTGCTCGACGCGGCCCCCATGCAACTGGCGGGCAAGGATCAGAAGGCCGCCGTGGGACAAGAACTGGCCAACAACTACGACAAATACGTTTATTCCCGCTTCATCAACATGACGCCCAACCAGGAAGTCACCGAGCGAATCGTGGACACGGCTCTGCGAACCGACAGCGCCACCTTCATTTCGTTATTGATGAGCAGTTTTGACTTCGATGTTTCCGACCAGTTGTACAGCTTGCCCGTGCCCATGCTGGTGATCGGCAGTGAGCTGATGTTTCCGTCCGAGGACGACAGTCAGCACCTGCTCGAGCACTACGGCTTCGGCAAGGCGCGATGGCTCAGTTTCAAGAGGATGGGGGGAACGGGCCATTTCATGATGCTCGAACGGCCCGCATATCTGTCGAGTGTGGTGAAGACCTTCAGCCTGACGGTGGAACGTCAGTTCGATCGATAACGGAAAACGGGATCAGCCTCCCAGCAGCTTCAGATCCGCATCGACCATCATGATCACCAGATTGTTGAAATCGACTTCCGGCTCCCAGCCCAGAACATCCTTGGCCTTTCGCGAATCCCCGATGAGCTGATCCACCTCCGCCGGACGCAGGAAGCGCGGATCCTTTTTCACGTGGTCGTTCCAATCCAGATCCACATGGCCGAAGGCGATGTCCAGAAAATCCTTGATGGAGTGGGTCTTGCCAGTGGAGATGACGAAATTTTCGGGAACGTCGTGCTGCAGCATCAGCCACATGGCCTTGACGTAATCGCCGGCATAGCCCCAGTCCCGCTGACTGTCCAGGTTGCCCAGACGCACTTCGTCGGCCAGACCCAATTTGATGCGAGCCACCCCATCGGTGATCTTGCGCGTCACGAATTCCAGGCCGCGGCGGGGGCTTTCGTGGTTGAACAGGATCCCCGAGGCGGTGAACAGACCATAACTCTCCCGGTAGTTCACCGTGATGTGATGGCCGTAGGTCTTGGCCACGGCGTAGGGACTGCGCGGGTGAAAGGGCGTCATTTCGTTCTGGGGCACCTCGCGCACCTTGCCGAACATCTCGCTGCTGCTGGCCTGGTAGAAGCGGGCCTTGGGCGCCACCTGACGCACGGCTTCCAGCATGCGCGTAACCCCCATGCCGGTGACCTGGCCGGTCAACACGGGCTGGGCCCAGCTGGTGGGCACGAAGGACTGGGCGGCCAGGTTGTAGATCTCGTCCGGAGCGGCCTCCTCCAGGGCGTTGGTCAAAGACACCTGGTCCAGCAGATCGGCCTGCAAGAAGGAGATCTTGTCCTTGATGTGTTCGATCCGGCCGATGGTTTCGGTACTGGACCGCCGCACCATGCCGAAGACCTGGTAGCCCTTGTCCAGCAACAATTCCGCCAGGTAGGAGCCGTCCTGGCCCGTGATCCCGGTTATCAGTGCTTTGCCTGCCATGCGCCTCTCCAATGGGTTATCCCGCCCTAGCGGCGGAGGTCCGGTCTCCGCCACGATTGTGTGAAATCTACACCCCCTTTGCCCGCTGGACAAGTGCTCGAGAAATGGGCATCCTTGGTGGTGTGTGAATTCAACCTCAGGTATCTGGCAAGGAGACCCCGATGGCCATCATTCTCGACGGCTCACAACTCACCATTGAAAAGGTGGTGGCGATCGCCCGCCACGGCGAACAGGTGGAACTTCCGGCGCCGGCCCTGGAGCGCATCGTCAAGTGCCGCGCCCTGCTGGATGAAAAGATCAAGGCCCACGAAATCATGTACGGGGTCAACACCGGGATCGGGGAGTTCAGCGAAATCGTGCTGGACGATGACCAGGTGCGCCAGTTCCAGAAATATCTGATCTACAACCACGCCGCGGGTATCGGCGACCCGGCCCCCATAGAGTACGTGCGCGGAGCCATGGCCGGACGCATCAACGTGCACGCCCACGGCCGCTCGGGTTGCCGCCCCGAAATCACTCAGACTCTGGTGGCGATGCTCAACAAGGGCGTGACCCCCTTCGTCTGTCAGAAGGGTTCGGTGGGCGCCAGCGGCGACCTCGCTCCCATGGCCCAGGTCGCCCTGCTGTTGATGGGCGAAGGCAAGGCCTACTACCAGGGCGAACTGCTGGAAGGCCACGAAGCCCTGGACCGCGCCGGCATTCCGGTGCCCGGCCTGGAGGCCCGTGACGGACTGGCCACCATCAACGGCTCGAACCTGCTGACGGCCATGAGCGCCATCCACCTCTACGACATGGAACGGTGGTTGAAGCAGGCCGAGATCGCCGCGGCCATGTCTCTGGAAGCCTTGCTGGCCAACATGAAACCCTACGAAGGGCCGTTGCACGAGGTTCGTGGTTTCACCGGGGCCATCCGCAGCGCGGCGACCATCCGCCGGTGCATAGAGGGCAGTGATCTGATGACCGGCAAGGTCAAGACCCGGGTCCAGGACGCCTACTCCATGCGGTCCACCCCCCAGGTCATCGGCGCCGCCCACGACGCGGTGGCCTACGCCCGCAGTCAAGTCGAGATCGAGCTGAATGGCGTGGGCGACAATCCCATCTTCTTTCCCGAAACGGGCACGTTTCAGACCGGCGCCAATTTTCAGGGCACGCCCGTCTCGTTGCCCATGGAGATGGCCGGCCAGGCGATCACCATGATCAGCGTGCTCAGCGAACGCCGGCTGAACCGCATGCTGAACCCCGCTCTGAGCGCCGGGCTGCCTCCGTTTTTGACCAAGGGCGCCGGAATGTTCAGCGGCATGATGCTCAGCCAGTACACGGCCGACAGTTTGATCGTCGAACAGCGTATCCTGTCCGCCCCCGCGTCGGTGGCCTCCATTCCCGCGGCGGCCGACCAGGAGGACTTCGTTTCCATGGGCATGAACACCGCGCTGAAAAACCAGCAGATCATCGACAATGCCTATGGTGTTCTGGGGATCGAATTCATGGGCGCTGCCCAGGCCCTGGATTTGCGTGAATTCCAGCCGGGCACCGGCGTGGATACGGCGCGCAAGGTTGTACGCGGCACGGTGGACTTCCTGGACGAGGACCGGTCGCTCTATCCCGACCACACCGCCATGAAGGAACTTGTCCAATCCTGCGCGATTCTCACTGCCGTGGAAAAGGAAATCGGGGATCTGGCGGGCTAGACCTTGGCGCTAGCCCCGTTGGTCTTGGTCTTTTTATTCCCGTTCATTACCGGATCTTCCGAACACAAGCAGGGCCTGCCGAACAAATAGCCCTGGCCGAGGTGCACGCCCATGTCCACCAGGATGTGGTAATCCTCGGTATTTTCGATGCCCTCGGCCACGACCTCGGCCTCCAGCACGTCGGCCACCTTCAACATCCTCGCCAAAGCTTTGCGCATTTCGGGGTCAACCGCCAGGCCGCGCACCAGACGCTTGTCGACCTTCATGACCTGCGGGTGAAGCATGATCAGACCTTCGAGGCAGCTGTTGCCAAAACCCACATCATCGATGGCGATCCTGATGCCCGCGGCCTGCATGGCCCGGACCCGCGGCACCAGTACCGAGGGATCCCCCAGCAACTGCTGTTCGCTGATCTCCAGGCAGCAATGGCCGTCGGCCTCGTTGGGATTCAACACCCGGATCAGTTCCTCGGGCTCGGTCTGCAGCAGGGTGGCCGGCATGATGTTCACGTGGAAATGCCCGTGGGCCCCCAGGCGCCCGGCCGCGGCGGCGCATAGTTTCAGGCAGCGCAGATCCACGGCGGTGGTGATATCGTTTTCCTGGCAGAAGCTGAACAGATCGTCCGGGCGACGCAACGGACCCTCGGGCCCGCGGATGAGCATTTCCCGTGAAACAATGCGGCCGTCGGCCAGGTTGACGATGGGCTGGCTTGAAACTTCGAGCACCTGGCCCCGCAAAAGTGCGCGTACCATTTCCGGACCCGCGGCCACGGGGCGGATCATGCCCACCTCTTCGACGGTGGCCGCCCTCGAGACACGGTTTTTGCCCTTGAGCTTGCTGCGCTGGAGCACGAAGTGGGCCTTGGCCAGCACTTCGTCGAAGGACAAGGAAGTGGGGCTGATGGCCGTCAAACCCAGGCTGGCCGTGGTGGTGATTGACCGTCCGCCGGCCTTGATCACGTCCCGGCTGATGGCCAGACGAATCTTTTCGGCCACGACCTCGCCGTCGGCCATGTCGGTTTCCGGCAACATGATCACGAAACGGTCGGTACCACAGCGTCCGACCCGGTCCTGCTCCCGCACCGAATCCTTGATGCGACGGGCCGCCCCCACCAGCACCAGATCCCCCACACCGTGACCCATGGTCGCGTTGACGCTCGAAAAATCGTCCAGGTCGACCAGCATGATCAGCAGCTCGTCGCCATCCTGGCGGCACCGGGCCAGTTCAGCCATGATGGCCCGTTCCATGCCCTTGCGGTTCAACAGGTCCGTCAGGGAATCCATGTGGACGAGCCAGTCCAGCCGGGCGGTGACCTGGGCCAGCTCGCGGCTGAGGGTCATTTCGCGGCGGCAGAACTCGAAGGTCCGCGTCCAGATCTGGCGGTCGAATTCGTCGGCCAGCAAGCACTCCCTGGCCCCGGCACGGCGGGCAGCGGTTCGCTCGGCGTTGGTCGGGGATGTCATCAAGGCAACGACGGGCACCTCGGGATGCAAGGCGCTGAATTCGGCGATGCATTCCTCGAGGCCGGCCCCAGCCGGGTCGGGCCCGATCAGGACCAGATCGACGGGGCTGATTTTCAGGTAGGTGAGCGCGTCGCTGAGGTGGGTCAGGTGAGCCACCCGATATCCGGATTCGGTGTCCGCTGCCCCGTTACTGCACAGCAGGCCGCGGATACGATCGGCCAGGGCCGCATCGCGGTGCACGAACAATAATCGACATACCTGTGGGTCGGAGGACATGAGCGCGTCCTGAATCCCTTCAGCGATGGAAGCCACATCCTTGTGGCCGTGCGCAATGGCTTGGTTCGACGGGCTAACCCTACACCCCAGCAGGCTGGTACGCAAATGGATATTTTGGACAAAAAAAGGGCCCCCGGGGGCCCCTCACCTTTTCCCAAATCCAGATATCAAGTCAGCTCTTGAATGATCTCCACCGAAGGCGAAGCATCATTCATGACGTAAAAATGAATGCAATCCACCCCGGTGTTCAGCAGTTCCTCCACCTGTTTTTTACCCCAGGCTCGGCCGATCTCCTTCACGTTTTTCGGGGACTCCATGATCTCGTCCACCAGCTCGTCCGGGATGGTCACGTGGAAGTGCTTGGCCAGGGTGTTCAGCTGGCGCACACCATCGAGAAGCTTGATGCCCGGGATGATCGGCACGGTGATGCCCGCGTCCCGGCACTGTTTCACGTACTGGTGGAAATCGGCGTTGTTGAAAAGCATCTGGGTGACGATGTAGTCCGCCCCGTTGTCGACCTTGCGCTTCAGGTGGGCGATGTCGGTCTTGAGGTTGGGCGCCTCGATGTGTTTTTCAGGATAACCCCCCACACCGATGCAGAAGTTGATAGGCTCGCTGTTGGCGATGTCGTCCAGAAACTTGGCCTCGCGCAGGTCGACGAGCTGCTTGACCAGGTCGCTGGCGTAGATGTTCCGGGTCCGGCCCGAGCTGAGCACCTTGTTGTAGTTGGATTCGTCGCCCCGAATAGCCAGCACGTTGTGGATGCCCAGGTAGTTCAGCTCGATGATGGCGTCTTCGGTTTCTTCGCGCGTGAAACCGGAGCACAGCAAGTGGGGCACCGTGTCGATCCCGTAGCGGTTCTGGATGATACCGCAAATGCTGATGGTGCCCGGCCGCTTCTTCTTGACCCGGCGCTTGATCGAGCCGTCGGGTTTTTCCTCGTAGGTGGCCTCGGCCATGTGGCTGGTCACGTCGATGAAGGGAGGATTGACCGGCGCGATCTGCTCGACCATATCGATGATATCGCGCACCGTCTTGCCGCGCGGCGGCGGAATGATCTCGAAGCTGAATAGGGTGTCGGAGGCCTTGTTCAGATGTTCTATGACGTGCATGGATTCTCTTTCGGGTTCCTTGTTATCAATCCAGGTTCGGCGCCAGCCAGGCGGCGGATTCTTCCAAGCTTATGCCCGCACGGGCAGCGTAGTCGGCCACTTGATCGTTGTCGATGCGGCCCAGCCCGAAATAACGGGCCTCAGGATGACTGAAGTACCAGCCGGCCACGGTGGCGGCGGGCTCCATGGCGCAGTTTTCGGTCAAAACCGCTCCGGTATTTTCTTCGGCAGCAAGCAACTCGAATATAAACTTTTTCGCAAGATGGTCCGGGCAGGCGGGATACCCCGGTGCCGGGCGAATGCCGCGGTATTCCTCCCGGATCAGGGCCTGGTGGTCGAGATTTTCATCCTCGGCGTAGGCCCAGTATTCGCGCCTGACCTGCTGATGGAGGTACTCGGCGAAGGCTTCGGCCAGCCGGTCGGCCAGGGCCTTGACCATGATCGAACGGTAGTCGTCGTCATCGGCCTCGCGCTTGGCCGAGGCCTCACGGGCGCCCAGGCCCGTGGTGACCACGAATCCGCCCACCCAATCCTTCAGGCCGGACCCGCGGGAGGCGACAAAATCCGCCAGGCAGTGATTCGGGCGGCTGCCGGCGCTGCGACGTTGCTGGCGTAAAAACGGCACCCGGCGTAGTTCCTCACCGCGGCTCTCGTCGGTGAACAGGACCAGATCGTCCCCGTCGCGCTCGGCGGGAAACAGACCGCAAACGCCGGCCGCCTTCAGCTCGCCGCCGGCAATGAGTTCGTCCAGAATGGATTCCGCGTCTTTCATCAACCGGCGGGCCTCGGTCCCAGCCTCGGCGTCCTCGAGGATCTGGGGATACCGCCCGGGCAAACGCCAGGTGTGAAAAAACGGGGTCCAGTCGATGTAGGGGCGCAGTTTCTGAAGATCAAAATCCGCCAGCACGTGCACGCCAGGACGAGCGGGTTGCGGCGGCTCGTACCCGGACCAATCGATTTCCGGCGCCTTGGCACGGGCTTCAGCCAGCGGCAGCAGCTCTTTTTTCTTGGTGGCCGCTTCTCTTTGACGCCGCACTTTTTCATAGTCCTCACGGACCTGGCGGGCCGCTTCTGCCCGGGTCTCCGGATTGATCAAAGCGCCGATCACACCCACAGCTTTGGACGCGTCCGGCACGTAAAAAACACCCGGCTCGTAGAAGGGCGCGATCTTCACGGCAGTGTGGACACGACTGGTGGTCGCACCGCCGATCAGCAGAGGCACCTTCATCCCGGCCCGGTCCATCTCCTGGGCCACGTGGGTCATCTCGGACAGGGAGGGCGTGATCAATCCGCTCAATCCCACCATGTCCACGTTTTCCCGTTGAGCCGTTTCGATGATCTTGTTCACCGGCACCATCACGCCCAGATCGATGATCTTGTAGTTGTTGCAGCCCAGCACCACCCCAACGATGTTCTTGCCGATGTCATGCACGTCACCCTTGACCGTGGCCATCAGGATTTTGCCCGCGTTGGGCGCGCCGCCGTCCTTCAGTTCCATGAGATAGGGATCCAGGACTGCGACCGCTTTCTTCATGACCCGCGCCGAACGGATCACCTGGGGCAGGAACATCTTGCCGGCGCCGAACAGGTCGCCGACCTTGTTGAGCCCGTCCATCAGGGGACCTTCGATGACACCCAGCGGCTCGCCCTTTTCTTCGAGAGCAGCCATGGTATCTTCCTCGATGTAGTCGGCTTCCCCGGTCAGCAGGGCGTGGCTCAGCCTTTCACTCACCGATTTTTCTCGCCAGCTCAGGTCTTCCTTGCGTTCGCTTCTGCTGCCGGAAGTCGAGGTGGCGATTTCGGTCAGGCGTTCCGTGGCGTCCGGGCGCCGATTCAGGATCACGTCCTCGACCGCTTCGAGCAGTTCGGGCGTAATCTCCTCGTAAACCGCCAGCTGCCCGGCGTTGACGATGCCCATGTCCAGGCCCGCGTTGATTGCGTGATACAGGAAGGCTGAGTGCATGGCCTCGCGAACGGTGTCGTTGCCGCGGAAGCTGAAACTCAGGTTGCTGATGCCGCCGGAAACCAGGGCCCCCGGCATATTTTCCTTGATGTGCCGGCAGCAGGCGATGAAATCCAGCCCGTAGTTTTCGTGCTCGGCGATTCCCGTGGCCACGGCAAAAACGTTGGGGTCGAAGATCACGTCCTCCGCCGGAAAGCCCTCTTCGGTGACCAGGATCTTCCAGACTCTGTCGCAGATCGCAATCCTGCGCTCCAGACTATCGGCTTGCCCCTTTTCATCAAAGGCCATGACGATGGCCGCTGCGCCATACCGCCGGACCATCCGCGCCCGTTGCCGGAACTCGTCCTCGCCGTCCTTGAGGCTGATCGAGTTGACCACACCCTTGCCCTGGATGCGTTGAAGCCCCGCTTCGATCACATCCCAGCGGCTGGAATCGATCATCACCGGCACCCTTGAAACTTCGGGGTCCGAGGCCAAAACGTTCAAAAATGTGCCCATGGCCTCGACGGATTCGAGCATGGCGTCGTCCATGTTCACGTCGACGATCTGCGCGCCCCCGCGCACTTGCTGGCGTCCCACCTCGAGGGCTTCTTCCAGCTTGTCGTCACGGATCAGCCTCGCGAAACGCCGGCTGCCCGCCACGTTGGTCCGCTCACCCACGTTGACGAACAGGGATTCCTTGTCGATGTGCAAAGGTTCGAGACCGGCCAGGAAAGTCCCCGATTTTTTCCCGGGAACCTGGCGGGGCTTGACGCCCTCAACTGCCTTGGCGATGGCCTTGATATACTCGGGCGTCGTCCCGCAGCAGCCGCCGACGATGTTCAGCAGCCCCGCCTCGGCGAACTCGCCCAGGATACCGGCCATCTGATCGGGGGTTTCGTCGTATCCGCCCAGTTCATTGGGCAGACCGGCGTTGGGGTGGGCGGAGACAAGGGTGTCGGCCGCCCAGGAAATTTCTTCCACGAAAGGACGCATGGCCGTAGCGCCCAGGGCGCAGTTCAATCCAAAAACGGCCGGATCGGAGTGGCGCAAGGAGATCCAGAAAGCCTCGGGAGTTTGGCCCGTCAAGGTGCGCCCGCTGGCGTCGGTGATCGTGCCCGAAACCCAGACCGGAAAATCGTGGAGGCCGCGCCGGCGCAACAGATCGCCCACGGCGAACACCGCCGCCTTGGCGTTGAGGGGATCAAAAATGGTCTCCACCAGGAGGATGTCCGCGCCACCGTCGAGCAGGGCTTCCGCTTCTTCGCCATAGGCGGTGACCAGCTGCTGGAAGGTGATGTTGCGATGGCCGGGATTGTTCACGTCCGGAGAAATGGAACAGGTGCGGTTGGTCGGGGCCAGGGATCCGGCCACGAAACGGGGCCGATCCGGGTTGGCGGCCGTGAAATCGTCGGCGGCCTCACGGGCCAGCCTGGCCGCGGCCACGTTGAAGTCACGAACCAGGTGTTCCGTACCATAGTCCGACTGGGCCACCGAAGTACCGTTGAAGGTGTTGGTGGTGATGATGTCCGCCCCGGCCTCCAGGTATCCCCGGTAGATCCCGCTGATCACATCCGGCTGGGTCAGGCTGAGAATGTCGTTGTTGCCCTTCAAATCGCGCGGATGATCCGCCAATAATTCGCCGCGGAAATCGGCCTCACCCAGATCGTAGGTCTGGATCATGGTGCCCATGGCCCCGTCCAGGACAAGAATCCTGTCGGCGGCCATGCGGGTAAGGATTTCCCGGGTCAAGCGCATGCGTCTGTTCTTTTCGTTTGGATCAATATCCCTTGGTGATCTCGACCGGCGGTCAGGAACTTGCGCCTTCCTGGAGGCGGGCCCGCGCCTCTTCTATCACGTCGGCGTTGTGCCGAATCATGGACCGAAGTTCGGTAATGTATTCCTCGCCCCGTTCCGAGTAGCTCATCAATCCGGCGGCCAGGGCGGTGGCGTCGGGATCCAGTCCATTGGCCCGCGCCCGAGCGCGAATTTCCCGCAACTGTTGATACGTGCGTCCGGTATTGAGGTTGTGCATGTAGCTGCCGACCGATTGGCTCACCGAATCGAACCGGGCCACCTCGTAGGTGGCACCTTCGGGCCGGCTGGCAGGAACCAATCCACAGCCCTGACGAAAGCACCACTGCCCGAACAAGTTATTACCTTCCCGGGCGAACCGCGAGGTCCCCCAGGCCGATTCGTTGGCCGCCTGAGCCAGCACAAGGTGATCCGGCAAGGCGTCCACGCGCCGCAGGGCGATTTCCCAGAACTCCTCTGAGTTCAGATCCGTTTCGGGAATCCTGAACTCCTCGATCACATCGTGCAGCCAGGCCCTGTCCTCGATATCGATATCCCGATCCCAGCGCACATATTCGTGGATGAAATTCAACCGGGTCCTCAGATCGAGCAGCCTTTCGTTTTCCTCGTCTACCAACGGCAGCAGGAATCGGAAAAAGCTCAGCTTCTTGGCCTGGACATCGTGGAAGCCTGAAAAATCAGGCAGCGAATCCTCACTCCTTCCGTATCCGACCTGCCGGAAGCCGCCGGACAGGTACGGCGGCCGGTCCAGCGCATAGGTCTGGAACGGGGTAATCGCGGACCTCGCCCAGCGCAAGCCCTGACCCGGCATCTGGCCGGAAGTCTTGAGCCCCTGGTCGGCATGGATGGAATCCGGTACCAAGACGGCGAGCAAAACTGCGCCAGTCACACAGATGGCCATTCCCCTCATCAATCAATCCTTGTGAGATTGCCCTACGATCCATGTGTGGCTGTACCAGTAATAGCGATGGCCATCCGTGGCCGGCGCCGTGAGATTGTAACGGCTGCGTCCCGGGGCCAGCGCACGCTGCGCCTGCACCTCGATGATCCCAGCCTCTTCGTCTATCCAGGTCAGATCCGCGGCACCCTGCCCGCCGACAAAAGCGGCCAGTTGGTCGGCGCGGAAATCACCTTTTCCCAGGGTCAACCGCAACCGCGGCCTTGGGGCCTCTTCATCCACCGTTAGCGGCAACTGGGGCCGCCCAGGACTGACTTCCACCACCGGAAGCGGCAGGCTCGCCACCTTTTCCGGAAAGGTTTCCATGGCCGCGAAAGATGCCGCCATGGGAAATCTGGGCAGCAAAGTCGGATCGCTGTCCCAGCCCATGGGCCCGGATTGCTGACCGAAGCCCGCCCAGCCCAGTTCCTCGATCAATCCCCGCAGGTCCTCGTCGAACTCCCCGTAGGGATAGGCGAACAGGGCCGGGGCGGTGCCGATTTCAATCTCGATCCTCCGCTGAGCCTCCAGCAGTTCTTCCCTGGTCCGGTCGCGCCATTGTTGATCCGATTCTCCATCCCGGCGGCGCTGGAGGTGATGGTGGAACTGACCGTGATTGGCCACCGTCGCTCCGGCGTCGGCCATCTCCCTCAGCTGATCCCAGGTCATGACCGGTCCCCGGTCGTTATCCACCGCGTCGGGGCAAACAAAAACCGTGAACGGCCACTCGAGTTCCCGCAATAGCGGGAACGCTTCGGTATAGACCGAGCGGTAACCGTCGTCAAAGGTGAAGGCCACCGTACGGTCGGGTATCGGTCCCTTGTTCCGAAGGCTGTCCACCAGCTCTTCCAGGGGCAGGGCTCGATAACCATTGTTAACCAGGTAGTCCAGATGTTCACCGAACAATGCCGGGGACAGGCTGGTCGAGGCCGGAGTTCCCTCGTCCACGTGGTGGTAAATGAACACCACGGCGTGGCTGGGGACCTCGGCCCGGGAAAATGCCGGTGCGATGATCACCACCGCAAAAAAGATGGAAATCCACAGGGATATCCGCATGGCGACCTCCTGGGTGGATCGCTAACTCGGATTTGAACTTCGGCAGAGAATAACCCCAAGGTGGGGAAATGGCGAGAAATAGTCTGGCAAAATTTCTCAAAAAAACCACCCCCGCCGTTTAGCGGGGGTGGTTGTGAAGCAAGGATTTATCGGTTCAGACCCGCTCCCAGTGTCCCGGCACCCAGACCTCGCGGTAGTGATTGTGCCGATGGCCCCTGCGGCCGCGTTTATTTTTCACCTGGTAATCCAGTTTGTTC
This sequence comes from uncultured bacterium, assembly GCA_965365795.1. Lineage (GTDB taxonomy): Bacteria > Krumholzibacteriota > Krumholzibacteriia > LZORAL124-64-63 > LZORAL124-64-63 > JAGLCY01. The sequence continues at coordinate 2,586 of CBDUDB010000051.1, read as the reverse complement.
CGCTTGGCCTTCCTCTTGATGGGCTTGAAAAAGCCCTTCTGGTGGGTTTTACGGCAGTTTCGGATTTTCAGGACTTTTTCGAAGTGTCCCGGGACCCAGACGTAGTGTCCGCGATGGGGCCTCGCAGGGCGAGGTGGCATATCGCAGCGGTACGATCGGGGGCCCGTCTGGACGATCATTCCTCGCGGGCTATCCGTAGCTACGGCCACGCCAACGGGTCCGATCTGGGCCCTGACGGCAACCGCGGCCTCCGCTTCATTCGGCAACAGGAAGGTCAAGGCAACCAGAACCAGGCCGGACAAGGCCGTGATGATCATGAGTTGGTCCAATCTGTCCAGTTTGTTCAGTTCGGTTTTCATGGCGTCTTCCTTTCGTTATCGACTTGCCAATACCCGTGTATTGCAGGGAAGGTGCCTGGAGGGGTTGGATTTCGAGCACATGACTCCATAAAGCGTATTTTTTCAATTGGTTATATAAATTTCGAAATTTTGCAGAGGCTTGAAAACCGGACATGAGGCGTACCTTGGGGTACAATTCAAGGTGTTTGGGACTCGAAATGAGACCTGATTTCGGGAAATCGTCCTCGATTGCGGACATTTTCGAGAAACGGGTGCCCCGAGGCTCTCTTTTTTGACCTGGAATAGCTTGATTTGGGATTGAATTAGAAATCCATAAACAATTGATTTTATTGGGAATTACCTTGGTTTTTTCTTGCTGTTTTCGCTTTTTGTTCGTATATTGGTTGTACCTCCCAACAACCCTATCTTGGAGGGCTATCATGTCAGCTATTTCCTTTGTTTCCGACCAACCTGCCGCCAGAGTCCACGCATCCTTAATGCGTTCATTGAAGGCCATGGAGCACACCCAGCAGTGCGCCGTTCTGTGGTTCGCCGATATCATGCGGCGCGGTTTGTTTAAGGAATTCGGTCACGCTTCCATCAACCAATACGCTCAAATGGAGTTGGGGTTTTCCAAATCGCGGACTCGGGACTTTGTCCGGCTGGCGGGGCGGTTAGACAAGCTGCCGGCTGTTCGCGAGGCGATGTCCAACGGCGAACTCGGTTACACCAAAGCGCGGGAACTGGTTTCGGTGGCCACGCCGGAAACCCAGGATAGCTGGCTGAAGGCCGCCAAGGGCACGCGCCAGGAACTGGTTCATGAAATCAAGCGGGTCAAGCGGGCGGCCAAGGTGGATCCCGGTCAGGGCGAACTCATGCCGGCCGCCAAGCCGGTGGTGGCACCCAGGGAATTGCCCGTGAGATTCCAATGCGATCTGACCCCGGAACAGGAAGCGCGGCGGGCCGCGCTGGTCGAGCGGTTGCACAAGCTTGGGGATGTGCCCAACGACCGCGCCGAGTTGATGTTGGAAGCTCTGGCGGCTTTGGTGGAATCCAAGGAAAAGGGCCCCCGGGGGCCCCTGGTCAGCAGGCCCCCGGTGCAGATCCACGTCCACGAATATGAGGATCGAATGACCGTCCAGACCGACTCCGGGGAACGGGAACTCAGCCGCGCCGAAACACAACGAATGCGCTGCGACGCGGTGATTAGCCGACCCGGCCAACGGAATATGTCCACAATCCCCCCACGCATCAGAAGAGAAGTCCTGGCCCGCGACAAACACCGCTGCCAGGCTCCCGGCTGCCACCGTACCCGATTCCTTGAGGTCCATCACCTGACTCCCCGTAGCCGTGGAGGCGATAACAAGCCGGACAACCTGATAACTCTCTGCGGTGCCTGCCATCGCCTTTGGCATGAACAGGGGGGCGGACCCGCCGTTGATTTTCCGAAAATGGTCCGTGATTCGGCGCCATGAGTCGGGGTATGGTGGTCCCCATGGAAACCAACCCAGGAGGAGCTCGAAGATGGAGTGGTCCGAACGCATCGACACCATGGCGGCGGGGTACCGGAATTCCTGCATCCTGATAGCGGCCCTGAAATCCGGGATTTTCGAAACCCTGGGTGGCGACTCCAGGACTCCGGCCGAAGTGGCGGCCGAGATGGGTCTGGATGAACGCGCCGTCGACGTGGTGATGTGCGCCCTGGCCGCGGCGGAAATTCTGGTCAAGGACGGGGAGCAATTTTCCATCGATCCAGGCGCCCGGCCCTACCTGATCAAGGGCAGCCCCGAGACAATGGTCAGCATCCTGGGACACAACCGGACCCTTCTCAAAAATTGGGTGAAACTTGAGGATGTCCTGCGAACAGGCGAGCCGGCCCCACGAAGCGAACGCACTCCAGAAGAGCTCGAGGATTTCATCTGCGGGATGGAAAACGTATCGCGGCGCAGCAGCGAGGAGGTGGCGTCCCGGGTCGATCTGACCACAGCGCACCGACTGCTGGATCTGGGCGGTGGGCCCGGGACCGCGGCGCTCACGTTTGCCCGAACCAATCAACAATTGAAGTGTGTTGTCTTTGATCTGGCCGGGCCTGTCAAAATTGCCCAAGATCAGATCCGCGCTGCGGGCCTGGAAAACCGGGTTACCACTCGGGTGGGGGATTTTCATACCGATGACTACGGCCAGGGTTTTGATGTGGTCTACATCTCCAACATCATTCACATGTTGAGCCCGGACCAGACCCTGGAAA
>CBDUDB010000050.1:0-15990 GCA_965365795.1 uncultured bacterium | reverse complement strand
TAAGTTCCGTCTTGTTCATACATATCACCTCCTTTCAGCGGCCATCAAACCCCGGTCTCAAGGGGATTGTCAACACCTAATTCGAGATTTCCCAGTCCTGGCGGGAAAAATCCAGGGAGGGGTTTTTCCGGAATCAGGAAAAAGCCGATATGACGGGCTCTACAGGCACCCGGTCAGAAGACCCCGCCACCGATCGCCCCGCCGACCGACCCCATGTAGTCTTCGCGGCCGCGGGCAAATTTGAGGCTGGGAATGGATTTCAGATAGATCCGGAATCCGAATTGGGAATCGACGGCACTGATGGTGCGATTGAATTCAAAACGCCAGCAATGCAAGTCACGGTGCAGGGAATACTGCTGGCGGATGGCCTGGCCGGCGACCAGATCAAAGGAAGCGGTGTAGCGGAACTGCCAGTTGCGGGTCAGGTTGGTATTCAAGGACAGGTTTCCGGTGGCACGCTTGCTCTGGGTTGAATTTGTGTAACTATATGAAAAGGAGGCGTTTACATCGAAAGGGATGATCCGTCCGCCCTCGGTGGGATCATTCTGGCCCGGCCCCTCCTGCCGCCCGGGCCGATTGTAGAAATCGTAGAAACTGCTTTCTTCACCGTCAAAGAGTTCGTCCTGTTCCCGGGTCCCGACAAAATTGCCATCCTCGTCGTATTCGCCGTACTGTTCGAGGGCCCTCAGGCTGTCCGCCTCAGCGGCCAGATCGACACCTAGCTTATCGATGGCGCTATTTCGCTGCGGCTCCTCCATCTCTGCCACCTCGCCCAGATCCAAGCGCCCGCCAAAACTCAACCCGTAGGTGAAGCGGGTGGATTTCAGGGCCAGGTCAACCGGATCGATGGAATTGCTGACCTTGAGTTTGAGATACTTGCTCTGACCCGGTTTGACCGTCAGACCGCTGGAAATATCACCCCAGCGCCTTCCCGGCTGGCCCTGGGGGTTGTAGGAGGTGTTCAGGGACCAGTCGATCACCCCGTCCAGTTTTTTCTCCGTGAGAGTCGTGTCGTTCTCCTGGCTCACATATTTCAGATCAAAACGGTTGTCGAATCCCAGACCGATACTGGACCCGAAGTCCTGGCGGTTCCTGAGCCCCGGTCGCACGCTCAATGACGTGTTGAACCGGGCCGTGTGCCGCACCGCGCGGAACCGGCCGATGTTCATCGGAAACAGACCGTAAAGGGTGGTGCCCAGGGAAGTGCCGAAGGACAGGCTGGGAGAGGTGTCTTCGATGGTCGAGGAGGTGTCGCGGTAGGCCCCACCCGCGGCCAGGTTCGTGTCCGCCTCCCAAAGGGAACCCTCAACTTCCTTGCGTGACCAGCTCTGGGCCGCATTGGCCGAAAAACTCACGTTGAAGATGGCGACCCGAGGGGGGCGCAGGCTCAAGGACCAGTTGCCGTTGGCCAGGTAGTCCTTGGTGTCCGTCAATTCCCGGCCCGTCTGGTTGGCCTGGAAAGAATAGCCCTGGGAAAAATAGGTGTTGCGCAGGACTTCACCGAAAAAGCTCCCCTTCTGTCCCCCGCGCAGCGCCGGGGCCAGGGTCAACTGCTTGAAGTTCAGGGATAAACTGGGCAGGGTCATGGAATAGAGCTGGTTGTTGCTACCCGGATCTGTCGGATCCTCGGCATTGACTCTTTCGTCCCGCTTGGCGTTGAGGTTAAGGCCCATGAAGGACCAGTTGCGGCTGATATAGACCGTGGAGTTCAATTGCCCGCTGATGATGTCCCGTTGGTTGGATCCGGACAGGTCGTTGCTCGTCAGTTTCGTCGAGGCCATCTTGACATCCGCACGGAACTTGTAGTCGTCGAACAGGGTGGGCTGATTGTGATTCCAGCGGAGCTGCCATTCGCGGGTGGTGGGGCCGTCCCCCAGCCCCTCTCTGTGGGAATAGTCGACGCCGCCATTGAAACCATACCGTTTCACGTAACGGTTCTGGACACGGAAGCCAAAATCTTGATTCTCGTTGAAGTCCGCCTCGACCAGGAAATCCATGTAGTCGTTGGTGGCCCAGTAGTAGCCCATGTCCCGGATGTAACGTCCCTCCCGGCTGGACCAACCGAAATCGAACGAGGGGAACAGGATTCCCGACTGGCGCCCGGACTTCAGACTCTTGTAGTAGAAGGGCAGGGCGAACACGGGCACATGACCGATGCGCAGGACCACAGGCGCGGCGACCACCTTGTCACCGGGCCGCATCTTCATGTCCTTGGCCCAGAAGTGGTAGTGGGGATCTTCCCGGTCGCAGGATGACATGTGCCCACCGCAGATCTTCATGGTCTGGTCGGGAAAACGCCGGATGCTGTCGCCGGTGTAGTAGTAGTTGTCCATGGCCGTGACGCCGCCTTCGACGGCCGCGGTCTTGTGCTGGAAATTGTAACCCATGCGGTTGCCCACGATGGTCTCGGCGTCATCCACCATGGGATTGCCCTCGGCGTACAGCTCACGTTCATTCGTGTCCATCTTGATGTGGTCGGCGGTGAGTTTCATGGTGCCGTACTCCAGGGAAGCCTCATCGAGAATATCCATGGTCTGGTTGGCCATCTCGAAGGTCACTTCACCGCCGGCGTAATTGACCTGCTGGGCACTTGTCAAAAAGTCCAATCCCGACTGGGAAGTATCGAATCCCGCGGAGGCCAGCGAATCAAGAGCCGCCGAAAACAGGGAGTCGGCCGACGATATCTGGGCAGGCGTCGCCCCCATGGACGCCAGGGTATCGGCGGCCGCGACACTGTCGGGTCCGGACCGGGCCAGCTGGTCCACCAGCCGCCGCGACCGGCCCAGCATCTCCCGCATGGCCGCGATCTTGGCGAACCGGTAGTTGCCCACCGCATGGCCCAGGACCTTGACTCTTTGAACCTGCTCATCCCGGAAATTGATAATGATGGTGTCGCCGGTCACATCGTTGGTCGCTACCTCATCCGACAGATCCTGGGGCGTGAACTGGCTGCGGGCGTTGCCGACAACGACGGTCCGGGCAATTTTTTCATCCTCGAAATCCACCGTGATGGAATCGCCCTCCAGAATATCCAGCGCCGGCAAACCCTCATAAACCTGGGCCAGGCTGTCAGGCGCCGAATCCTCCATGCGGCCGTTGCCCACCACCAGCACTTCGCGGAGCTGGCCCCCGAGATAGAAGAACTCGATGCGGTCGCCCTTCATCAAACTCGTCTCGGCCATTTCCACTTCGGGACTTCCGGTCATCACCAGATGTTCCTGACCATAAGCCACGGCCGTATCGGCGCGGGCGTGGGTCTGGTCCTGGTTGATGCGCACCGAATCGACCATCACCACCCGGTCCTCGCCCCGGTGAAAACGCATCACCCCGGCGATGCTGATCAAGGGCCCGCCCTGTTGTTCCCGGCTGGTCAAGACAGGATTGATGTCGACTTCGGCCATCTCGCCTGCGGATGAAAAATTGGCGTGGTCCCCGGTCACGAGATTCTTGGCTCCCGGCTCCATGATATACACGTGACCAAAAGCTTCGCCGTCGCCGGTTTCCCGGTCCTGGAAAATGGTATCCGCCTTGACTGAATAATCGGGAGTCACCAGCAGGGCGTCCTCAATCAACCGGACGAAGCGTCCGTTTTCCCGCGCTTCCCCCAGGCTGCCGGTCCCGATGGTGGTCCCTTCCTCGATGCGCACATTGCCGAAAAAATCTCCCTCGCCCAGATAGCGATCGTAGGTGGCCCGGTCACAGGTGAGGACACTGGTCTGGCGAGTCAGGCGGACGTTGCCCAGGAAATGATAGTATTCCTTTTCCCGGTAGTAGAAGGCGGTATCGGCCCTGACGGTCAGGGTATCCCGATCAATGAAGACGTTGCCGTACATGCAGGAGACTTTTTGGCCGTCGATGGTCTGGTTGACGTAGCGATCCGCGATGCCGCGAGTCCGGCCACGAAGTGGTTCGGGTGGGGTGTCCGGGTTTTGCCCGAAAGCGGGGTCAAATATCCCGGCGACCTGGCAAACGCCGAACGCCACGGTCAGGACAATTGCCGGAAAAAGAACCTGGCGGCCGAAACTTCGAGTCGTGGGATTGCCGCCGGTCCGATCCATCAGCCGGTCCGATCCAGTTCCCTGGCCAGACAAGCCGCTCCCACCGCGGCGGCCAGCGGCCCCAGTTCCGCGGTCACTATCGGGACGTTTTTGGCCTCGGCGGCCAGCACCAGACCGGGAACGATTTTCCGGCACGGCTCCAGAATCAGATTTCCCGCCTGGGCCACGCCGCCGCCGATAATGATCCGGTCCGGATCCAGCAGATTGACGATGTTGCCCACCGCCTGGCCGAGACGCCGACCCGCCTGGCGGAAAATTTCCACGGCGGCGGCATTTCCCTTGTCCGCCAGTTGGGCCAGATCGCGTGTGTTCAGGGCCTCACCCCTGTCGGTGACCAGCTTGGCCAGGGCCTGGTCCGCCGCGCCCTTAACCGCCGCTTCCCGGGCCATGCGCAACAGTCCCATGCTCCCGGACCAGGCTTCCAGACAGCCCCGGCCGCCGCAGGAACAGGTCGGTCCGGCCGGGTCCAGAACCATGTGGCCTATTTCCCCTGCTCCACAGTGGGACCCGGTGACCAGCTTACCGTCGATGATCACCCCTCCGCCGACCCCGGTGCCCAGGGCGATCATGACCAGGTTTCGGCAATCGCGGCCTGCTCCCTGGCGGAATTCCCCGTACAGAGCCCCATTGACATCGTTGGCCAGAGCCACATCAATACCCTGGAACACGGTCTTGATATCACCCGCCAGATCCTGATCTTGCCATCCCGGCAGATTGGGCGACCGACCCAACAGTCCGGTCTCAGGATTGACAATTCCCGCACAGGCCATACCCAGCCCCGCCAGGCGTGGAAAATCAGGCTGGCCACCCAGAGCCGCCGCCACCGCGGCGCCCAGACTTTCCATGCTGTGGGTGATACTATTGGGATCCGTCGGGACGTCACCGGAGGATAGAACCGACCCGTCACCGTCGGTCACCACGTACTTGACCCCAGTTCCGCCCGTATCGATGCCGAGATAGAGATCCTTCTGCTTCATCAATCCTCTCCTATGCGGTCAAGCACCCGGACAGCGGGAAGCGGGACACGGGTGGCTTCAAGATCGGTGAAACCGAGCCTGAAAAGAGTTTCGGCCACGGTGAAACAACTGCCGGTGACCAGGACCGAATCATGAGGTTCCAGGTGGGTGGCCAATAGGCGCACCGCCCGCCGAATGTCCGGCGCCACCGTAACGGTTGGCCACTTCGCCCCCTCACCCGGCCAGGGCACCGGTTCTCGACCCCAGCTCCGAAACATTTCACCGAGCTCGGTGGAAGTTCGGGAACGGGGAAGCGATACCGGAACTCCCATCAGGGCGTCGCACCCTTCGAGCAAGGCCGCGGTCTCGTTGGGCGCCTCCTTGTCCTGCATGGCGCCGAACACCACCACTTTGCGGCCGGGACCCGGTCGGCCCATGAACTCCGTCAAAACGCTCTTCAACGCCTGGGCGTTGTGGGCGGTGTCAAAAATCCAATCCGGCGATGTCAGCACCGTCTGGTACCGTCCCGGCAGGAAAAGATTCCCCAAGGCGCCCGCCGTATCGCTGGGCAGCAGCTCCTGACCCAGGCCTTTTTCGAGTTCACTCAGGGCCAGGACGGCCAGGGCCGCGTTGCGACGCATGGTCAACGTACCCGGATCCGGCAGGTCCGGATATATCTTTTCCCTGAGCGCCAGATTCCAGGGGCCCCGGTCGGAATCACCATCACACGAATCCCAGCGGGCCAACTCGTCCAGGAAATGGCAGGGGCTGCCCGCCAAAACCGCGGCGGTGAACACCTGATGGCGGAGGGCCTCATCGACCCCGCAGAACAGAGGCACTCCCTTTTTGAGAAGGCCGAGCTTTTCGGCGGCGATCTCCTCTATCGTCTCCCCGAGAATGCGCTGGTGATCCAGACCGACGGTGGTCAGCAGGGTGGCCACCGCCGGCAAGGCGTTGGTGGCATCCAGACGACCGCCCAGGCCCGTCTCGCAACAGAGGAAATCGACCTTTTCCTCGTGGGCGATCTGGACCGCCAGGGCCGTCAGGGTCTCGAACCAGCTGGCTTCGTTTTTTTCCACCAGGGGTTTGATGTCCTGCACGCGACGGGCAAAATCCGCCGGATCGGCGGGACGATCATCGATCATGATTCTCTCGTGGACATTCAACAGGTGCGGACTGGTGTAGGTGGCCACCTTGTACCCGGCGGCCTGGAGCAGCCGGGCCAGGATCCGGGTGGTGCTGCCCTTGCCGTTGGTGCCGGCAACAACCAAGGAGCGGAGTCTGTTTTGGGGATTTCCCAGGCCCTCTAAAAGGCCCTGGATGCGGACCAGCCCGGGACGGATACCGAACCGGTTGAGGCTGAAGAGCCACCTGGTGGCTTCGTCGCCGGCGGTGAAGGGAGGTGAAAGATCCGGTCCCACCCCGGGTTCGCCCCGAAGGTCCTGATTATCCCGTTGGCCGGAGTCCCCGTCACGCCGGCGGTTGCCGAGGGCCACGGCGTTCAGCCCCGCGGGGGCCGAAGTACGGAAATGTCCCGACCGTCGATGAACCAGTGCAGGGTTCGCTCGAGGCTGTCCTTCAGGTTCTTGCGCTCACAGATCATATCCACCATGCCGTGTTCGAGCAGGAACTCCGAGGACTGGAACCCTTCGGGCAGATCACCGCCAATGGTCTGCTTGATGACCCGGGGGCCCGCGAAGCCGATCAGGGCTCCGGGCTCGGCCACGTTGATGTCACCCAAGGTGGCGAAACTGGCCGTCACTCCGCCGGTGGTCGGATTGGTCAGGATCGAGATGAAGGGGATGCCTTCCTTGCGTAACCGGGCAAGCACCGCGCTGGTCTTGGCCATCTGCATCAGGGACAGAAGTGATTCCTGCATCCGGGCGCCGCCGCTGCGGCTGAGAATGATGGCCGCTTCCCGGTGGCGCAGCGAATCCAGCAGGGCCCGCGCAATCTTCTCACCCACGACCGAACCCATGCTGCCGCCCATGAAGGAAAAATCCATGATGGAGGCGGAAACGGGGATGCGACCGATCCGGGCCCGTCCGGTGATGACCGCATCTTCCTTGCCGGTCTTTTGCCGGGAGGCCTTGATCCGGTCCTTGTACCGTTTGGAATCCTTGAAGTCGAGGGCGTCCTTGCTGGTAATGCCGCGGTGGGTCTCGGACCAGGTTCCCTCGTCAAAGAGAAGCTGGATGTACTGTTCGGTGGTGAAAGGAAGATGATGCCCGCAGGCGCCACAGACCCACAGGTTCCGATCAAGTTCGCGGTGGTACAGAATTTCCGAACACTTGGGGCATTTGCGCCACAAGTTGTCCGGGATATCCTTTTTTTGACTGGTCAGTGCCTTGATCCCTTTAGCGGCCTGTGTTAACCAGGACACGGCGACCTCCTTGCAATACCGGGCGGCGGCGGATCCATGGGAAACTCAGGTCTGGCCCCTTGATCCTTCCGAAACAAACAGTGATTCTCCCGCTAAACTAGCTCCAATCGCCCCATGGGGACAACCTTTTTCAGGGGACGAGGAACCTCCCCACCTGGCAAGTCATGATGATGGCGTCCTCCCCATTGTCCACGTAGTACCCCGGCCGCCTCCCCCGGGCCACAAAACCATGCCTGAGATAAAAGGCTCTAGCCTCGTTATTGCTGTCACGAACCTCCAGGGTGATCTCGATCATCCTCATCTTCGCGGCCTTCCCGGCGGCCGCGCGCAACAGGGCAGTACCCACGCCCTGGCGTCGGCAATCCGGGTCGGCGGCAATGTTCAGGATATGGAGCTGATCGATGATTTTCCAGGCCATCAGATAGCCCACGACCTTCCCGCCGACTTCCGCCACCAGGGGAAGTCGCAACCTGTCCGGGAGTAGTTCCTGTTCCAGGGCTTGCGGGGTCCAGGGATCGCTGAAGCAGCGTTTTTCCATTGTCACGACGGCCTGCAGGTCTGCCGGCTGCGGGGTCCGCACCGTGATGCCGGTCGTTTCTGCGGCCATCAGGTTTTTCTTTCCGAACGATGGGAACTGATGTCATTGCCGGGCCTGTCCGGCGTCAGGTCCAGGTTCCTTTTGACCTCGGCGTCGGATACCCGCAGGTACTCCGGAAGCAGAGCGAAGGGATGGACCCGGGGCAGGTGCCCAATATTCAGAGCCACCGCCAGCGCCCGGGCCGTGGCAGGATGAGCGGAGGACCATCGCCTGAGCGCCGGTGTTCCCCGGTTGGACAACTCCGGTCGCAGGCTCGCCCCCTGTCCGAGCAGGAGTTCCGCCCCATCTCCTCCATAGACCGGCAGTTCAGGATCGCCTGCGGCATCGACGACCCGGGCCCACCACTGATCCGGAGTCCGGGCCGCCGGGGCGACCACCGGCCTTACCCAGGATCCGTCCCGGCTGAAAACGCCGGCGAAAACCTCACCGCGCCTGGCGTCGAGAACCGGGACCGCGAATTCGGCTTCGGAATATTCGTCCAGTAGGGCCGCCGCCATGGCGGCCAGGGAAGTGACCCCGACCAGATCGCAGCCCAGCCCCCAGGCCAGACCCTTGGCGGTGGCCACCCCTATCCGGACGCCGGTGAAACTGCCCGGACCGACGGTCACGCCGAGCGCGGACAGATCCTGTTTCCGATGGCCGGACCGTTCCAGCATGTCTTCGATGACGGGCAAAAGAGCATCGGCGTAACTGCCGGAAACATTCAGGGGACGATATTCCAGGACCTCTTCATCGCGGGCCAGGGCGAAACGACCCCATTTGGTGGAGGTGTCGAAAGCAAGGCTCAGCAAGATCACTCCCCTGACGAAGGCGGGGAATCCCCGTCGGTGAACAGATCGGCCCATGGCTGGGGGACCTCTGGAAAGCCCCGCAGGTGCCAGGTCCGATCTTCGGCGGCCGGTCCAATGGTCGCCAACATTTCCAGGCGTTCAAAATCCCGCCCCAGTTCCGGCACCAGCAGGTCGGGCCATTCCACCACCGCCACGGCGGCGCCGTCGGCAATCTGGTCCAGGATGTCGGGAATCCCGATATCATTCAGGTCGGCTTCGGGAGCCACCCGGTAGAAATCCAGATGATGAACCACCAAGCGGCCTGTGTAGGTATTGACCAGGGTGAAGGTGGGAGAAACTACCTCCTGGGCGACAGCCAGGCCCCGGCATAGCCCCTGGGTGAAACAGGTCTTGCCCGCCCCCAGGTCGCCGTACAAAAGAAGAAGTTCACCCCCGCGCAATAGTCCGGCGGTTTCTTCACCGAGCCGGGCGGTGCCGGCGGCACCGTGGGCCTGACGGTGGAAATGGAATTCCGCCGCCGGGGGCAGGGAATGGTCGGCCATGGGTATTTTCCCGCTGCCGGCGTTCATCGTCAACGCGGTCGCATGACGACGAAGGGGCAGATCATTTCTTCCAGGCTGATCCCGCCGTGCTGGAAGCTGTCCCGGTACAGCCGTTCGTACTCATGGAAGTTGGTGGGATACACCAGATAATAATTGTCCGAGGTGATCGCATAGTTCTCGATGGTGGTCTGGGCCGGCAAACGGTAATCCTCGGGGTTTTTCATCAGCATGACCCGTTCCTCGTCCACGCCCAGGTTGTCACCGAACTTGTAGCGCACGTTGCTACTGGTGTCCCGATTGCCCCTGATCTGGGCGGCCCTTTTGCACAGCTTGGAGCCGTGGTCCGTGGTCAAAATTACGGTGCAATCCCTGCGGGCGAGGTTTTTCATGACGTCGAACAGGTTGGAGTGTTCGAACCAGGATCGCATGAGGGTCCGGAAGGCCGCCTCGTCCGGGGCCAGTTCCTTGAGGATGCGGTTCTGGCTGCGTCCGTGGGCCATGATGTCGAGGAAGTTGTAGACACCCGCCACCAGGCGCGTATCGCCCAGGGAACCCAGGTTGCGGTGAAGCAGGTCCAAATCGCGGGCATCGGATACCTTGTAATAACGGTTGCTGCCAACCGCGGGGCTGCGCAGTCGCTTGAGGAGTTCGACCATGAGATCTCCCTCGTGGGCGTTGCGGCTGCCGTCGTGATCGGCGGAACCTATCCACCACTGGGGATAACCCTCGGCGATGTCGAGAGGATATAACCCGGAAAACAGGGAGTTCCGAGCATAAGGTGTGGCCGTGGGTAAAATGGACCAGTAGTGGCGGCGCTCCAGGTGGAAAAACGGTTCGAGCAGAGGTTCGACCATCCGCAACTGGTCCAGCCGCATGCAGTCGATGACGATCCAGAAGACCTGCTTGCTCTTGCGGACCTCCGGTTCCACCCAGGCTTCGTAGACACGGGGACTCAGCAGCGGCGCTCCCACCTGGGAATCGGCGTCGTGACCCACGCCGGTGGCGCCGTCCGCGCCCACCCAGCTCAGGTAGTGCTCCCGCACGTATTTGGCGAAAGCCAGGTTGGCGGCGGTGATCTGGTCTTCAAGAGTTTCCAGCAGACCGTGGTCGCTGAACTGGAACAGATCCATGCTCCAGGATACCAGGTCCAGGTAGATTTCTTCCCAGGCGGCGGGCGTGGCCGCGGCGGCGAAACGATCTCCCAGCGCCATGAAATTGCTCATGTAGTTGCGGGAAACCTCTTCGCCGGTCAGCTTGCGGGCTTCCAGATGCCGCTTCAAGGTGGACAGGATTTGTAGCGGCGAGACGGGTTTGACCAGGTAGTCGTCGATCCGCTGACCGATGGCCCGAGTCATCAGGTCCTCGGCCTCGCTTTTGGTGATCATGATCACCGGAATGTGCGCGTTGATCTTGCGCATCTCAGCCAGGGTTTCCAGGCCGCCCATGCCGGGCATCATCTCGTCCAGCAAAACAGCGTGGAAATCCTTCTCGCGCAGAACCGCCAGGGCATCGAGCCCGTTGGTCACACCCTCGACTTCGTAGCCCTTTTCACCCAGATAGCGAAGGTGGCTACCGAGTTCATCGATATGGTCGTCGACCCAGAGTATACGAAAAGCCAATGGAGGCTCCTTTGCTCAGGATGATGGCGAATTCTCCGCCGGGGGCAAGGTCACCAGGAAAGTCGTCCCGTGCGGGCCGGTGGATTCGATCCGAATTTTCCCGTTGTGATACTGGGTTGCGATCCGTTTGACCAGCGCCAGCCCCAATCCCCAGCCGCGTTTCTTGGTGGTGAACCCCGGTTCGAAGACCTTGTTCCCTTCCCGGCCCGGAATTCCCTTGCCGGTGTCCGCCACCCGCAGCGCCACCCCACCGTCGACAAGGTCCTCGAGTATGATTGTGATGGTCCCCTTGCCGTCGGTCAGGGCATCGATTCCGTTCTTGATCAGATTTTCCAGAACCCAGCCCAGGAGGTCCCGGTTGAAGACCACGGAGTTCGAGATGTCGCCCTCGCGCCGGAGCTGAACCCGCCCGCCCAGATGAGGCAACCGGATCTGGAAGTACTGGATGGTCTCGTCCACCACCTCGATCAATTCCGTGTCGTCGAGCTTGGGCATGGAACCGATCTGGCTGAACCGTGCCGAGATCATGCTCAGCCGTTCCACGTCACGGTTGAGCTCTATGATCACATCGTCCTTGGGATCCAGTTTTTCCTCCAGCAGCGCCAGCCACCCCATGATGGACGTCAGCGGCGTGCCCAGCTGGTGAGCGGTTTCCTTGGCCATGCCGGCGAAGAGAGCTTTCTGCTGCGCGTCTTTCTTGCTTTGCAGGGCCCACAGGATCACCAGGAAGAACAGGGCCATCACCATCAGTTCCATGTAGGGCATGATCTGCAGGCGTTTACTGAGGGCCGAGCGTCCGTAGTGCAGGGTCCCCACCCGTTTGCCCCCCTGGCCGAAGATGGCGAACGGCTCCTGATCCTGGTCGTAGGCCGCACCCAGCGACAGGATCTCCAGGATCACCGGATTGCTGGGTTTGGACATGTTCTCCTGTAACAGGACTTGATATTCGGGCAACGGAATGCCGATCACCGGTTCGTTCCACAGGATCGGGCGTCCCTCGTTGTCCGTGATGATTATCGGGACCTCGATGGTGTTGATCATCGTCAACACCGGCCGCAACTCTTCCAGGGACTTGTTTTCAAACAGCAGGCTGGCGACACCGGAAATGAGCTGGGTTGCCAGGAAACTCTGCTTCTCCACGCTCTTGGACATGCGGTACGTGAACACCGTGGTGGCGATCACGATGCTCAGGCTGCCCAGCAGAAGATAGATGTTGAACAGATCCCGGCGGCGAATCCTACGAAAAATCGATTGCTGGAATTGCATTCCCATCAGTCGATGTACTCCATGCCGCCCATGTACGGAACCAGGACTTCGGGAATCTGGATGCGCCCGTCGGCTGTTTGATAATTTTCCATGATGGCCACCAGGATCCGGGGCAAGGCCAGGCCGGATCCGTTGAGGGTGTGGACAAAACCCTTGCCCGCCGAACCCTTGTACCTGATACCCGCCCGCCGGGCCTGGAAATCCAGGAAGTTGCTACAGGACGAGACCTCCAGCCATTTTTCAACCCCGGCAGACCACACTTCCAGGTCGTAACACTTGGACGCCGCAAAACTCAGATCACCCGTGGCCAGGGTCAGCACCCGGTAGGGCAGATTCAATTTCTGGAGCAATTCCTCGGCGTCGGCGGTCAGGGTTTCCAGTTCATCCCACGATGTTTCCGGGGTGACGAACTTGACCATTTCCACCTTGTGGAACTGGTGGACCCGCAACAGGCCGCGTGTGTCCTTGCCTGCGGCACCCGCTTCACGCCGGAAACAGGGAGAAAAGGCGCAGTACTTCAGGGGCAGATCATCGGTGTTCAGGGTCTCCTTCATGTGGACGTTGGTCACCGAAACCTCGGCCGTCGGAATCAGAAACAGGTCGTCCACCTGGCACAGGTACATGTCATCTTCAAGCTTGGGCAGCTGACCGGTGCCGGTCATGGCCTGGCGCCCGACCAGGTAGGGAACGTTGAACTCGGTGTATCCCTGTTCCAGGTGAACATCCAGAAACCAGTTGATCAGGGCGCGTTCCAGCCGTGCGCCGGCGCCGGACAGAATGGTAAAGCCGCTGCCGCTCATTCGCGAAGCTCGCTCGGGATGAAAGATGCCCAGCTCGGTGCCGATGTCCCAGTGGGGCATGACCGTAAAATCGTTGGTGGGAATCTCGCCCCAGGTGCGGACCAATTCGTTGTTTTCCTCGCCGCCGGCCGGGGCCGATTCGTGAGGAATGTTGGGTATGCGCAGGTAAAGTTGTTCCACTTGCTGTTCCAGGATCTCGGCCTTGCCTTTCAGTTCCTTGATTCGGGCCGCAATAGCCTTCATGCCCTCGATCGCTTCGCCCACGTCTTCGCCCGCTTTCTTGCGTTCGGAGATAGAGCGATTGGCCTGGTTGGCTTGGGCCTGAAGGGTTTCGGTTTCCTGCAGAGCCGCCCGGCGTTCGGCGTCCTTGGCGTAGTAGGCTTCGATGTCCACCGATTCATTTTTCAAGGATACGGCCCGCATTACGAGGTCCCGGTTTTCCCGGAGAAATTTTCGATCCAGCAAGGGGGTCCCTTTCTTTGATTTCCAGAGTCGGACGGGTCGCTTGATTCGGGCCGGGCCCATTCCAGGCCCATTCGGAAATGGGCGCACCAATACTTCGGGACCGGCTTCCTTTTCAAAAAAAGGAATTGAAATTGCAATCCGGACCCGAGGCTGGTAGAAGGGTAGTAGCAATATGGTCGCGGCGGCAAGGCAAATCACCGGTCGCGACCGGTCTGTCCGCAACTGTGCGAGATCAGCCGGAGTCGAGGCACTACCATGGATCGAAACGAACTGATCGCCAAACTGAGGGACCTACCGGCCGGACGACGGATTATCACCGCGTTGGATGTGCCCACCATGGACCAGGCCCTCGGTCTGGCCGAACGCCTCGGCGAAAGCGGGGGGTTCGTCAAGGTCGGCCTGGAATTGTTTTCCGCCGCAGGACCGGATGTCGTTCACCGCCTGAGAGACCTGGGCCGAGATATCTTTCTGGATCTCAAATACCACGACATCCCCAACACGGTGGCGGCGGCCTCCAGGGTGGCGGTTTCGCTGGGAGCCTCCCTGTGCACCATACACGCGGGCAACGGTCGGTCCGCCATGACCGCTGCCGCCGAAGCGGTGGCCCAGGCCAAGGTCGACCCCAGGACCGGACGCCGGCCCGCCCTGCTGGCGGTGACCATCCTGACCAGTCTTTCCCAGCAGGAAATGGGCGAGGTCAGCCCCTCTCTCGACTCGTTGCAGGACCGCATTCAGCGGCTGGCCCGCCTGGCCTGGGATTGCGGCTGTGACGGTTTGGTCTGTTCGGCCACCGACCTGCCCGGTCTGCGGGCGGCTCTCGGCCCCGAACCGGTCATCGTCACCCCGGGCATCCGGCCCGCCGGCACCGACGCCGGCGACCAGCACCGCGTGGCCACGCCCGCTGAGGCCATGAAAGCCGGCGCGGATTTTCTGGTGATCGGCCGCCCCATCACCCAGGCTCCCGATCCAGGCGCCGCCCTCAGAAGCATCGCCGCCGAAATGGATTGATTCGAGATCATCACAAGGAAGGCCTTGACCATGACTGAAGACAAGATCCTCACCCTGATGGATGAACTGGGCGCCCTGCACAGCGGGCATTTCCTGTTGAGCAGTGGGCTGCACAGCGACCAGTATTTCCAGTGCGCACGCCTGTTGCAGTTCCCCGAACTGGCGCGGGAACTGGGCGCGGCCATGGGTGGATTTTTCGACGAAACCGCCCACGATCTGGTGGTCAGTCCGGCCATGGGCGGGATCCTGATCGGCCACGAAGTTGCCCGCGCGCTGGGCCGCCGCTTCGTTTTCACCGAGCGCAAGGACTCGGTGATGATGATCCGCAGGGGCTTCTCCCTGGAAAAGGGGGAAAAGGTGATCATCGCCGAGGACGTCGTCACCCGGGGCACCAGCCTGCTGGAAGTCATCGCCGTGGTCGAGGCCGCCGGCGGACGCGTTGTCGGTTTGACCAGTATCATTGACCGCACCGGTGGCGATGCCGGCTTGCCCTTGCCCCTGCATGCTTTGGCCAAGGTCCAGGTCCAGACCTGGCAGGCGAACGATTGTCCGTTGTGCGCCGCCGGTAAGGAACTCGTCAAACCCGGTAGCCGGGGCAACTGACCGGAGGTGCGATGAGCCAGGATTCCCCAGCCCCGGTTCGCCCCTGGCCCGTCTGCCTGGTCGGTGGAGTCCTGGCGGCCGTCCTGTTCCTGACCCTTTGGCTCCCGGTTCATTCGCCGCGGCCCTACCTGCCCACCAGCGACCTGTATACCCACTTGAGTGTGGCGCGTCACCTGGCCCGTGGGGATGGTTTCCAGACCGATGTGACCTACCCCCTGTCCTTCGCCTTTGCTTTCGCCCGTGAATTGCCCCAGCCGTTGATCCACCGCCAGCCCGGCTTTGCCGTTTTGCTGACTATCCCCTTCGAAGCCGCCGACGGTGACCCGCAGGGAACTGTGGACCAGGTTCGCAGGCTGCAAATCGTCCTGCTGGGACTTGTCCTGGCCACCGGGACCGCCGCCCTTTTTCGGCGCCGAAACGCGGCCGCCATTTTTCCCTGGCTGATCTTGATGTATTTCAATCCCCTGCTGGTATTCGCCGTGGACTGGGGAATGGTGGAACTGGTCTGCTCGCTGGTACTGCTGATTCTCTGGCTGCGGACCCGGGACCGGGCCCCGGACCGGCCGGACTGGAGGGACGGTCTGCTGGCTGGACTTTTGTGTCTGCTGCGTCTGGATCTGTTCTGGATTCCGCTCCTATGGTGGATCCTGCCGTGCGAGTTTCCCCTGAGGCGGAACCGGATTTCACGGGCGGCCACACGACGGCTGGGTCTGGTCTTTTTGGTTTGGCTGGTGGTCATCTCCCCCTGGGCCATCCGGAATCTCCAGATGACCGGCCAGCCCTTCTTCAGCTTGCAGAGTTACGCCGAACACGTGAAGGACACCCGCGACTGGCAGGGGTACAGCGTTTACCGGCAGCTCGATCCCCAACCCTTTTTCGAAACCATGCGGGCGGACCCGGT
>CBDUDB010000049.1:0-16270 GCA_965365795.1 uncultured bacterium | reverse complement strand
AGCCGGTCCAGGTTTTTCCTGGGTTCGAAGGTCCCCACAAACAGGAAATAGGGCCGGCTTCGGGGGAACTGTCCTGGACTGGTGTGTGGCACCCGGCCACGGACCCAGCTGGGCGTTCCAAAAGGAGTTACATGAATTTTTCTCTCGGCCCGGGGAAAAAAACGTCGGGTTACAGCGGCGGTGGCCTGGCTGTTGGTGACGATGGCGTCCACCCGATCGATGCTGCGTGGGACCAGCAAGCGGTAATAACTCCGCCGTGGCTCCTCGATGGTCTCGGGAAAAAGCATCCAGGCGAGATCGTGAACGGTCGCCACCTGAGGGCACGAACACCGCAAAGGCGCCAGGAACTGCATGCTGTGAAGCAGGTTCCCTGACAGCCGCTTGACCAATCCGGGCATCCGGAGTTGCATGAACAGGGCTTTCCGCAGAGCCCCCCCCCTGGCTTGCGGACATTCTTGGACCCGCCAACCGGGCCGGCCTTCCAACGCGGCGAACAAATCAGCCTGGGTGGTTAGAACCGAGAAATCCATTCCCCGGTCCTTTTCCGCCAGGGCCAGACAGAGATCCAGGATGACCCGGCCGGTCCCGGTGGGGTTTTCCCTGACCTGGAGTGCTTCCAGGATCACATGGGGCCGCGCGGTCATGTTCCCGGATCTTTCGCCAGAGGCTCGGGGGAATAGGGTCCGCCCGGTTGGTTGTCGGCCAGAATGGCCAGCAAAAGGCCGAGCGCCACCCAGATGTGGGGCAGATTGAACTGGGAAAATGTCAACAACTGGAACAAGACACCCGCAGCCGAAACAATGGCCGCCAACAGGATGCGCCCGTACAGGACAGATTTGCCCCCTGGCAAAGGCGCACCGCGCAGGGCCGACAGGCGGGAACCGGCTACCCGGGCCAGGCCGACGCACCAGGCCAGGAAAACCACAAATCCGATCAACCCCGTTTCACACAAAATAAGCAGGGGGAAATTATTGACTACCGGCCAGGTGAACTGACTTTGAAGACCCATGGGGTCTACCAGGACGGGAAAGTGCCAGCCGAATTGCCCCCAGCCAAGACCCAGAACAGGGCTGAGCAGGAACCCACGCCAGGCCGCCTGCATGCTGTAGAGCCGAGTCAGGTTTGACCAGTCCTGCCCGCTGAAGCTCTGGACCAGGCGCCGGTAGGGGAACAGCAGACCATCCCAACCGGCGACCCAGCCTACCACCGAAACAGCCGCCGTCAGGATCACCAAGCCGAAGGCCATCTTTCGAAAAAATCGAAATTCGGATCGGGTCACCCCCAGACCGGAGCCAATACCCATCCCGTAAACCAATACCACCGCCAAAAAAACCTGCCCTGACAATCCAAGCCAGGCTCCACGCGACCAGGTCATCAACATAAGGACCAGGAACGTCGCGGCCACCAGGCGGCGTTTCCGGACAGACCAGATCGGAACCAGTAGAAAGGGCCACAGGAAAAGGAGGTTGTTACCCAGGTACAATGGTTCGCAAACCGTGCCCCTGAGCCTCGGAACATGATGGAATGAATCGCCCAGATAAAGCTGTCCCGATCCCGAGAGGATGGAGGGGTTTGAGGTAAAGACCGTCTCCAGCCAGGTGAAGGCCGCCAGGGGTTGGTAATAGGCAACCCCCTGCAGGAACCCGTAAACAACCTGCAGGATACCGCCCATCAAAAGTAGCTTGATGGTCCAGGCCCATCGCCGTGATCCACGGATCCAACAAGCGGGGTAAATGGCGAACGCCGCCATGATGATCAGCTGGGCCACCTGTTTGGCAAATCGGCCCAGCGTCGTGTCAATGGTTTCACCTGAGGGAGCCCACCACAATCCCCCCACCGAGATCAGGACACTGGCCAGAACCGCACCGGCCCCCAACAGGAACCAGCGCCCCAGATTTGGTGGCCACCGCTTCGATTCGGTCGCCGCCGGCGATTCGTTTCGCAGCCTGCCGGCGGCGGCACACAAAATTGCCAAGGCCAGAAACAGCCAGCTGGGCTGGAGTCCGCCTCCCCAGTCCCGTCCCGTGAAAATTTTCAACATTCCCAGCCCCACCCAGGGCAGGGTCAACAAACTGGCTCCGTAGAATACAATCTCCCACCGGGCCAGCATCAGGTACCCGTCCTTTCGCGGGCATTCAGGCGGGCCCGGCGCAGAAGGACAATGATCATGAGCGTCATTCCGGCCACCAACAGAAGTCCCGATCTGAATTCACGTGGTCGGGGAGCAGCCCGACGGTAGCGAATACTGGCTCCCCTGAATTCAAGTTCGCCGGCGGATATTTTCATTTCCAAAAGGCCATCGGACAGGACAACGGGTTCGGACACCGGAAATATGCCGTCCACCAGGACGATCTGGCCACGGGCCCCTGAGCCCGATAAATTTTCGGTGCAGGTTATGCCCAGATCATGCTTGCCGAAATGGTCAACCGGCAGACTGTCCGGAATAACGAGGCGCCCCTGATCCCAGACCAGCGATCTATGGCCAGGCTCGGGCCCGGATTCCCAGCGGAATCCTGCGCTCGTATCCCGTGCTGCCTCGATGACCAGATAGCCAGTTACACCCAGGGTGGAATCAGGCGTGGCTGGTCCCGCGGTCAAGGCCGTTGTTTCTGTCAGGACCAGAACGGCCAACAGAAGGGCACCCCAGGCCAAGGGAATCCACGGCCGGTTTCGGTGCCCGTTCCTTTGAGGTGGAATCAACATTCTGGAAGGGGGGACATCATCCGGTCCCCCACCCTTCGCCACAGGGAATCGGTCAGGCCATCGCCTGAAAAACTTTCTTTCAGGTTGTCCGGCCCTTCTATGCGATGGAACATCAAGGGGATCTCTTCACACACCAACTTCGCCACATCCTCGCAACGTTTCATAATGAAGGGGTCCTGGCGGTCAAAATCGTAATGGCGGATATCCTCGAGCCAGCCCGGGCGGCCGGCGTCAGACCAGGCATCAGGAAACAACAGGACACTGATACGCTCGGGCTTGATCAATTCCACCAACCGTCCCAACAAGTAGCTGGGTCCAAAACGGCCGGCATCCTGAGCCAACAGGCACCAGATGAGACCGTCAGCGCCGGCCAGCCGCCGGTCCACCAGGCAACGCACGGCCGCCAAGGACTCCAGGTGGGCCAATTCGGCTTGCCCGAGGCATCCCAAATGGTTCCACCTGACGGGCCCGGGCACCGGTGGGCAGGAATCTGGAGCCATGGTCCAGTTGTTCCGGTGAAAATTTTCACCACCGGAAGGACTTGTTACCTGGGCCTGCTCAGCTGGAAGAAAAGTTTTGGCCGACCACCGGAGTTCGCTGTCTTCAGACAATGTCACCGGCCGGGAGGATCCCAGCGCCAAACCCGCCGCCGCAAAAGCCGAGATGGCCGACACCCCCGGTGTGGCCACCGCGAGATCACAGACAGCGGTCTGGGGATCCGCATCGGCCCCAGTCAGATTATCCTGAAGGAACAGGTGGGCGATGGAAGAGATGTGGTGGGGCCGTCGAGGGACGGCCCCGGGGTTGGGTCGCGCCATGGTTGCATGTACTCCCGGCAGCCTGGGAAAGGCCATTGTCGTTATTGCCTAGGGTCCCGCCTGCGGACGAACGGCGACCGACTTCAGGAAACCACCACCAAACTGTTCGCCCCTCCGAATTCATTGGGAACCGTTTGGTTGTTATGGGGATCCGGCAGCCAGGATCCGTCGATGATGAAACGGTACTCGTATTCACCCCGGGCCAGATCCAGATGGCATTCCCACAAGCCGTCCTCCCGCTTGTTCAGGGGCAGCCCCTTGGCGGACCAATCGCAGAATGAACCGGTGACCCGCACGGTGCGGGCGTTGGGGAAATCGGCCTCGAAACGGACCCCGGCCTCCGATACAGCGGGACCGTGAAGAAGGGCCGCCCAGTGGTCCAGGGCCACGACCTGGAGATCCACCTCCTGATCCAGGATTTCCCGAGCCAGATGGCGGTAATCGAAAGCCCCCCGGGATTCCGGATCCAAGTGGGTAACCGGAACACCGGCTGCGGCGGCCTCCTTGATCTTCACCGTATGGTGGATAACCGTTTCCAGAACCGCCTGGCCGTACAAATCCTCCAGTTCTTCCATGATCGCTCGCACGAAACAAGGCCTGGTGTCGAAGTTGGACAACAAGATGTGCGCCAAAACTTCGTGCCCTTTTTTCTCCCGCAGGACGTTCAAGGTTTCCCGGATCTTACGCACGGCCTGCAGGCTAAAGCCGCTGGGATCGGCGGGAATGATGACCTCGCCGCAGGCCAGAAGGGCGTTGAAGGTCAACAGGCTCACCGCTGGAGGACAGTCGAGCAGAACGTAGTCGTAGGGCAGGGAACTGCGGCGCAGGTTGTTGCGCAGACGCATCTCTTTTTCCGGTTCGCGGGCCAGGGTCATTTCCACTCCGCTCAGCTCGATGCCGGCGGGAACCAGATGCAGATCAGGTCCGATTTCCAGAAAAGTATCCTCGACCATGATGTCCGAGGTCAAATAGAGGTCACACGTGGAAAGGGAAAAATCCCTCTCCCGGAAACCGAATGCTAAGGTGGCGTGTCCCTGGGGATCGTTGTCGATGAGAAGAACTTTTTTCTCGAGTTGGGCCAGAGCTGAGGCAAGGTTGACCGCCGTGGTGGTCTTGCCGCATCCGCCCTTTTGGTTGGCCAAGGCAACGACTCTCATATCGAATCCTTTCGATCATGAATCGCAAAGCGCAACCTCCCGGATTGTGTCCATCCGGGATATTGGGTTTTCTCTATGCGGAAACCCGACGGGGTCCTCCATTCCGCGGGCCGCAATCCGTAGCATACCCCCCGTACCGGGTCTGTCAACGTTTTTGCATCACACCTCGGCGGGCAGACCAAGCCACAGGTACATACCGACTCCCACGACCACGCCCCCGGCCACCTCGCCCCAGGTGTGTCCCATCAATTCCCGTAGCCGGTTGCCGGGCACCTTTTTGCCGGCCAGAACACTGTCCATCAGGTCATTGATGACTTCGGCCTGTTTGCCGATTTCCTGGCGCAGGCCGGTGGCTTCAAAAATAACAAACAGACTGAAAATGAGCACCAGGCTGAAGATCGAAGACCCGAATCCCTCGGTCCGTCCGACGGCCAGGGCCAGGGTGGTCACCGTGGCGGTGTGCGAACTGGGCATGCCCCCGTTGTCGAATAAAATGGACGGCCGGAAACGCCGGTTGATCACGGAATCGATGACCACCTTGGCGGCCTGGGCCGCAAGGCCGCTGATTAAGGCGAGAATACCGGGTTGGATCAGCAAAGGGCAACCTCTCCCTGGGGGCCATCCGCGGTCAGGAAGCCCCGAGGTAACGAAGTGATTCCAGGAGATGTAACCCGAAAACCGATTTTAAACGGGACAAATCCGATTTGATCGGGCCCCACAATAGCAGAAATTTTCCCCGGAGCAATGTGCAACTTGTGAAATTCCTCCCCTTCTACCATTTTATGAGACCATTTCAAGATGTCGGGTAACTGCCGGCCCCCAGCAGGGTCGCGCCCCGGCGCTCGGTAACCCTTCGAAGGAAGTCGAAAAAATGTTCAAGTTTCTGCGTTCCCAGGCCAAGGTCTTCTACTGGGTGATCGCGGCCACCTTCATTCTGTTCTTGTTTTTGGGAGGGATGACCGGCCGAGGCTGCCAGGCGCCCGGCACCAAGAAAATCCAGGCAGGAGTGATCGGGACGGTCAACGGCCAGGATATCACCGCCCAGCAATACGATTACGCGGTGCGGCAGCAGCGGGCCCAGATGCGCCAGCAAGGCCAGAACCGGGAGTTGAACGCCAACCAGATGGCTGCCGCCAATCAGCAGGCCTGGGATTCCATGGTCCAGGCGGCCATCTTCCAGCAGGCCATCGAAGAAATGGGCATCACCGTTTCGGATGAGGAGGTGCTTTCGGTTTTCGAGAGCAGCCCTCCCCCGGAATTGCTGGCCCAGTACCGCGACGAACAGGGCAAGGTCGACATGGACCGCTACTTCGCGGACCTGCAGAACCCCGCCGTCGACTGGTCCCAGCAGGAGTCCTACATCAGGGCCATATTGCCGTGGCAGAAATTGACCGAAACGGTGTCCGCCGGCGCCGTGGTCACCGATGAAGAGGTCCGTGAGGAATACGTGCGCCAGACCGGCAAGGCCACGGCTGAATACATCGGGGTCTTGTTTGCCGATATGGAGGGGGATTTCGAGGCTTCCGAAGAGGAAATCCAACAGTGGTATCAGAGCCATCCCGATGATTTCCAGACTCAGGCCAAGGCCGAGTGCAAGGTGATCAAGTTCGCCAAGGAACCGAGCGACCTGGACTACCAGGAGATCCGGGAATTCATGCTGGAAATCCGCGAAGAGATCGTCTCCGGCCAGAAGGATTTCGAAAGCGCCGCCGCCGAGTACAGCGATGACGCAGGCAACGCCGCCCAGGGCGGCGATCTGGGCAGATTCGACCGGACCAGAATGGTCGCACCCTTCACCGAAGCCGCTTTCAGCTTGCCGGTGGGCGAGATCAGCCAGCCGGTCAAGACCAAGTTCGGATTTCACCTCATCGAGGTGCTGGATCAGGCCGTCGACCCGGAGACCGATGAGGTTATCGACATCCAAGCCCGCCATATCCTGCTGAAGGTCACCCCCGGTATGGAGACCCTTGACATGTTGCGGGAATCCGCCGAGAACCTTCGCGACCGCCTGGACGGTTCGAACTTCGTCACGATCGCCGAAGCCGAAGCTCTGGAAATGGTGGCACCGCCGGCCTTCTTCAAGGGTCGCGATATCCCCGGCGTGCCCCTGTCCCTGAGCGCCTCCAACTGGGTCTTCGGCACCACCGCCGGGCAGGTGAGCCCCCTGTTCGAGAACCGGGACAACATCTATATCGTCCTGGCGGGGGATATCTCCCCCGCAGGCTTGGCTCCCCTGGAAGAGGTGACCAGCCGGGTGGCCCTGGCGGTCAAGAAGGAGCGGCAGAAAACCGCCGCCAAGGAAAAGCTCAGCCCCGCGGTGGGCGAGATCCAGATGGGCCGGACCATGGCTGAAGCCGCCACCAACGTGGGCCTCCTGCACGCGGTCACCGACACCTTCACCGTCAACGGGAACATCCCGGATATCGGTTACGGCACCGAATTCAACAAGCTGGCTGTTCACGGCCGGGTGGGTGTTCTGATTCCCGAAGTGGAAACGCTGCGGGGGATCTTCGCCCTGACCCCGCTGTGGATCAACCCTCTGGACGAGGCGGATTTCGAATCCCGCCAAGCCGGGATCCAGGGCGCCCTGCTCACCCGGGCCCAGAACCAGATCGTCGAGGACTGGTACACCGCCCGCAAGGAAGTAGCGGTCATCGAGGACCTGAGGTACTGGCAGCCGTAACCGGACCAACCCGGAATTGGGTCTGACCGTCAAGTCAAGAGCCCGGAACCAATAGGTTTCGGGCTCTTTTTTCGTGGCACGTATTCCTGGCGGAAAAGTTAATCGTCGCCAAAGGGATTGATGGGTTTTTTCTTCTTGAAATCCTTCAGATCCTGGCCCATCCGATCCATTTTCTCCTGCTGCTGTTGCTGATGGTCTCCCGAGTCGAAAAGCTGGGACATCTTTTCGGCTTCTTCCAGCTTGCGGCGATCGAAATCCTTCAGGTCCTCGGAAATTTCAGGACCCCCTTCTTCGGGCAATTCCTCGATGGCCAGATAATCCCTGACCTCGGCATGGGTATCAAAGGCGCTTTTCACCAGGGCGACCACTCCCCGGTCATCCAGGAACGCCAGCTGCAACCGGACGGAACTGGCTGGAAGCTGAACCAGGTCCGCCAGTTCCTCGGGTGTGGGCGACCGTCCGTTCAAATGATGGAACACTCGAATCCCCGCCACCAGGAGCTGGGCCTCATTGCGGGTCATGTTGATCATGTACACCTCCGCTTTCTTGCAACAAAGCGCGGGTCTGCAATCTATTCACCCGGTGATCCTCCCCCGATTTCACAGCGTGGTCAAGGGCCTTTGAAATATCCACGAGACGGTGTTCGTAGAGGATGGCCGCTTCCCGGTGGAGCCAGGGTTCGTCGATCCCGGAGTCCAGACCCTGCCGGATAACCTGCTCCACCAGCGTCCAGTCCTGGCCCCGCTTGAGGATGCGCACCGCGTCGGACAGGAACCTGGGGTCCCCCAGCCCTTCGGCCCCTAACCGGGGAGCCGAAGACACTGCGAAACCCAGGCACTCCAAGGCCGAGGCTCCCATTTTACGTCGTTCACAGATCCTGCCCAGGGCCCAGCCGTCCCGCCAATCCATCCCCTGGGTAGGACAGGGGATTTTTTCGAGCCTGCGTGCGGCCTTGGTCACCCATTCGAACAGGTGCCCCATCCCCACCATGTCCCGCCTGTTGTGGGTCATGACCCGCGGCAGCAGCCCCACCTGGCCGGTGGCAAGGAAATCAAACCAGGTCTGGGGAATACGGGAACCATCGATATCGCCCGTATCACGCCCGAGGCCGCAGATCTCACTTTCGAGTGTTTGTTGACGGCAATCCGGCAAGCGGTTGCCATATAAGCGTCTGGCGGGAACCAGAAGGTCCCAGCCGACCAGATCGGCCAGAGGATCGGCCAGGCGGTTCAGACGGGCCCGGGTCCGTAACAAAGGCAGGTCGAATGAGGCCCCGTTGAAGGTCACAACAAAGCCAAAACCCCCCGCCAAACGGAATAGATCCTGTAGCATGGCGGCCTCCTGCCCCGGGTCCGGCAGAAAGTACTGCCGGGTGGTCAGCCCGCCCTTTTCCCACCAGGATACGCCGACCAGAAAGGGAATCGTTCCTGTACCTCCAGCCAACCCGGTGGTTTCGGTGTCCAGGAATAGGAGGTCCCCCGGGTCCGGTAATAAATCGACGGCGCGGGAAAAAAACTCCCGCAGGTCCGGCAGGGGCGCCGCAGGTCCGGCCAGGTCATCCCGGTACTGCCGGCACCAGACCGGTCCATCCGGGGTCTCAGTACGGCTGAGGCCCAGTTCGGCAAGGGCCGCGGCGATGGTGGCGGAGGATATCCTGGTGGGGGGCGAAACCGGTTCCAATGAGCGGGAAAGGCGATCCAGCTGGGCCAGCCGTTTTTTCAGATCCATGGTCAGGCCCGTCCGGCGGCCTGCCCGGTCCTTCCCAGCAACCAGGCCGCGCCCTTGCGCGCCGTGGAGCCCGATTCCACCGCCGGTCCGACGCAGGAAGGACACCCCTTTTCGCAGGGACATTGTTGCAGGTGCCGCCGGGCGGCCAGACAAATTTCCTCGAACTGTTCGAATATTCGCCGGGCATACCCCACGCCACCGGGGAAGGCGTCATACAGATAGACAGTAGGCTGGCCCGTGAACGGGGACCGCACCATGGCGGTGGCATGCAGATCGGCCGGATCGGCCATGATAAATACCGGCGCCACGCGGCCGAGCAGCTGGGCCACGCCTTTCAGGGCGTCCCCCAGGTCCAGACCCGCGTCGGCCATGTCGCTCGCCAGTTCGGTGGGCAGTTCCCACCAGAAACTGGTGGTGTGCATCTCCATCTCCGGCAGGTGCACCCGGCCGGCCCCCACATTTTCGTGGGTGCCGAGCTTGATCTTCTTGAAGACGGTGACCTTTGACACCAGACCCACATCACCAAGGGCCAGGCGGCCGTAAGAATAGTCGCGATCGGTCTCGGCGGTCAGTGTCTTCAGTTCGCTCTTGCGCTGAGCGTCGGTATAGAATTCCACCGTGACCGGCTGTACGTGGGCCTCCCGGCGGTCCCAGTCCAGCTTGTCAACGTGGTACTGCTGAGCGCCGTGGATGTAGATGGCTTCGTCGTGAAGCATCTCCTGGGAGCTGAACAGATCCATTTCCCCGATAACCCGACCGCCGGGAAGCGATTGGTCGATGATGACCACGTTGTCGGGAGCGGCGCTGCGCAAGCTAACGTCCTCGGCGGGATAGGTATCGCTCATCCAATGGTACCGATCGCCGCTCTGGTGCAAAACCTTCATCTCCACCAGGTAGTCCAGGATTTCGGTCACCCGCGTTTCCCCGAATTTTTCCTCCACCAGGAAAGGCAGCTCGAAGGCGGCGCACTTGAGGTGGCTCATCAGGATCACCAGGTTGTCCGGATCCAGGGAGGCGTGCTCGGGGCTGCGCCCGAAAAAGTAGTCGGGATTGTTGATGATGTACTGGTCGGCCGGGCTGCTGGAAGCGACCAGCACCACGGCGCTGAGATTCTGCCGCCTCCCCGCCCGCCCCGCCTGCTGCCAGGTGCTGGCCACGGTTCCGGCATACCCGGCCATGATGCAGACATCCAGACGTCCGATATCGATACCCAATTCGAGGGCGTTGGTCGATACCACCGTGGTGACCGTCCCGTCCCTCAAGCCTTTTTCGATGGCACGCCGCTCACCCGGCAAGTATCCGCCCCGGTAGCCGCGAACCTCCCCGCTCTTGATCCCCACCTGGCGCCCGGCCTTTTCCAGATAGGTCAGCAGGAGTTCCACTCGCATCCTGCTACGGGCAAAAACGATCAGCTGAGCTCCTGATGACATGAATCTTTCGGCTATGGCGCGGGTTGTCTTGATCACCGAGGCCCGAATTCCCAGTTCCCGGTTAACCACTGGAGGGTTATAGAAGATGAAGTGTTTCTCGCCGCGCGGCGCCCCGTTGCGGTCCACCAGGTCCACGTCCAGCCCCGTCAGGCGGGTGGCCAGTTCCACCGGATTGGCAATGGTGGCCGAGCAGCAGATAAACTGGGGATCGCTGCCGTAAAATTGCGCCACCCGGCGCAACCGCCGGATGACATTGCCCACGTGACTGCCGAACACGCCCCGGTAGTTGTGGATTTCATCGATCACCACGTACTTCAGATTCTCGAAGAGTTTCACCCACAAAGTGTGGTGCGGCAGGATGCCCTGGTGCAGCATATCCGGATTGGTCACCACGATGTGACCGCTGCTACGGATGGCTCGCCGGGCCGTTTCGGGCGTGTCACCGTCGAAGGTATAAGTTTTGATGTCCACCCCCAGGCCCGTCACCAGGCCATGGACTTCGTGCATCTGGTCCTGACTGAGGGCCTTGGTGGGGAACAGGTACAGGGCGCGGGAGCGATCGTCCCGCAGGATGGAATCCAGAACCGGAAGATTGTAACAGAGGGTCTTGCCGCTGGCCGTCGGGGTGGGGACCACGAAGGAACGGCCCTGGCCCGCCAGGGCCACGGCATCGGCCTGATGGCTGTAAAGACGATCGACGCCCCGTTCAGCCAGGACGTCAACAAGTCGCGGATCGAGGCTGGCGGGAAAATCGGCGTAGCTGGCACCGGTCGGCGGGAGTATTTCCCACCGGCTGACATTGCGCAGAAACCGTTCGTCGGTCTTGAGCCGGGCAAGAAGCTGGGCAAGGTTCAAGGACGCCTCCCGGTTCGTCAGCTCTAGGGCTTGTCTTTCTTCCGGTCCGGATCTGCGGGGGGATCATCTTTCAGGTCCCGGCCCACCTCGTCGATCTCCCGCTTTACCTCGTCGGTGGCGTTACGGGTGGCGGACTTGAACTTGCGGATGGATTTTCCCGCGGCCTCGGCGATTTCCGGCAGACGCTTGGGACCGAACAGGATCAAGGCCAAAGCCAGGACCAGAACAATTTCGGACCAACCGGCCATGCCGGGTATGATGGCAAAAAAGGAATGCATCAAGAGCAACCTCCGAAAGGGGGGTTAGCGATACCACCGGAGCATCTGCGAGGCGACAAACACCCCGATAACGCTCATGAGGTTGAAATGGATCTGAAACCCGAAGGTCAGATCGATGATGATCAGATTCCAATGGGTTACCTCGGGCCCAAAGGAAACGTACCTGACAAACAGCTGCTCGGCCACACTGCCCTCGCTGAGGAACAGACCGATTACCTCGCTGAAGATGGCTCCGATCAAAACGCCCAGCGTCAAAGTCAGAACCACCGTGCCCAGGGATTTCTGCATCAGTCCCTTTCTATTCCGTTACCCACCGACCTGCGACAATAATACGAGGCCGACGGGCACGGAAACAGATCTTTTCGGTTTCCGGTCTTAACCGGACATCATTTCCCGCCGGCGGTGCGAACAGTGGCCAGACTGGTTTTCAGATGCTCATGATCGGCACCCAGGACCAGGACAGCGTCTTCACCGGTCCGTGCGTCCCATTCCCGAATGATTTGAATGCCACCCAGATGGCGGGCCAGAGATGCAGCGCGTTGATCCGAAAGCCGGCGATTAACCAGCAGAGAACGTTCAAAATCCCGGCGGGGGGCGTTGCCTACATTTTCGGCCACGCATCCGGCCCGCCCCAGCAACAAACTGATCTGGCGGGCCAAGCCCGGTTCGGCGGTCCCGTTGAGCACCCTCAGGTGTACCGACTTTTCTTCTTCGGCCATATCGAAATCGGCGGGTTCAACCGGCCCGGCAGACTTTTCCGCGGGACCTTCGTTGCTCCTGAGCACCAGGTCCTTTCCAAACCAGAGGGAAAGGGCGCAGACCCCCGCCAGTATCAACAGCCAGAAATTCAACTTGCCCGGCACTATATTTCCTTTACCAGCCTCTGGACCACCGGTTGCAACATGTCGAAACTCTGGTCAAGGGTCAGGGGCATCACCCGGGTCTCACCGATGGTGGTCATGAAATTGGTGTCCCCGGACCAGCGGGGCAGCATGTGGACATGGAGGTGTTCGGGAATACCCGCTCCCGCACTCCTGCCCCCGTTGTAACCACAATTGATTCCCTCGGGATGGAACGCCTCGGCCAGGGACTCCTCCATGACCCGCAACAGGACCCCCATCTCCTTGAGTTCGTCCACCGTACAATCGCTCAACATGCGCTCATGACGATTGAGCACGCACAACATGTGTCCCCCGTTGTACGGATACAGATTCATGATGAGATACCAGTACTGGCCGCGGTGAAGGATATAATTCTCCCTTTCATCGCACTGGAGGCGGTTGCAGAAGACACACCCTTCTTCTTTTTCTTGTCCAGTCACGTAGGCGAACCTCCAAGGTGTACAGAGCCGATCCATGTCATACCCCGCGCCGGGCCAGCAATTTTTCCGCCGCACCCAGTTCATCCACGGTATTGATCCCGACCACTTCGTCCGGATCACTGGTGGCGACCGCCTCCACCTTGTCACCGGCGTCTACCAGGTAGGCCACCGTATCGGTCAGATAGTACTCGCCCTGGTCGTTTTCGGGAGTCAGGCTACCCAAGGCTTCGATCAGCTTGGCCGTTTGAAAACAGAAGACTCCGGTGTTGTATTCACCGATGTCCCGTTCCTCAGGGCTGGCGTCACGGTACTCGACGATTTTCAGGACACGCCCGGAAGCATCCTTCACGATCCGACCGTAAGCCCCCGCGTCGGGAACCACGCAGGTCAAGACCACCGCGGCGGCCCCGCTTTCCACCGTGCCGTCGATGAGCCGGCTCAGGGTTTCCGGACGCAGCAGCGGGACATCCCCAGCCAGAACCACGCAGTACCCCGCCGGGCGCAGATGGTCGACCGTCACCTGGACCGCGTGTCCTGTCCCCAGTTGCGGATCCTGGAGCACAAATTGCATCCCCTGGCGGGCACAGGTTTCTTCCACGAGGTCCGCCATATGACCCACGACCACCACGGTGTGGTCGATCCCCACTGTCTGGACCGTATCGAGCACATGGTCCAGAAGGGGGCGTCCGTCCAGAAGATGAAGGACCTTTGGTAGATCCGATTTCATCCGCGTGCCCTTGCCCGCAGCCAGCACCACGGCATCAATCATTTTCTCACGTTCACTATTGCTGTTCGAGGTCATCCAGTCCTCCTTGACCGGGGTCAAAGGTCCAGCGGATCATCCAGCAGGAAACCTTCAGTCACCCGGTCATCCGAAACTTCCAGCACGATATTATCAATGAGCCGAGCGGGTCCGACCTGGGCGGCAACCGCCAGCAAGATCCTGCCCGACAAGGTATCATCCAGTTCCAGATCGGGAACCCGTCGGGCTTCCGCATACTCGATTCGGTCTGCGGGAACAAGTTCCCGGCGCATGGCACCGACCAGGTCCTCCCGCTTCCGTTGGCCGGACACCAGAAGATCCCGCCCGGTGGACAAGGCCCGAAAAAGACATAGGGACCGGTCTCTTTGTTCGGCGTTCAGGTAGCGATTTCTCGAGGACATCGCCAACCCGTCAGGTTCCCGGATCGTCGGGCCATCGATCAAGCGGACCGGCATCTTCAAGTCGGCCACCATCTGTCCGATGACCAGGCATTGCTGGGCATCCTTCCGGCCGAAAACCGCCACATCAGGCCTGACGGAACCAAACAACTTGGCCACCACGGTCAAGACCCCGGTAAAATGCCCGGGGCGATCACCACCGCATAGACCCCGGGCCCTCCGCCCGGGCAAAACAGTGACTTCCTCTTCAGCGGCGTACATCTCCTCCAGTGAGGGAGTGAATACAGCTTCGGTCCCCACCTCTTCGAGCATGGCCAGATCAGCGGCCAGATCCCGGGGGTAGGCCTCAAAATCCTCCCCCTCGCCGAACTGGGTCGGGTTGACGAAAATGGAAACCACCACCGGACCGAATTCGCGCCCCAGCCGCACCAGACTCAGATGCCCCTCGTGCAGGGCGCCCATGGTGGGCACCAATACCAGGGGCCTTTCGGCGCGCAGAGATTTTAACGCAGTCAGCTCGGTTGTTGTGCGGCAAATTTCCATCCGCATCAGTCCCCATCGGCCTTGACCGAGCCAAGGTAACCGGACTGTCCGGACACGTTGGCCCCGGTACCATCACGCTGCCCTGTGCGTTCCTCGCCGTATTCGTGTTCCGCCCCGGGAAAGGACCCGTCCCTGACTTCGGCAGTGTACCGCTCCACCGCTGCGACCGCCGAGGCCCCCAGTTCCGCGTAGCGCTTGACGAATTTGGGTTTGAGACCGGTAAAAAGTCCCAGCATGTCGTGTATGACAAGAACCTGACCATCACAACCCGGTCCCGCACCGATCCCTATGGTCGGTATGGTCAGCCGGGCGGAAATTTTTTGGGCAACGGCGGAGGGAATACACTCCAGCACGATAGCGAAGCAACCGGCTTCTTCAAGCAAAACAGCCTCGTCCAACAGGGCGGCGGCGGCCTCTTTTCCCCGGCCCTGAACCCGGTATCCGCCCAAGCGATTCAATGACTGAGGAGTCAAACCCAGGTGCCCCATCACGGGAATCTCCGCGTCCAGCAGAGCCCGGATCGCGGCGGTCCGTTGGCTCCCTCCTTCAACCTTGACGGCACTGGCGCCGGCTTCCTTGACCAGCCGCAGGCCGTGGCGCACGGTCTCAGCCGTGTTCACGTGGAAACTGCCGTAGGGCATATCGGCGATGACCGGTACCTGGGGCTTGGCGCGGCAGACGGCCCGGCAATGGTGCACCATTTCATCGACGGTCACCGGCAGGGTGTTTTCATAGCCCAGCACGACCATGCCCACCGAATCCCCCACCAGAATGGCGTCCACACCCCCGGCCGAAGCTATCAGGGCGCTGGTCAAATCGTATGCGGTCAGGACCACGATTTTTTTGCCCTGCCTCTTGCGCCGGGCGAAAACGCTCATGGTCAGGGTCTTGCCCTTCCTCTCCATGGTGATGCCTTTCAGATCATTCCGCGGCCATCGGGAAATCAATCGGGACCCGAATCGGGAGCGAAATAGCAGGTGCCGTTGAATTTTTCGGTGATCTGGTCGTACAGAAGATCGAAATCACCCGGCACGTTGACGAAATCCAGATTGTCGGTATTGACCACCAGCAAGGGTGAGTCCTTGTAGTGGTGGAAAAAATAACTATAGGCCGCATTCAACGCATTGAGATAGTCCTCTTCCATATCCTGTTCGAAGGTCCGACCCCGCCACCGAATCCGCTGAAGAAGAACCGAAGTCCGGGCCTGAAGGTAAATGACCAGGTCAGGTTTCAGGACACGTTGTTCGAGAATGGTGGCCAGCTGGTTGTACAGGCCCAGTTCATCATCACTCAGATTCAGGTTGGCGAAAATCCGATCCTTGGCGAATAGGTAGTCGGAAATAAGGTTCGAACTGAACAGGTCGTGCTGGAAAAGTTTCTGCTGCTGGCGAAACCGGCTGAGCAGGAAAAAGATCTGGGTCTGGAAGGCATAGGCGGACCTGTCCTGGTAGAACTGGGACAGGAAGGGGTTTTCTTCCACCACTTCCAGATTGAGACGGCCATTGGTCCGTGTGGACAGCAGTTTGGTCAAACTGGTCTTGCCGACGCCGATGACTCCTTCAACGACAATGTACCGCCAAGGCAGCACGCCAA